>NZ_AP019536.1:1929452-2251027 GCF_018324385.1 Ferrigenium kumadai | reverse complement strand
TTTGCGGGCAGTGGTGGATATGCTTGATGTTCGCCGGGCCCAGGTGTTCGTGGAGGCGCTGATCGTGGAGGTGACGGCGGACAAAGTGGCTGAATTCGGCGTCCAGTGGCAGGGCTTGAACGGCATCAACAAGCCGGGTGCGCAGGTGATCGGCGGGACGAATTTCGGCGTGCAGGGAGTGGGCGGCGGAAATATCATTTCGGCGATGGGCTCTACCGCCACAACGAACATCGGCACCACGGTGGGCAATGGTTTGAACATCGGCATCGTGAGGGGCACGACGACAATACCGGGTTTGGGAACGGTGCTGAACCTCGGCATGCTGGCGCGTTTCCTGGAAAATGACGCCAATGCGAACATTCTGTCCACGCCGAATTTGCTGACGCTGGATAACGAGGAAGCAAAGATCATCATCGGCCAGAATGTGCCGTTCATCACCGGGAGTTATGCGCAGACAGGAAGCGCGACCACCGCAACGCCGTTCCAGACCATCGAGCGCAAGGACGTGGGCCTGACCTTGCGCATCAAGCCGCAGGTTTCCGAGGGAGGCTCAGTGAAGCTGCAGATCTATCAGGAAGTGTCCAGCGTGCAGACCCAGACCATCAATAATGCCGCCGGGGTGATCACCAACAAGCGCTCCCTTGAGTCCAGCGTGCTCGTGGACGAAGGGCAGATCATCGTGCTGGGCGGCCTGATTCAGGATTCGGTCAGCAACGGCGAAGACAAGGTTCCGGTGCTGGGCGATGTTCCCTTGTTTGGGAATCTGTTCCGGCACGAAAGACGGCAGCGCACCAAGACCAACCTGATGGTGTTCATCCGTCCTTACGTTCTGCGCACTGCACTGGCTTCGCAGGGGTTGACGCAAGATCGTTACGACTACTTGCGCGGCGAGCAAGCGAACAGCCAGATGCCTTCACGCGCCCTGTTGCCGGATATGCCTGCGCCGCAAGTTGCGCCGTTTAGCCTGAAGCAGGAATTGTCGTTGTCGAAGCCGCCTGAGGCTGTTGCCCCATCTGCTCCTGCTGTTGATAAACCGGCTGTAGCGAAACCTTGACCCGTTGCTCTATGGACCAGCACGCTAATTCCTTTTCTGGCAGGCAAGTTCCCCCCAAAATTCCCTATTCCTTTGCCAAGGCCAAGGGCGTGTTGCTGACGCATTGTTCCGCAGAGGGTGCCGAGGTGCAGGTGCGTGCGGATGCGGCGGCGGAGGCGCTGGCCGAAGTGCGGCGCGTCCTGGGAGTGCCGTTGCGCGCCGTGATGTTGCCAGCGGAAGCGTTCAACCAGGCGCTGGCGGGCGCATATTCGCAGGCAGATGGTTCTGCGGCGGCGATGGTCGGGGATGTCGAGCAGGACATGGATTTGTCGCAATTGATCCATGACCTGCCTCAGACCGAGGATTTGCTGGATGCGGAAAACGATGCGCCGGTAATCCGGATGATCAATGCCTTGCTGACCCAGGCGGTGCGCGAGAACGCTTCCGACATCCACATCGAGCCCTTTGAAACGCGCTCGGTCGTGCGCTTCCGCGTGGACGGTACGCTGAAGGATGTGATCGAGCCGCATCGCGCATTGCATGCGGCGATGGTGTCGCGCATCAAGATCATGGCAGAACTGGACATCGCGGAAAAACGCCTGCCCCAGGATGGGCGCATCACCTTGCGTTTGGCCGGGCGTCCCGTGGATGTGCGCGTGTCTACCTTGCCGACCGGGCATGGTGAGCGAGCGGTGTTGCGCCTGCTCGACAAAGATGCCGGGCGGCTCGACCTGTCGCGCCTGGGCATGGATGGCGCGACGCTGGCTGCGGTGGACGAGTTGGTGCGCCAGCCACACGGCATCGTGCTGGTGACTGGGCCGACCGGCTCCGGCAAGACCACGACACTGTATGCTGCTCTGTCGCGCATAGACGCAAGCGTGACCAACGTGATGACAGTGGAAGATCCCATTGAATACGACCTCGACGGCATCGGCCAGACACAGGTGAATCCGCGCATAGACATGAGCTTCGCTCGTGCGCTGCGGGCTATCCTGCGGCAGGACCCGGACGTGATCATGATCGGTGAGATCCGCGACCTGGAAACGGCTCAGATCGCCGTGCAGGCCAGCCTGACCGGACACCTGGTACTGGCGACGCTGCATACCAACGATACCGCGAGCGCCGTGACGCGCTTGACCGATATGGGGGTGGAGCCCTTCCTGCTGTCATCGAGTCTGCTCGGCGTGCTCGCGCAACGGCTGGTGCGTTGCCTGTGCGCCGAGTGTCGCGAGGAGTATGTTCCCGATGCCACCGAGCTGGCATTGCTGGAAGGTGCAAAGCCGTCAGTGCTGTACCGCCCGAAAGGCTGCCCCGCCTGCGGGCACAGTGGCTACCGGCGGCGCACCGGGATATACGAACTGCTGCGTGTGGATGGCGGCTTGTGCCGGCTGATACACGACCGCGTGGCTGAGCAATCGTTGCGGGAATACGCCATGCAGCGCGGAATGCATGGTCTGCGCCGGGATGGAGTGCGCCTGGTGGTTGCCGGTGTGACTTCGCTGGAAGAGTTGCTGCGTGTCACTCGAGAATAAGGCAAATTAGCCATGGCTGCTTTTCGCTATGAAGCACTGAATGAGGTCGGTCAGGTCACTCGCGGAGTGATTGAGGCGGATGCCCTGCGCCAGGCGCGTGCGCGCTTGCGTGAATTGGGCTTGATGGCAGTCGCAGTTCATGCAGTCTCGCAGGACATGCTGGATGCAGGCGAGGGACAACGCTGGCGTTGGCGCAGAGGAGTTTCATCCGCGCAACTCAGTATGCTGACACGCCAACTGGCAACTTTGCTCGATGCAGGATTGCCTCTGGAACAGGCGATCAGCGCCTTGATCGAGCAAAGTGAGAACGAGACTCTGCGCCAGGTATTGGCCGGCGTGCGCGCGGAATTGCTAGCGGGGCATACGTTGGCCCAGGCCTTGGGGCATTATGAACGTGTGTTCCCCGATATCTACCGCGCGCTGGTGAAAGCGGGCGAGGCATCGGGAGAATTAAGCCATGTAATGCTGCGTCTGGCCGATTACACCGAATCAAGGCAGGCCTTGCGGCAAAAGGTTGGGCTGGCTTTCGTGTACCCCGCCATCGTCACGCTGGTGGCGCTGCTGGTGGTCATGGGTTTGCTGGTGTATGTCGTGCCGCAGGTGGTGAATGTATTCCAGCAGTCGCACCAAGCCTTGCCGTTATTGACGCGGCTGCTTATCGGCCTGAGTTCCCTGTTACAGGCATCATGGTTCTATTTGCTGGCGGCGCTGGCAGGGGCTGGTTTTACCGTACATGTGTTGTTGGGCCGCGAAGAAATTCTTTACCAGTGGCATTTGCGCTTGCTGCGCCTGCCGATGGTCGGGCGCCTGGTGCGCGGCATCAATACGGCGCGCATGGCCAGCACCCTGGCGATCCTGTCCGGCAGCGGTGTGCCGTTGCTGGTTTCCTTGCAGACGGCCGCAGGTGTGGTGAGCAATCTTCCTATGAAACGCGCGCTGGACGAAGCTTCCAAAAAAGTGCGCGAGGGTGTGGGGTTGAGCCGCGCCCTCGCTGTCTCAGGCCTGTTTCCCCCGATATTGATTCACCTGATTGCGAGCGGCGAGGCGAGCGGCAAACTTGATACGATGCTTGAGCGTGCGGCTGTCCAGCAGGAACAGGAGATAAGCAACTACACTTCGATACTGACCTCCTTGCTGGAACCCCTGCTCATCCTGGCGATGGGCGGGGTGGTGCTGACCATCGTGCTGGCGATCCTGATGCCCATCATCGAAATGAACCAGCTGGTTCGTTAGCAGCGGGCGCTCCTCCTGTTCAATTCCTTACGCAAATCACCGCCCCATATTCCATCTGCCAGTTCAGCGTATGTGCCAGCGGCACGTTCGCCATCGACGCCAGCATTGCGCGGATGCTGCCGCCGTGCGCGGTCAGTGCGATGTTCTGCTGGGGCAGCTGCACCAGGTCGCGCATGAAAGCCCGCACGCGCTGCATCACCTCCTGCGCAGACTCGCCGCCCGGCGGGGCGTAGTCCATGACGTCGGCGGCCCAGGCATCGATCTCGTTACGAGGGATGTCGTCCCATGCTTTGCCTTCCCATGCGCCGAAATGTTTTTCCATCAGGCGCGCATCGCTGCGTAGTTCGCAGTTCTGCGCTTGCGCCAGGTGTTCGGCCAGGCGGCGAGCGCGCCGCAGGGGCGAGGCGATGACGAGTTCCAGTGGCGGCAGGTAGTGCAGGACGTTGCCAGCTTCTTCCTCGAAGCTGTCGGCCACGTCGATGTCGAACTGTCCGTAACAGATACCGGGGGCGATGCGCGGCCTGGTGTGGCGGATGAGATAAAGCGTCTGCATCAGATGGCGGCGAGCAGGCCGAGGTAGAACGCCAGTTCGCTGAGCTGCTGCACTGCGCCCAGACAGTCGCCGGTGTAGCCGCCAAGCCGTTTTTTCAGTCGCCAAGCGAGGTAGGCGCGCATCAGGATTGCAGCGGCTGCGGCGGCGAATATGGCGGTGACCTTAGCACCTGCCGCGAACAAGATGACCAGGGTTGCGATGGCGGTGAGCAGTGCGATGGCAAAGCTGAAGTGACTGAGCTGTTGTATGGCGGGCTTGGCGCGCGCACGGTCGTCTTCGCGGACGTAGTGCTGCGTCAGCATGATGCTGGCCGCCATCAGGCGGCTGACGGCGTGTGCCGCGATCAGCGCCGCGGCGGCGATAACCAGGGAGTGTTCGCGGCACAGGGCAACCAGCGCCTCGAATTTAAGCAGCAGCACCAGCACGAGGGCGATCACGCCGTAGGCCCCGACGCGCGAGTCCTTCATGATCGCCAGCGCCTTCTCCTTGGTGTGTCCGCCGCCCATACCGTCGGCGAAATCGCTCAGGCCGTCTTCGTGGAATGCGCCGGTGACGAGGATGCCTCCAACCATGCTCAGTCCCACTGCCAGCGACAGCGGCAGCACTTGTGCGCTCAGCCACAGTAATGCGGCGGCGATGACGCCGACGGCTGCACCGACCAGCGGCAGGTAGCGCGCGGCCTGTTCAAGCTGCTGCGCGGAGTGGCCCACCCATGCCGGCACGGGCAGGCGCGTGAAGAATTGGACGGCGGTGAGGAAGAGGCGCAGTTCTCGCAACATGGTCTGCATGGGAAACGAAGGCGCGGGCAGACTAGCAGCGGGCGCGCGGGCTGTCCAGTTGCAGGGCGGACGGAGCGGTTTGGCGGGCGCTTTTCTGCTAAAGTGCGCGCCATCATGAATATGACCAACAGCCAGCTTTACCTGCGCCTTCTCGGTTACGTCAAACCCTATTGGCGCGCCTTCGCGATTTCCATCATCGGCATGGTGGTTGCGGCGGCCACCGAGCCGCTGCTGCCGGCCCTGCTCAAGCCCATGCTGGATGGCACTTTCGTCAACAAAGACGATACGGTCATCAGGCTCGCGCCCTACTTTATCGTGGGGATTTTCTTCGTGCGCGGCGTGGCGACCTTCGTCTCGACCTATGCCATCAACTGGGTAGGCAACAAACTGGTGATGGATCTGCGCGACGAGATGTTCCGCAAGCTGTTGTCGCTGCCCACGCGTTACTACGACGATCACGCCACGGGTATTTTGATTTCCAAGCTGACCTTCGACGTGACGCAGGTAACGGCGGCTGCGACCACCGTGGTGACCATCACCGTTCGCGACTCCATCATCATCGCGGGCTTGCTGGGCTGGCTGTTCTATCTCAACTGGAAGCTGACACTGCTGACCCTGGTGATGGCGCCGGTCATCGCCTACATCATCCGCACCATCAGCAAACGCATGCGTAATAGCAGCCGCGACTCGCAGCGTGCCATGGGCGACATTACCCAGGTGATCGAGGAGAGCGTCACCGCGCACAAGGTGGTGAAGCTGTTCGGTGGTCAGCAGTATGAACGCGGACGCTTCCACGACCAGGCCAACTGGGTGCGCCGCTACACCATGAAGCAGGCCGCCGCGGCGGCGGCGAACGTGCCCATCGTGCAGATGGTCGCGGCCATCGCGCTCGCTGTTATCGTCTATCTCGTCACGCTGCAATCGAAGGCGGATGAGACTACGGTGGGCGGCTTCCTCTCCTTCATCGCCGCGATGCTGATGCTGACCGCGCCGATCAAGCGCCTCACCGGCGTGAGCGAATTCCTGCAGCGCGGGCTGGCCGCGGCGGAGAGTGTGTTCGAGCTGATCGACACCGAGAGCGAGACCGATTGCGGCACGGTTGCGATCGGGCGCGTGCGCGGCGAACTGCAGTTCGACAATGTGCAGTTCTTCTATGCGCCGGAGGCACGCCCGGCATTGCAGAATATTTCGCTGCATATCCGCGACGGAGAGAACATCGCGCTGGTCGGTGCTTCCGGCAGCGGCAAGACCACGCTCGCCAACCTGGTGCCGCGCTTCTATACGCCGACCGGCGGTCGCATCACTCTGGACGGCCACGATATCCACGATCTGACGCTGGCCAGTCTGCGCGCCAACATCGCGCTGGTGAGCCAGGAAGTGGTGCTGTTCAACGACACCGTCGCGGCGAACATCGCCTACGGGCAGATGCGAGAGGTGAGCGAGGACGAGATCGTCGCGGCCGCGACCGCCGCGCATGCGATGGAGTTCATCCGCGAATGGCCGGAAGGGCTGGACACACTGGTCGGAGAGCGCGGCGTGAAACTTTCCGGCGGCCAGCGCCAGCGCATCGCCATCGCGCGCGCCATCCTCAAGGACGCGCCCATCCTGATCCTTGACGAGGCGACCTCGGCGCTGGACAGCGAATCCGAGCGCCACGTGCAGGCCGCGCTGGAGACCCTGATGCAGGGCCGCACCACGCTGGTCATCGCACACCGCCTGTCCACCATCGAAAAGGCCGACCGCATCGTCGTGATGCAGAAGGGCGAGATCGCCGAGACCGGTACGCACCGCGAACTGCTGGCGCGCGACGGGGTGTATGCGCAACTGCACCGGATACAATTCAATAACCATGGTGTCGATTAATTGACGGACGCGTCCGGCGAGCGGCGACGGGGAGGGATATGGGAATTCTGGGCTCTTGTTTCTGCAATGCGGTTAAATACAAGCTGGCTTGCGCGCCCAAGGCGCTGGTGAATTGCCATTGCAATTTCTGCCGTAAGCATAGCGGGGCGGCCTTTTCGACCTATGCCGTGTTTCCGGAGGCGGCATTGGAAATTACCGAAGGGAACGAGGCGATCGCCGTGTTCAATCCCGCAGAGCATGCGCATAAACATTTCTGCAAACGATGCGGCACCCCGCTATTCAACAAGAATGCCAGATATCCCGGCCTGTGCATGGTCTATCTCGGGGGGATATCCTCATCGCTGGACATGGCTCCCACCGCCAACATCTATTGCGAGAGCCGGTTGCCCTGGGTCAATGGCATTGCGGAGATACGCGCTTTCGAGCAGGGCATCGCAAAACAGACATAGTCCAGTCCGCCCTGGATTTCCGCCTGGGCGGCGCGATAAGCCCACGCTCTGCACAAGGTTGACGCGGCAATGGCAAATAGCCTAAATTGCGCCACCCAACACAAATCACCCTTTTAGGAGCAAACCATGGCAGTTCTCGTCGGTAAAGCCGCCCCCGATTTCAATGCCGTTGCCGTGATGGGCAACAACGAAATCAACGGAAATTTCAATCTGAAGAAGCACATTGACGGCAAATACGCCGTGCTCTTCTTCTATCCCCTGGACTTCACCTTCGTGTGCCCGTCCGAGCTGATCGCGTTCAACCACCGCCTGGATGAGTTCAAGAAGCGCAACGTAGAAGTGATCGGCGTGTCCATCGACTCGCAGTTCACCCACCTCGCCTGGAAGAACACCCCCGTCGAGAAGGGCGGTATTGGCCAGGTGCAGTACCCGCTGATCGCCGACGTCAAGCACGAGATCTGCAAGGCCTACGACGTGGAGTTCGACGCCGCAGGCGTGGCATTCCGCGGCTCTTTCCTGATCGACCGCGCCGGCAAGGTGCGTCATCAGGTGGTGAACGACCTGCCGCTGGGCCGCAACATCGACGAGATGATCCGCATGGTCGACGCGCTTCAGTTCACTGAAGAGCACGGCGAAGTCTGCCCCGCAGGCTGGAACAAGGGCAAGGCCGGCATGCAGGCATCTCCGGACGGCGTGGCGAAGTACCTGGCGAATCACGCCAAAGAACTGTAATTCACGTTCGCTGGACGTTAAAGGCCGCCGTGTTCCACGGCGGCCTTTTTGTTTGGCTTAATCGCGCGCAAGGCTGCTAGAATCCGCTTCGTTGCGATTTCGAGCGAGTGCTTGTCATGCTGGTCTGGTTCGTCATCTTGTATCTGCTGGTTTCCATCGGCATCGGTCTGTATGCCGCGACGCGCGTGCATAGCGCAAAGGATTTTGCCGTGGCCGGGCGCCATCTGCCGCTGCCCGTCGTTACCGCCACGGTGTTCGCCACCTGGTTCGGCGCGGAGACGGTGCTGGGCATCTCGGCCACTTTCGTCAAGGAAGGCATGGGCGGGGTCGTCGCCGATCCATTCGGTGCGAGCCTGTGCCTGATCCTCGCGGGCCTGTTCTTCGCCAACAAGCTGTACCGCATGAATCTGCTCACCATCGGCGACTTCTATCGCGTGCGCTACAACAAAGCGGTCGAATTGATTGCGGCGGTGTGCATCGTCATCTCCTACCTCGGCTGGGTGTCGGCGCAGATCATGGCGCTGGGCCTGGTGTTCAACGTGGTGAGCGACGGCGGGGTCTCGCGGGAGGCCGGCATGGTGATCGGCGCGCTGATCGTGCTGACCTACACCACCTTCGGTGGCATGTGGTCGGTGGCGCTGCTCGATTTCGTGCAGATGACGGTGATCATGTGCGGCATGCTGTTCATCGCCTGGTTCGTCAGCGGCATGACCGGCGGCGTCGGCGCGGTGGTGTCGCACGCGCAGGCCGCCGGCAAGCTCGACTTCTTTCCCAGGGGGGATTACACGCAGTGGGTGCCGTTCATCGGCGCGTGGCTGACCATGATGCTGGGCTCGATCCCGCAGCAGGACGTGTTTCAGCGCATCACCGCAGCAAAGAACGAGAAGACCGCCGTGCGTGGCTCGGTGCTGGGCGGCTCGCTGTACTTCGCCTTTGCTTTCGTGCCGATGTTTCTCGCCTATTCCGCGACGCTGGTCGACCCCAAGCTGTTCGGCGACCTGCTGGAGCAGGATTCGCAGCTGGTGCTGCCGACGCTGATCCTCGAACACACGCCGGTGTTTGCGCAGGTGATCTTCTTCGGTGCGCTGCTCTCCGCCATCATGAGCTGCTCCTCGGCCACGCTGCTCGCACCCTCGGTGGCGTTCACCGAGAACATCCTCAAGCACTTCATGTTCAAGAACATGACCGACCACCAGTTCCTGCGCGCCATGCGCATCACGCTGTGGGGGTTCGGCGCGGTGGTGCTGACCGTGGCGCTGAACTCCCAGCTTTCCATCTTCAAGATGGTGGAGAATGCCTACAAGATCACGCTGGTGGCGGCATTCGTGCCGCTCGCCTTCGGCCTGTACTGGAAGCGCGCCAACACGCAGGGGGCGTTGCTGGCGATGTTGTTCGGCCTGTCGAGTTGGGCATTGTGCGAGGCGCTCGAACCCTCCGAGGTTTGGCCTCCGCAGCTGATCGGCCTGCTGATGAGCATGGTCGGCATGGTGGCCGGATCGGTGCTGCCGAACCTGATCGGCAAGCCGCTGCCGCAGGAGCCCGAGCACGCTTACCTGCACCATCACGCCGCGAGCCTTACCGACCATGTGCCTGCCCCGCATCATCACAGCCATTCGGTTGACTGAGCAGTGTCATACGTTTGTCATAAATTCTTCATACCCTTGCAACTTCGACAGACGGCGAGGGAGTGGCAATGAACGCGAAAGTGTTGATAGTAGAAGATGAGCCGGCGATCCAGGAGTTGCTGGAGTTCAACGTCATGCAGGCCGGTTTCCAGGTGTTCCGTGCCGAAGATGCAGACAGCGCTTGGCAGCAGATCCGCAGCAAGCTGCCGGACCTGATCCTGCTGGACTGGATGCTGCCGAACACCAGCGGCGTGGTGCTGGCAAAACAGTTGCGCGCCGATGCGCGCACCAAGGACATTCCGATTATCATGCTGACCGCGCGCGGCGATGAGCGCGACAAGGTGCTCGGGCTGGAGTCCGGCGCGGACGATTACATCACCAAGCCGTTCTCGCCGCGCGAACTGATGGCGCGCATCCGTGCCGTGCTGCGCCGCCATATCCCGCAGATGCCGGACGAGACGGTTGCGGCGGGCGGGCTGGAGCTGTCGCCGATGTCGCACCGCGTCAGCGCGAAGGGAGAGGCCATCGAGCTGGGGCCGACGGAGTTCCGTCTGCTGCATTTTTTCATGACTCATGTGGAGCGTGTGTATAGCCGCACCCAGTTGCTCGACCAGGTGTGGGGTACGCAGGTGTTCGTGGAGGAGCGCACGGTGGACGTGCATATCCGCCGCCTGCGCGCCGCACTCGAACCGGCGGGCATGGACGGCCTGATTCAGACGGTGCGCGGCAGCGGGTACCGTTTTTCGACAACATAATAAAACAGTCGCCATTCCGCCAAGCAACCCAAAGACGGTTGCCCGCGGGTGGTTACAGGGAGATTTTTTTGCGTGAATTCTGGCTGCGCCTGAGCATACCCATCGTCTTCGTCACTCTGTTCGCGTTGTTGCTGTGGGGCCTGTTTTCGGCCACCGTGGCGGCAGCGTTCATGCTGGTGGTGCTGCTGGTGGTGATGGCGATGCATGCGCGGCAGCTCTACAAGCTGGGAGTATGGCTGAACGATGCGCGCCTGGAGAACATCCCCGAGGCCGGCGGCATATGGGATGAGGTGTTCTCCCAGCTTTACCGGATGGTCAAGCGCCACAAACAGACCAAGCAGGAACTGGCCGCAGAGTTGCAGCACATCGAGCAGGCAACCGCCGCATTGCCGGAAGGCGTGGCGATCCTGAACGAGGCGAACCGCATCGAGTGGTGCAATCCGCTCGCGGAACAGCATTTCGGTCTCGATGCCCAGCACGACATCATGCAGGACATCACTTACCTGGTGCGCCAGCCGGAATTTTTGGAGTACCTGCAAGAATCGAATCCCAGCGAGCCGCTGGTAATGCGCCCGGCGCGCCACCACGACATGGTGCTGTCCATCAAGCTCATTCCCTACGGGGAGAACAAGCGGCTGCTGATCAGCCGCGACATCACTCAGATGGAACGCATCGAGGCGATGCGGCGCGATTTCGTCGCGAATGTGTCGCACGAGTTGCGCACGCCGCTGACCGTGGTGAACGGCTTCGTCGAGAACCTGCAGGACATGCCGGATATCAGCAAGGACAATGCGCGGCGTGCGTTGCAATTGATGGCGGAACAGACCAGGCGCATGGAGAGCCTGGTATCAGACCTGCTCACCCTGTCGCGCCTGGAGAACGACCAGACACCGATGAGCGAGGATGAGCTGGACATCCATGCTCTGCTCAATGAGATATATCAGGATGGGCAGTTGCTGAGCGCAGGGCGGCATACACTGCGCCTGGAAATGCCGGGCAAGGCAAAGGTGCTCGGCAATCGCGAGGAGCTCCGCAGCGCGTTCGGCAATTTGCTTAGCAACGCGATCCGCTATACCCCCGAGGGTGGAGAAATCCTGCTCCGCTGGGCGGAGCGCAATGAGCAGCCGGTATTCTCTGTGCAGGACAGCGGCATCGGCATCGCGCCGCAGCACATCCCGCGCCTGACCGAGCGCTTCTACCGCGTCGACCGCAGCCGCTCGCGCGAGACGGGCGGGACCGGCCTGGGGCTGGCGATCGTGAAGCATATCGCGATGCGCCACCAGGCCAAACTCGAGGTGTTGAGCGAAGAGGGCAAGGGCAGCACCTTCACCCTGGTGTTCCCGATCAAGCGCGTTGTGCGTTAGCAGGCGGTTGAAAAACTACTGGTGAAACAACTAGCCGACTAGGCCGTCAAAATACAACGGCCAAGTCGCTGGTTATGCGGTGGCCTCGCGGCGTTGCGCGCTACGTTTTCAACCGCCTGCAACGCGCTTCGAAAGATAGTTACACCACACTGAAGCTGACGCGCTCGTAATCGATGCCGCGCTCCACGCTGAAGCCCATCTTCATGCTCTCGGTGTCCCTGTTCTGGTGCAGGACTTCCACCACGCGGCCCGGCTGGAACCAGTCGCGCGGGATGATCAGGCTGGCGGGGGTCTTTAATGCGGGAACGGCTTGCAGCAGAAAGGCCGGCACGTATTTTTCCGACGCGCTCACGTTGATTCCGGCCGCACGGATGCTGACTGCTTCGGCGACCCCGGGCAGATAGCGCACGCCGATCTGCAGCTTGCCGCCACGCGTCACGTTCGCCCATGCCGTCGCACCCAGCATGAAGGTCTCCGCATCGCTGGGACGCAGCGCGATCAACTGGTTGTAACTCAGCCTCCCTCCGAAGGTGTCCTCGCGCGTCAGCCTTGCGCCCAGGATGCTCTCGTTCTCGAATTGCCAAGTCTCCAGCGGGAAACCCATCTCCAGCAGCTCCTTGTTGTGCGCGTCCTGCAGTACCCGCCCAAAGGTTTCGATCTGCCGCCGCGCCACACTGTCGGTGCCGGTGTCGCGGCCGGGTTGCCGGAACGGCTTGCCGGTCAGGTGCGCGTAGATGCCCTCCATGCGGTAACACAGCTGCGCATTCTGAGCGACAGGATAGCGCTCGCCGAAGCGGGTCGAGTGGTCCTCGCACCAGTAGCGGTGCAATGCCGTCAGGAACTCGACGCAGTCGACACCGGAGCAGTGATCGCACAACTCGAGCTGTTGGGGCGTCTGGCCCTGCTGCAACAGGATGGTCTTGACGCGCAGCAGCTTGGAAAGCGGCACCATTGCCAGATAGCGGATGCTGTCGCTTTGGGCCACTTGCTTGAGGGATTGCAGGCCGTACTTGTTGTTCAGGTCCACCGCGAGCGGCTGGGCATCGCCCTTGCTGACGGTGTAGGTGCGCTCCACGGTCACCATGCTGCTCCATTGCGCGAGCCAGTTATCCAGCAGGTGAAGTTGCGAGCGGGTCAGTTCGGCCGGATGCGCATAGCAGGCGAGCAGGGTCTTGACGTAGATGCTGCGGCAGCTGCTGCGGTGCTTGCCGTTCAGCGGGTCGAGTACCTCCGTTCCTTGCAGATCCTGTTGCTCGGCGAAGGCATACAGCGCATGCAATTGGTGCCATAGTTTGGCGTCGAATTCATACCCGGTGCGCAAGTGCTCGAAGATCTCCAGGCCGCTATACAGCAGACAGCGCTGGCATAGAAGCGCGCCGTGCTTGGCGAGTTGTTTGTCGCCGGCCATGTAGGCCTGCAGGCAGCGCTGGTAGCCCAGCACCATCGCCTGCCAGAGCTGCACGATGGCAACGAACACCATCAGTTCGCTCTCATTGAGCGGCAACGGTTTGGCGATCAGCTTCTTGGCGTAGTCGTCCTGCACGTAGCCTACCGTTTCGCGCAGCCGCTCCAGCGTGTTAAGGCGCTCAAGGCCGCGCATGGGGTAGCGGTTGAGTTCATTGATCTGGGTAAGCAGCAGGCTGTGCGCCAGCTGCAGGTTGGTCAGCTGCAACTGGCTGAGCCATTTGGCGCAGCCCGACTCGTCCTTGAAAAGCGGATTGGCGCGGTCGTCGGTAGGCTCGAGTGGAAGTGTCAGCATGGCTGTCTTTTTATATTTAGGCCGCTACTTTCCACGAGGTGCGTCTTGCCGTCAAGCGGGGAGAGTTAGAGCAGTACGCGTTCGATCCCGCCGCTGTTCGCTTTGGCGACATAATCCGCCAGCCAGTCCGGTCCGAGCAGGTGCTTGGCCATTTCCACCACGACGTAGCCGGCGTCGGCACGCACATCGTCGGCATAGCGCGACAAGCCCTGCTGGCAGGCGGGGCAGGATGTGAGTATCTTCACCTTGTCGGTGTTGCCGTCGGCACGCAGGGCGTCCGTGGCCTTGCGCAGCTCCTCCGTCTTGCGGAAGCGCACCTGTGTGGCGATGTCCGGTCGCGTCACGGCGAATGTGCCGGCCTCGCCGCAGCAGCGGTCGTTGACCTTGATGTCCTGCGTGCCCATCAGCTGGTTCACCACCTTGATCGGCTGGTAGGTCTTCATCGGGCTGTGGCAAGGATCGTGGAAGACGTAACGGGTACCTTTCACGCCCTCCAGCTTCACGCCTTTCTCCAGCAGGTACTCGTGGATGTCGAGCAGGCGGCAGCCGGGGAAGATCTTGTCGAACTGGTATTCGAGCAACTGATCCATGCAAGTGCCGCAGGACACGACCACGGTCTTGATGTCCAGGTAGTTCAGCGTGTTTGCCACGCGGTGGAACAGCACCCGGTTGTCGGTGATGATCTGGTTGCCCTTGTCGGCGAGGCCCACCGAGGTCTGCGGATAGCCGCAGCACAGGTAGCCGGGCGGCAGCACCGTGGTTGCACCGAGGTCGAACAGCATCGCCTGCGTCGCCAGGCCGACCTCGGAGAACAGCCGTTCCGAGCCGCAGCCGGGGAAATAGAACACCGCCTCGCTGTCCTCGCTGGTCTTGCGCGGGTCGCGGATCACCGGGACGATGGTGTTGTCCTCGATGTCGAGCAGGGCACGCACTGTCTTGCTCGGTACCTTGGGCATCGGCTTGTTCACGAAATGGATCACTTGCGCGACGACGGGCGGCTTGCCTACCGTGGCAGGCGGGTGCGCGACCTGGGCGCGGAACAGTCCCAGATACTTGGCGAGCCGGTAGCCGATGCGTTGCGCCGGGTAGCTCCACTGCAGCAGCACCTTGCGCAGCAGCTTGACGGTGGCCGGCTTGCTGCTGTTGAGGTACAGCATGGACAGCTTGGTGGTCGGGCTGAACTTCTTCTTGCCCAGCTTGCGCAGGAAGTTGCGCATGGCGCTCGACACATTGCCGAAATCGATGTCCACCGGGCACGGGCTTTCGCACTTGTGGCACACCGTGCAATGGTCGGCCACGTCGTTGAACTCGTCGAAGTGCGCGATGGAAATGCCGCGCCGCGTCTGCTCCTCGTACAGGAAGGCCTCGATCAGCAGCGAGGTGGCGAGGATCTTGTTGCGCGGCGAATACAGCAGGTTGGCGCGCGGTACATGGGTGTTGCACACCGGCTTGCACTTGCCGCAGCGCAGGCAGTCCTTGATCGAGTCGGCGATGTCGTTCAGTTCGCTCTTCTCGAGGATCAGGCTCTCCAGTTCCATCAGGTTGAAGCTGGGGGTATAGGCGTGTTCGAGGTTGCTGCCCTTGAGCAGCTTACCCTTGTTGAAGCGTCCTTCCGGGTCGACCTTCTGCTTGTAGGCGATGAAAGGCGCTATCTCCTGCTCTTCGAGGAAATCGAACTTGGTGATGCCGATGCCGTGCTCGCCCGAGATCACGCCGCCCAGGTCCTTCGCCAGCTGCATGATGCGGTCCACCGCACTGTAGGCCTGCTGCAGCATGGCGTAGTCGTCGGAGTTCACCGGGATGTTGGTGTGCACGTTGCCGTCGCCCGCATGCATGTGCAGCGCCACGAACACGCGGCTCTTCAGCACGTTTTGGTGGATGGCGTTGCACTGGTCGAGGATGGGCTGGTAGGTGCTGCCGCTGAACATCTGGCGCAGCGGCTCGCGCAGTTCGCGCTTCCACGAGGCGCGCAGCAGATGGCGCTGCACGGCGTCGAACACGGTGACCGCGTCCTGCTTGTCTTCAGGGGCATACATCCCGCCTTCGATGGGCGCGTCCAGGTTGTCCAGCAGCCACTGCCAGCGCGTGCGCACTTCGGCAAGCAGCTGCTGCGCCTGTTGGGGGCGGTTGCCGAGCAGCTCGGCATCGCCCAGCTGCTCGTCATCCTGGTAGCGCAGCGGCAGTTCGCCGGCGAAGAACTCATCCAGCGCACCCAGCAGCTTGAGCTTGTTCTTCAGAGACAGCTCGATGTTGATGCGCTCTACGCCGTCGCAATAGTCGCCCATGCGCGGCAGCGGGATCACCACGTCCTCGTTGATCTTGAACGCGTTGGTGTGTTTGGCGATGGCCGCGGTGCGCGCGCGGTCCAGCCAGAATTTCTTGCGCGCCTCGGCGGAGACGGCGACGAAGCCTTCGCCGTGGCGCAGGTTGGCCATGCGCACGATAGCGGAAGCGGCTTCGCCGACTGCGGCTTCGTCGTCGCCCGCCACGTCGGCGACCAGCACCATCTTCGGACGTGTGCCGCGCTTGGACTTGGTGGCATAGCCCACTGCCTTTAGGTAGCGTTCGTCCAGGTGCTCGAGGCCCGCCAGCAATGCGGTCGAGTTGCCGTTGCGGCGGTCGAAATAGTCCACGACCTCGACGATGGATGGCACGGCCTCGTGCACCTGGCCGAAGAATTCCAGGCACACGGTGCGCGTGAACTTGTGTTCGCGATGCAGGATGAAGCGCGCCGAGGTGATGATGCCGTCGCAGCCTTCCTTCTGGATACCCGGTAGCCCGGACAGGAACTTGTCGGTGACGTCCTTGCCCAGTCCCGCCTTGCGGAACGAGCTGCCGCGGATGGCCAAGGTCTCGGGTTCGCCGTGCGGCGTCTTGCCGTCAGCCTCGAAGCGGCTGATGCGGAAGCGCGCGGTCTCCGTGTCGTGGATCTTGCCGAGGTTGTGGTCGAGCCGCTCGACGGTCATCCACAAGCCATCCGGCGTGACCATCTTCCACGAGACCAGGTTGTCCAGCGCAGTGCCCCACAGCACGGCCTTCTTGCCGCCCGCGTTCATCGCGACGTTGCCGCCGATGCAGGAAGCATCGGCCGAGGTCGGGTCGACCGCGAACACCAGCCCGTTGGCCTCCGCCGCCTCCATCACGCGCCGCGTGACCACGCCCGCACCGCAGTGGATGGTGGCATAGGGCTCGGTCAGGCCGGGCAGCACCATATGTTCGATCGGAGAGAACGCGTCCAGCTTTTCGGTATTGATGACGGCGGCGTGCTTGGTGAGCGGGACGGCCCCGCCGGTGTAGCCGGTGCCGCCGCCGCGCGGGATCATCGTCAGGCCGAGTTCGATACAGGCGCGCACCAGCGGTGCGACCTCCGCTTCCGTGTCCGGATGCAGCACCACGAACGGATATTCCACGCGCCAGTCGGTGGCGTCGGTGACATGGCTGACGCGCGCCAGCCCGTCGAACTGGATGTTGTCCTTGCGGGTGATGTGGCTCAGCACGCGCAGTGCGCGCTTGCGCAGCTGCAGGGTGTGTTCGAATTCCGCGGCGAAGCGGTTCACGGCCTCGCCGGCGAGTTCGAGCAGACGCCTCACCTTCTCATTCTCGCCCCGCCGCGCCTCGATGGCGTTCAGGCGATGGTGCAGCGCGCCGATCAGCGCTTCGCGCCGCTTGCGGTTGGCGAGCAGATCGTCTTCCAGATAGGGGTTGCGCGTCAGCACCCAGATGTCGCCCAGCACCTCGTACAGCATCTGCGCCGAGCGGCCGGTGCGGCGTTCCTCGCGCAGGGTGTTGATGATGTCCCATGCCTCGTCGCCCAGGATGCGCAGCACGATCTCCCGGTCGGAGAACGAGGTGTAGTTGTAGGGGATTTCGCGCAAACGTGCCGTCATGGTGAGCCTTGGTTAACGAGGGGCGCATTCTACCGCAACCCAAGGTAGTTCTCGACCCCGAGCGGAGCAGGGAGTTCAGCCGCGGCAAAAAAATGCGGGATTCCGGGCGGGGGGGCATGGGGGCAAAATGGTCCTGTGCCTTGCCGCTGTAGCGGTTGCCGGCGTGGTGTAAGCTATGCGACATGAGCGATAAGCCTGATTCCACTGCCCGAGTGTTTTTCGCGCTCTGGCCGAATGCCGCGGAACGCGCCGCCCTGGCCGGATGGCAGCCGCCGCTGCGCGAGCTGTGCGGGGGACGAGCGATGCTGGCGGCCAATCTGCACAACACGCTGGTGTTCATCGGCAACATTGCCGAGCACCGCCTCGAGGCACTGAAGCTGGCGGCGCAGGAAGTCGAGGCGGAGCGATTCAAGCTGCGCTTCGATCTGGCGCGCTACTGGGGGCACAACCACATCGTGTTCGCCGCGCCGCACAGCGCACCGCCGCAACTGGCACAGCTGGTGCACGATCTGGAGCAGCACCTGGAGCGCCATCGTTTCCGATTCGACCGGCGCGATTACAAACCGCACATCACGCTGCTGCGCCATGCCAAGTGGAGCGATTCGCCTTTGCCTGAGATGCCGGCGGTTCCCTGGCCGGTGCACGACTTCGTGCTGGTGCAGTCCCCTCAACAGGAGGGCGATTCGCACTATCGCGTGCTGGCCAGATTCCCCTTGACGCCAAGGCCATAGGATAATGAAACCCATTCATCGAGGAGCACCATGCTTTACGCATTCAATCTGAGCAACGGCCGCCTGAGCCGGCTGCACATCGAGGAAGGGAGCGATCTGGGCGCCACGCAGCCGGTGTGGATCGATCTCGTTGCGGCCACCGACGAGGAGCGTGCCCGCGTCGAGCAGGCCTATAACGTGCAGCTGCCGCGTCCGGCGCACTTGCAGGACATCGAGGCCAGCGCGCGTTTTTACGAGGGGGAGGGCGGGGTGCACCTGCGCTCGGATTTCCTGTCCGGCAAGGAGAGCCATTCGCGCAGCGTGACCGTGGCATTCGTGCTGTCCGGTGCGATGCTCATCAGCATCCACGAGGAGGACCTGCCCATCTTCCGTTTGTTGCGCATGCATCTGCATGCCCAGACGGGCGATGTCGAGGACTGTCTGGACGTGCTGGTCGACCTGTACGGGATGGACGTGGAGTTCTCCGCCGATGCGCTGGAAAAGGTGTATGCCGACCTCGGGTCGGTGAGTCAGCGCGTGCTGAATGCGCCGCTGAGGGACCGCGATGCGGCGAAGGCGCTGGCGATCATCGCGCATGCCGAGCATATCAACGGGCGTATCCGCCGCAACGTGATGGACACGCAGCGCGCCGTTTCCTTCCTGATCCGCAGCAAACTGCTCAGGCCTGAACAGGTCGATGAGGCGCGCCAGATCCAGCAGGACATCGAGTCGCTGCACGGACATACCTCGTTCCTGTCAGACAAGATCAACTTCCTGATGAGCAGCACCACGGGTTTCATCAACATCAACCAGAACCGCATCGTGCGCATGTTCACGGTCGCTTCCGTGGCCCTGCTGCCGCCCACGCTGATCGCTTCCATCTACGGCATGAACTTCCAGTTCATGCCCGAGCTGGCCTGGAAACTGGGCTATCCGTTCGCGTTGGGGCTGATGGTGGTGACGGTCGCAGGGCCGTTGTGGTTCTTCCTGCGCAAGGGATGGCTGAAATGAGCGAACCGAGAGTCCCTACGCATTACGAGCGCATCGGCGGCGAGGAGAAAGTCCGCGCGCTGGTGCGACGCTTCTACGAGTTGATGGACGAACTGCCGGAAGCCTACGGCATCCGCAAGATGCACGCGGACAGCCTGGACGGCGCGGCTGACAAACTGTTCAAGTTTCTTTCCGGCTGGCTGGGCGGGCCGCAGCTGTTCATTCAGGAGTTCGGCGAGCCCTTCCTGCGCCGCCGTCATTTTCCCTTCGCCATCGGCGAATCCGAGCGCGACCAGTGGCTGATGTGCATGGATAAGGCATTGAACGACGTGGTCGAGAATGCCGAGTTGCGCCGCGAACTCTCTGCGGCCTTCGCCAAGCTCGCCAATCACATGCGCAACCGGCCGGGCTGATGCGGATTAGCCCTCGGGATTCTGCTGCGCAACGATCCGCTCTAGGCACCAGGCTGCTGCGGCAAACCCCATGGATGCGGTGACCGTGACCGCCGAACCGTAACCGGAGCAACTCAGGTCACTTGCAGAGCAGGAAGTGCTGCGTTTCGATGGCTCTTCCAGGTACACGCAGGCCACGCCGAACTTGCCGTTCTTGCGCGGCTGGATGTTGAAATCCTTGCGCAGCATGTTGCGGATGCGCGACAGCAGCGCGTCGTGGGTAGTGCGGCCGAGATCGTCGCAGCGCAGTTTCAGCGGGTCGCGCTTGCCCCCCGCCGCGCCGCATACCACCAACGGAATCTTGTTGAAGCGGGCATGAACAATCAGGGCAGCCTTCACCTTCGCCTCGTCGCAGGCATCGATCACCGCATCGAACGCGCCCGCCGGAATCAGCTGCGGCAGGTTCTCTACGGTCAGAAAATCGTCCACCGCGTTCACACGGCAATCGGGATTGATATCGCGGATACGTGCTTCCAGAGCGCTCACCTTGGCCTCGCCCAGCGTGCTCGAGAGCGCCTGTATCTGGCGGTTGACGTTGGACACGGCGACATGGTCGAAGTCGATCAGCGTGATGTTGCCGATGCCGCTGCGCGCGAGCGCCTCCACCGCCCAGGAACCGACACCGCCCACGCCTACCACCGCGACGCGGCTGCGATGCAGCGCGAGGCGCGAGCCTTCGCCGTACAGTCGGTCGAGTCCGCCGAAGCGGCGGTCGTGTTCGTCGTCGAGAGGGTGATGGTGTTGCATATTCAGTTTGCCGAGCCGAGTTTGGGGAGCGCGGACAATACATTCTCCGTGGTGATGCGCGCAATCTCTTCGAGCGGAAGGCCGCGCAACTCAACCAGCGTCTGCGCGATGTGCGGCACGTATTGCGGCTCGTTCGGCAAGCCGCGCTCCAGGAAGTCGGGAGGGATGTCCGGCGCATCGGTCTCCAGCACGATGCTATCCAGCGGCAGCGTCGCCGCGAGTTCGCGCAACCGCGTCGCGCGAGAGTAGGTCATCGCGCCGCCGAAGCCGAGCTTGAAACCGAGCTTGATGAACTCGTCCGCTTGTTGCCTGCTGCCGTTGAAGGCGTGCGCGATACCGCCGCGCACCTTGGTCTGGCGCAGGTGCTTGAGCACGATGTCCTGCGCGCGCCGGATGTGCAGCAGCACAGGCAGGTCGAACTCCTGCGCGAGTTTCAACTGTTCGACGAAGAAGAATTCCTGGCGCGCGCGGTCGTAATGGTCGATGAAGAAATCCAGCCCGATCTCGCCAACCGCGACGGTATCCGGCAGTGCCAGATATTCGCGTAGTTCGGTAAGGTCTTGCGGCAGCGCGCCGTCGGTATACATCGGATGGATGCCGTAGGCGGGGGAGCAGCCGGGATGCTGTTTGCACAGATCGCGCACGATGCCGAAGTTGGCTCGTGCTACCGAGGGCACGACCATGCGCCCGACTCCGGCATCGTGCGCCGCCTTGACCAGCGCGGCTTGTTCGTCGCCGAATTCTTCGGCGTCCAAGTGGCAGTGGGTATCGATGAACATATCAGTCCATTGTCAGGATGATCTTGCCGATCATGCCGCCCGCCTCGATCAGCCGATGAGCCTCGGCGGCCTGTTCCAGCGGCAGGCGGTGCGTGACCAGCACGCCGAGCTGTCTGGCCTCGACCAGCTTCGCGCCCTCCTCGAGTATCTTACGCTGGCGCACGCGCTCCTCGTGCAGGTTTAGCACCTGCGGCGTGAGCATCAGTTCGAAGCCCAGGCCGAGGTTGCGCAGCCGCGCGAGCTGCACGTCCGCGCCTGCGAGCGGCGTGGCGAGCAGGCTGACCACCTTGCCGCCGATGCGTGCGGCGTTGAGTGAACGCAGATAGGTCTCGCCGCCGACGGTGTCGAACACCACGTCCACGCCTTTACCCTCGGTGCAGTCCAACGTCTCCTTCACGAAGTCCTGCTCCTTGTAGTTGATGATCTTGTCGGCATGGAGGCCGTGCACCAGGCCGGCCTTGCGGTCGTCGCCCACCGTGACGACGAGATGAGCGCCGAGGTGGTGCGCGAGCTGCAGCGCGACATGACCGACGCCGCCAGCGGCCGCGTGGATGAGTATCGTCTGCTCTTTCTGCAGGTTCGCGCGCTCCACCAGCGCTTCCCAGGCGGTGATGAGCACCAGTGGCAGTGCGGCGCTGTCCTGCAGCGACAGGTTGGCGGGCTTCGCCGCGCAGTATTCCTCGTGCAGCGTGGTGTATTCGGCATAGTTGCCCGGCTCGTCGCCGATGCCGCCGTTGCAGAAATACACCTCGTCGCCCACCTTGAAGCGCGTGACCTGATCGCCGACTGCTTCCACGACGCCCGCGCCGTCGCACCCGAGGATGGCCGGCAGCTTGTCCGGATGGTAGGCCGGCTTCGCGCGCAGCTTGGTATCCACAGGATTCACGCCGGCGGCGGCGAGCTTCACGCGCAGGTGATGCGGCGAGGGGAGTTCTGGTTTCGGGATGTCGCGCAGTTGCAGCACGTCGGTGCCGCCCGCGGCGGTGGCAAGAATGGCTTTCATCGGTGTTCTCAGGGGAAACGGGGATGGTCGCTATGTTAAACTTGCACAATCAAATTAGCGAGACAACGTCATGTCTGGAAACACATTCGGCACCCTTTTCACGGTCACTACTTTCGGCGAATCGCACGGTGCGGCCATCGGCTGCATCGTCGACGGCTGTCCGCCGGGAATGGAACTCTCCGCAGCCTGCATCCAGCGCGACCTCGACCGCCGCAAGCCCGGTACCTCACGCCATGTCACGCAGCGCCGCGAATCCGATACGGTGGAGATCCTCTCCGGCGTGTTCGAAGGCAAGACCACCGGCACGCCCATCGCGCTGCTGATCCGCAACGAAGACCAGCGCAGCAAGGACTACGGCAGCATCGCCGAGACCTTCCGTCCCGGCCACGCCGACTACACCTACTGGCAGAAATACGGCATCCGCGACTACCGCGGCGGCGGCCGCTCGTCCGCGCGCGAGACCGCCGCGCGCGTCGCCGCGGGCGCCATCGCGAAGAAGTGGCTGAATGAACGCTACGGCATCGAGGTGCGCGGCTACCTCGCGCAGCTCGGCGAGATCGAGGTCCCGTTCAAGAGCTGGGCCGAGTTGAACGAAGAGGGCAACAGCTTCTTCGTGGCCGATGCGAGCTATGTCGGCCAGCTCGAAGACTACATGGACGAGTTGCGCAAATCCGGCGACTCCATCGGCGCGAAGCTCGCCGTCGTCGCGAACAATGTGCCGGTCGGCTGGGGCGAGCCGGTGTTCGACCGCCTCGATGCCGACATCGCCCATGCGCTGATGGGCATCAACGCGGTGAAGGGCGTGGAGATCGGCGCGGGCTTCGCCTGCGTGACGCAGAAGGGCAGCGAGCACGGCGACGAACTCACTCCGCAAGGCTTCCGCTCGAACAACGCGGGCGGCGTCCTCGGCGGCATCTCCACCGGCCAGGACATCGTCGCCCACTACGCGATCAAGCCGACCTCCAGCATCCGCATCGAGCGCGATTCCATCGACAAGGCGGGCAACCCCGTCAAGGTCTCCACCGAAGGCCGCCACGACCCCTGCGTCGGCATCCGCGCGACGCCGATTGCGGAGGCGATGGTGGCGCTGGTGCTGATCGATCATGCGCTGAGGAATAGGGCGCAGAATGGGGATGTGGTTTGTGAGACGCCGAAGATTCGTTAGCACCTAATAATCAAAGACAGCATGGGTTACTACTCACTCGAACCGCCGATAAGTAAGATGTTGTCTACTTATCCAAGCCCATTGCTGGTGCAGCCTGATTCGCCGCGTCGAATTCGTGAGTTTGTTGAAGTTCTCGGAAAGCACTTTCGAAGAGAGCTTCAGTTTGATTCTGTCCCGTTTGAGGCTGCTGAAACGCCTGACAGTTTGGGTTATGTGCCGTTCGAGGTGTATTTATTCCACGAAGTGGCGAGTGATCTATTTGAGTTTGATAAGCCGGTTAAACATCGTTGTATTGGTGCATGTGGTTTTCGTTGGTACGAATGGTCAGATGCGCCGGCAAGTTGGTCACTTCAATGGGTATGGTTCCATCCTTACTTTCGAGGACGCGGACATCTTTCTAAAGCTTGGCCCCATTTCATTGCGAAGTATGGGGAGTTCCATGTTCAATATCCCGTATCTGCCGCGATGGAGAAATTCCTTGAGAAGCATCCGCGAACGAAGTCGGTGTAGGAAGTATTGATGGCAGCTCAATCGCTGAAAATGGGAGGTGCATTATGAAATGGTTAATATGCAAAATTTTTTGGCACGACATAGAAATTGAGCGTGGATACCATCATGGAGACATGATGAGTTGGGAAGTTCATAGGTGCAAACGTTGCGGCAGGCATGTATAGAAACTTAGAAAAGCTCGTGTAGGATGGGTTGAGCGCAGCGATACCCATCAATCAAAGTCAAAACCGCCGGGGGTTGCCCGGCAGCAAGTTACCTTTCTTGTCTTGCCAAGAAAGGTAACCCAAAGAAGGCGCCCCCGGTTTGCCGCCGCTTCGCGGTTCTCTGCGTTGCTCGACTGGTCAGGCGGCTGCGGAACTCGCGCTACGCGCTCAGACAGTCCTCGCCGACATCCCCTGACCAGTCTCCGCTACTCGGCGGCGCACAGGGGAAAGAAAAGCAAAGCGGTCTTGTGTGCGCTTCGCGCACGATTGATTTTGAATTGAGAGAGGCGGGCCTTGGCCCGCCTCTCTGGTTTTGGGGGCTCAGGTTTTGACTTTATTCCCCTGTGCGCCGCCGAGTAGCGGAGGACGGGCGGGGGAGTCCGACGAATATGTTTGAGCACGTGGCCGCGTAGCGGATCGTGCGAGTTTATGAGGAGGCCCGACCGTTCGAGCAACGGAGGGAACCTCCGAAGGAGGCGGCAAACCGGGGTCGCCTTTTCTTTGGGTACTTTCTTTTGGCGAAGCAAAAGAAAGTACCTTGCTGTCGGGCAACCCCCGACGGTTTTGTTCTTGATGTTGGGTTACGCGCTGCGCACTAACCCAACCTACTGACCCGGGCGGGTTTGGCGTTGCATAGCCAATCGACTAAGCCGCAAAGCGGCAAGTCGCTGGTTAAAACCCGCCCCTACGGAATGCGGCGGTACAACCGGTAATGCTCTCCCTTGTCGCCCTTGCGGCTGCCTTCCCAGATCTTTTTCCAGCGGGTCTCGTCCAGCAGCGGCTTGGATAACCGGTTGCCCTGGATCAGTCGCAGGTCGCAGCGTTCCTTGCGGTCCTCGCGCGTGACGATGCCGCCGAAGTAGTGCAGCATCGCGCGCGGGCCTTCGCCGACGTAGTCGTAGCCGACGCAGTGGTAGTGTTGCGGCATGGCCTGCTTCAGCGAGGCGACCATGTGGCGGTAGCTCTTGCCGCTGTCCAGCCACGGCAGCCACAGCGTCATCGCGAGTACCCAGGTCAGCGTGATGCCTGCGGCCCAGTTGGTGACGGCGCGGCGCATCGAGCGGCCGACGCGCCACACCATCACCAACCACAGCACAGTAGCGGCGACTGCGATCCAGAACGGCAGCGCTTCGAAGGAGGGCTCGAAGCCGGGCTGGTAGTCCTTCAGCCAGAGCGTGATCTTGGCGTGGTTGTCCAGCAGCAGGCCGGCCCAGCCCCACCACAGCGCGATGGCGAGCAGCGCGAAGGTCATCAGGCCGAACCAGTCCAGCGCGTTGGCCGCGCCGCGCTTCAGCGACGACAGCGATGCGGTGGCGAGCAGGGTGAGCGGCAGCAGCATCGGCAGGGCGAACACTTCCTTGATGTTGGGCACGAAGCTTAGTGTGACGAACATCACGCCGAAGGCGACCAGCGGCAGTTGCAGATCGTCGCGCTGCGCGAGGCGGTGGCGCGATTGCCATACCGCCCAGGCCGCCAGCGGTAGTGCCGGCCATGCGAGCCACGGCAGGTTCTTCAGGTAGTAGAACGAGTCCACGGTCGGGCCATGCTCCGCGTAATCAACCCAGCGGCCGATGTTGTGCGCCCACGCCCAGTCGGCGAACAGTCGCGGCGAGTGCTGGTACAGCAGCAACGGCCATACGGTGAGCCAGGGCAGGGCGAACAGCGCGGCGATGGCGAGGCTGGAGACATAGCGGCGCCCGCGCCATTGCTGGAACAGCGCGGGCAGCATGGCCGCGATCAGCATGAACAGCACGGGGGCGATGAAGCCCTTGGACATGAAGCCGATGCCCACGCTGGTGCCTATCAGCAACCCGGCGCGCAGCGAGCGTTCCTGGCTCAACGAGAAGCCGTAAAGCATCATCGCGCAACCGGCGAGCAATGGCAGGTCGGTGACCATCTGGTGCGCGCGCACCATCATGCCGACACAGCCGATCAGGATGACGGCTGCGGCCCAGCCGCGGTTTTCGCCGTACAGCTTGCGCCCGGCGAGGCCGATGAACAGCAGGGTGAGTCCGACGTAGAGGGCGCTGGCGAGGCGCGCGCCATCGTGCAGCGGCAACAGCGGCTCGAACAGGCTGGCGGACAGCGCGGCGGTCCAGTAATACAGCGGCGGCTTGTCCATGTAGGGCTCTCCGACCAGCGTGGGTACCAGCCAGTCGCCGCTTTGCAGCATGGAATACACGACCCCGAAGCCTTGGGCCTCATCCGGTTTCCACGGGTCATGGCCGACCAGTCCGGTAAAGACCCAGATCAGGATCAGCGCGCCCAGCAACACCGCCTTGGCGGGGGTGATGGGATTGGGGTCGGTGGGTTTTATGAAGTACATTAAAACCTGCTGCGCGATCCGATAGCGGCGTTGCGCGGTGCTCGCTCCTCGCCTACCCATTCGGTATGTCTCGTTCGCTGTGCTCCGTGCGCCTTGCTCTCGAACCGCTCGCTACGGTTTTGGTCTCTTATCATGTCTCTATTCCACGATCTTGACTGCTTGGCCCGCGCGAGGCTCGCCATTCGGATACTGCGCGTTGATCAGGCGCAGGTAGGATTCCGCCGACTTGCCCAGCGGCGAGCCTTGCGCCAGTTTTGCGTAGGTTTCGCCGGCGCGGACGTGGATGACCCGGATGCTGAGCGGCTTGACCAGCTTGCGCTCTTCGGCGGTGAGTGTGTGGAAGCTGCGCACCGTGTCGAAGATCTCGTTGCGGTGTGCGTCCAGTCCGCCGCGCGCCTTGGCTTGTGCCGCCAGAATGTAGGCATATTTACCCTGGTAGATCACGCCGCCCATGGTGTTGGACAGTTCGAAGGTCGCGGCGGGCAAGCCGTTCAGGTCGAGCGAGCGGGTCTGCGCGCCGTAGCCCACCATGCGGCGCGCATATTCAGCCGGTGTGCCGCTCGGCTGCTGATCCATCTTCATCTGCAGCATCGCTTCGCCGCCGGGGCTGACGGCGACCAGTGTGTCAGGCAGGTTATGCACCTGCCAGGTTTCCGGGAAGGCGACGGCGATGCCGAGGTCGGCGTGGTAGAAGTGGTTGTTGCGTACCACACCCTGGTCGCTGCTGTCGCCGAATGCCAGACCGTCGGTGGCGGCGAGGAATTCGGCGCGGCCTTCAAAGGGGGCGGCGGGCGCCAGTTTGTCCGCTTCGCCGACCACTTGCTTCAGGCGCGTGTCGTTGTCCGGATGCGTGGCGAACAGGCCGGAGTAGCGTCGCGGCTCGCGGCCTTCCTGCTTGGCCAGCTCGATATCCTTCAGTTCCTGGTTCTTCAGCACTCGGAGGACGCTGATGATGGCCTGCGGGTCGTAATCGGCACGCGCGAGATATTGGGCGCCCAGGCGGTCAGCCTCCAGCTCATGTTCGCGGCCGTAGCCGGACAGCAGGGCTCCGCCGACGATGTTGGTGATGTTCTGCCCGCCCATCGAGCCGATCTCCGGCACGAAGATCGAGGCGATGGTCAGGCCGATGTTGGCGGCCTGCGCGGCGCTCTGCTGGCGCACGCCGTGGCGCGCCGTGACGTGGCCGATCTCGTGACCCACCACGGCGGCCAGTTCGGCCTCGCTGTTGAGGTAGGGCAGGATTCCGCGTGTGACGTAGACGTATCCGCCGGGCAATGCGAAGGCGTTGACCTCGGGGGTGTCCAGCACGGTGAAGTGGTATTGCAGGTTGGGGCGATGGCTCTGTTTGGCGAGCCTCTGGCCGACGCGGTTGACGTAATCCTGCAGCGCCTTCGATTCATAGACCTTGTATTGCTTCTTGATCTGCACGTCGGCCTGGCGGCCTTCGGCGACCTCCTGGCTTTCCGACATCATTACGAAATCGTTCTGCCCGGTGACGGGGTTCTGTGCGCAGCCGGCTAGCAGCGCGAGTGCGAGAGCGGTGATTACAAAACGCATGGCACACCTGTTCAGCTTGTTGAAGGAGAGGATTGTCGCCGCAAATAAAAAAGGCAGCAAACGCTGCCTTTTGATGAGTCCGCTGCGAGAAGTTCCTTTGGAACTCCTCGCCATTCCACCGGGCTGCCAAAAGACGGCAACCAAGTGGCTGGTTATTACGCTGCGGTCTTGCCGTACTTCTGGCGGAACTTGTCGATACGGCCAGCGGTGTCGACGATCTTCTGCGTGCCGGTGTAGAACGGATGGCACTCGGAACATACTTCGATGTTCAGGGTCGGCTTGCCGATCACGGACTTGGTCTTGAAGCTGTTGCCGCAACTGCAGGTCACGGTGATTTCCTGGTAATTCGGGTGGGTGTCTGCTTTCATTTTCTTTCCTTTAGGGGTTCGGTGCGGCGGGTGTACGCACTATCAGGGGCGCGCATTATCCATAAATACACGGGGTTAGGCAAATTATTTTGGGATGTCGGCTTTCGCTAGCAGCAGCGCTTTATGCCGCCCCATTTCTGCTGCTCCTGATGGGCGAACCAGTCCCGGCGCGACAAAGGGGGATGGCCTGGATGGGCTACGGCGTGGTGCGCCAGGTAGCGCTCGTAGCCGTCGTCGCCGCTCAGACGGCGGATGGCTGCCCAAAGCCGTTTTAATCCCTTGCCCATGCCGCCTCCAGCTGTGTCGGGTAATGGGGTTCTTCACTCAGCGGCGGCACGGGCTTGCCGCGCAGGTGGCGCAGGCAGACGCGTAGCATGTCGGCGACGATCAGCCACAGCAGTGCCACGAAGAACAGCGCAAGCACCGCATCGAGCTGCTGGTTGAAGATCAGCTGCGGCGCGACGGCGGCCTTCTCCGGTGGCAGCGCACCTGCGGCGAGCTTGTCGGACAGACTGTTGGCCGCGGCGATGAAGCCGATGCGCGGGTCGTCGCTGGTGAGCTTCTGCCAGGTTGCGGTGCTGGTGATGATGACCAGCCACAGCAGCGGCAGCGCGGTGATCCAGGCGTATTTGAGCTTGCCGGACTTCACAAGGATGCCGGTGCCCACGCACAGCGCGATGGCCGCGAGGATCTGGTTGGAGATACCGAACAGCGGCCACAGGATGTTGACCCCGCCGTTCGGGTCGATCACGCCGATGTACAGGAAATAGCCCCAGGCCGCGACCACTATGGCGCTGGTGAATATCACCGACGGATACCAGGAGGTCTGCCCCATCGGTTTCCACACATTGCCGAGTAGGTCCTGCAGCATGAAGCGGCCGACGCGCGTGCCAGCGTCCAGGGTGGTGAGGATGAAGATAGCCTCGAACATGATGGCGAAGTGGTACCACAGCGCGAGCAGATTCTGGCCAAAGGCGCTGCCGAAGATGCTGGCCATGCCCACCGCCAGCGACGGCGCGCCGCCGGTGCGCGCGAACAGCGTGGCCTCGCCCATCTGCTGCGCGAGCAGGTTCATCTGCTCGACGGTGACCGGGAAGCCCCAGGACGAGATCTTCGCGACCGCATCGGCCGCTTCCTTGCCGACGATACCGGCCGGGGAGTTGATGGCGAAATACACGCCGGGGTCGAGCACGGTGGCGGCAATGATCGCCATCACCGCGACCATCGATTCCAGCACCATGCCGCCGTAGCCGATCATGCGGATGTCGCGCTCGTTGGACAGCAGCTTCGGCGTCGTCCCCGAAGAGATCAGCGAGTGGAAGCCCGAGATCGCGCCGCAAGCGATGGTGATGAACACGAAGGGGAATAGCGCGCCGCCGAAGATGGGGCCGCTGCCGTCGATGAACTGGGTCAGCGCGGGCATCTTGATTTCGGGGCGCAGCCACACGATGGCGAGCGCGAGCAGGATCACCGTGCCGAGTTTCATGAAGGTGGAAAGATAGTCGCGCGGAGCCAGCAGCAGCCACACCGGCAGGATGGCTGCTGCGAAACCGTAGCCGATGACGGCGAAGGCCAGCGGCAGGCCGGGGTGGTTGAACAGTTCGCGCAGTCCGGCCTGCTGGTCGATCCAGCCGCCGCCCGCCACCGCCAGCAACAGCAGGATCACGCCGAGCGCGGAGCCTTCGAGCACGCGCCCCGGCCGCAGCTTGTACATATAGAGTCCCACCAGCATCGCAATGGGGATGGTCGCGGCGACGGTGGAAGTGGCCCACGGACTGTTCTTCATCGCATTGACCACCACCAGGCCGAGCACGGCGATGAGGATGATCATGATGAGGAAGGTTGCGGTTAGCGCGGCCACGCCGCCGATGTTGCCCAGTTCGTCGCGCGCCATCTGGCCTAGGCTGCGCCCGTTGCGCCGGGTGGAGAAGAACAGCGTTACCATGTCCTGCACGCAACCGCCCAATACTGCGCCGAACAATATCCATAGCGTGCCCGGCAGGTAGCCGAATTGCGCGGCCAGCGTCGGGCCGATCAGCGGGCCGGGGCCGGCGATGGCGGCGAAATGGTGGCCGAACACGATCCAGCGGTTGGTCGGCACGAAATCGCGGCCGTTGTTCAGCCGCTCGGCCGGTGTGGCGCGCGTCTCGTCGATACTTAGAACTGTCGCGGCGATCCACGCCGCATAGAAACGGTAGGCGATGGCATAGACACACAGCGCGGCGGTGACGAACCACAGCGCGTTGATGGATTCGCCGCGGTTCAGCGCGATGCCGCCGACGGCGGCGGCACCCAGCACCGCGACGCCGAGCCAGACCAGAATAGAAGAGAGGGATCGTTTCATAAGGGCACCATTCGAGGAGGGGCGATTTTATGCGACAATGCCGCCCCACGAGAAGAGCGCGTACGCGCCATTTAGGCAAATCAGGCAACGTCTTACAAGAATTCAAGGTGGAGAGTTTGGAAAACCTCAAGCAATTGCTCGCGGCGGACATGGCTGCTGTGGACCAGGTGATACGCGCGCGGCTGCATTCCGAAGTGCTGCTGGTCAATCAGATCGGTGAATACATCATCAACAGCGGCGGCAAGCGGCTGCGCCCGGCACTGGTGGTGTTGTCCGCCGAGGCGTTCGGCTACCGCGGCAAGCATCAGCACGAACTGGCGGCGGTAGTGGAGTTCATCCATACCGCGACCCTGCTGCACGACGATGTGGTGGACGAGTCGGAGCTGCGCCGCGGGCGCGAGACCGCCAACGAGTTGTTCGGCAACGCCGCCAGCGTGCTGGTGGGCGACTTCCTCTATTCGCGCGCCTTCCAGATGATGGTCGAAGTGGGCGAGATGCGCGTCATGCAGGTCCTGGCGGAAGCGACCAACGTCATTGCCGAAGGCGAGGTACTGCAACTGCTCAACTGCCACGACGCGAGCGTCGATGTATCCAACTACATGCGCGTGATCCATTGCAAGACAGCCAAGCTGTTCGAGGCGGCGATGCGCCTCGGCGCAATCCTGGCCAAGGCATCGGCGGCGGACGAAGAGGCCGCGGCGAAATACGGCATGCACCTCGGCACCGCGTTCCAGCTGGTGGATGATGTGCTGGATTATTCCGCGGACGAGGCGGAGACCGGCAAGCACCTCGGCGACGACCTCGCCGAAGGCAAGCCGACCCTGCCGCTGATCTATGCGATGCAGCACGGCACGGCCGCACAGGCAGCCGTGGTGCGCGAGGCCATCGAGCAGGGAGATGTGGGAAGATTCACCGAAGTGCTGGAGATCATTCGCGAAACGGGCGCGCTGGAGTTCACACGCCAGCAGGCGATGCGCGAGGCGGAAGCGGCTTGTGCTGCGATTTCTTCACTTGCCGGTTCTCAATACAAACAGTCTCTGGTAGAATTAGCGCTCTTCGCCGCCCAACGGCAATTCTAGTAGTTATTTCGGAGCGTGGCTCAGCCTGGTAGAGCACTGCGTTCGGGACGCAGGGGTCGGAGGTTCGAATCCTCTCGCTCCGACCATTAAGGTCGTCGGTTTTCACCGTATTTCCCCATCTTGTTGTTTTGCCCGGTTTTCGGGCGCCCCGGCATTCATCTAGCTGTTCTCTACAGCGATTCCCTACCTTTCAAATCAGGCTCATCCCCCAGCCGAATACGGGCTTCCTCCCGCTGCATTTGCTGCGCCCACGGCTGACACTTGCATCGCAGACTGGGGCGAGCGAATCGGGACCTCGCAGATTCAAAATTGACACTGTCGGGTTAACTTTTCATGACTATCATCAACGACCAGCAGTATTGTCACGGCCATGCTGAGAAGCGTGGCTTGGTGCGAATTCAATATTGCTGTACCGGCGGAAAACTGTCCGCTGTCCAGGGATGATCGCCCTCGTCTCGCGTCGGCTGGGCGCGCTGCGCACCGCCCCCAGCATGCGTGAAGTGGCGCTGAGTTCGTTTGGCGCCCGGTTGCTGGGCGTGCTGCTGGCTTTTCTGTTCAATGTGATGCTGGCACGTTTGCTGGGGGCGGAGGCTGCAGGGTTGTTCTTCCTCGCCCTGTCGGTGGTGCTGGTCGCCGAGGCGGTCGGGCGCTTCGGGCTTGAACACAGCTTGGTGCGTTTCGTGTCGGCAGCCTACACACAGCAGGACTGGGGCGGAGTTGCGGGCGTCTGGCGGCATGCACTGCGAATGGGTGTTTCTGCTTCCATCATGATGGCGCTATTGATCGCCTTCCTGGCCGCTCCGGCCGCCAATCAAGTGTTCGGAAAGCCGGAACTGCAGTCCCTGTTGCTGACTCTGTCCGCCGCGATCGTGCCGCTTGCGCTGACCAAGTTATACGCCGCGGCGTTGCGCGGCACGCAACGCATCCTCATTTACCAGCTACTGCAGAATGCTCTGCCTTTCGTGCTGGTGATCGCGCTGCTGGTCCCGCTGGACATGCAATTCGGCAAGACTCACGGCGCCGCCCTCTCATATGTGGCGGGCTGGATGATGGCTCTCGGCGTAGGGTGGTGGAGTTGGAGCGTCGTGATGGAAAGCGTTCCGGTCGCACAGCCGGCGTTCGAGCGTGAGCGTCTGCTGGCATCATGCGTGCCGATGCTGGCAGTCACCTTGTCTGCCTTGCTGCTGACGCAGATGCCGATGCTTTTCATCGGAATCTGGGCGGATGCGCAAGAGGTGGCAATCTTCAACGCAGCTGTCCGTGTCGCGCTCCTGGGTGCTTTTCTGCTGCACTCCATGGTCAGCATCTTCTTGCCGAAACTCTCCGAACTGATCGCAGCCGGCAGGCTTGCCGATCTGAAGCGTGTTTCCAAACAATCCATCATGCTGGCGGCACTTTGCGTCATTCCTCTGTGGGGCGCGGTGCTGCTTTTCCCTGCTTCGATGCTGGCCCCGTTCGGCGAGGAATTCCGCCAGGGGGGCGAGGTGCTCATGGTGGTGTTTACCGGCCAGATGCTGTTCGGCATTTTCGGGATAGGCGGTGAGCTCCTGCTGATGGGCGGGTACGAGCACCTCGCCAGACGCATCAGTTTCATGTCACTGTTGCTTTGCTTTGCCGCCTGCCTCTTGCTCGTTCCGGGTCATCGCGCGATGGGCGCGGCCGTTGCGATCAGCCTGGCGTCCGTGGGACACGCGGCGATGTGCCTGTTCCATGTGCGGCGGCATTTCGGATTCTGGCTGGTGCCGTCTTTTACTTTTACAGGGAGTGCGAAGTGAATCTGAAATTTGCCGAAAAATTGTTCGCGCGCATCGCCGATGCAATCAGAAAGCCGCGTTTCATGGCGGACTCCAGCCAATACCGCCGTCACTGTATCGGCGCCTATACCTATGGCGCGCCGAAGATCTACCAGTGGGACGACAGCACCAGGCTGTCGATCGGCAAGCACTGCTCGATTGCGAAGGACGTTTCGATACTGCTCGGTGGCGAACACCGCACCGACTGGGTCACCACCTATCCGTTCAACAAGTTCTTTCGGGAGGTGGACGGAATCACGGGGTATCCGCACTCCAAGGGGGATGTGAGCATCGGCAACGACGTCTGGATAGGTATGGGCGCCACCATCCTGTCCGGGGTGACTATCGGCGACGGAGCGGTGATCGCGTCACACAGCCTGGTGACCAGGGACGTGCCGCCCTATGCCATCGCGGGCGGCAACCCGGCACGGGTCATCCGCTCGAGATTCCCGGTGGACGTGGTTCGCAAGTTGCAGGTCATCGCATGGTGGGACTGGCCGATCGAGAAGATCGAGGAGGGCGTACCGCTGCTGATGCACAACGACATCGATGCATTCATCCGGTGGAGCGACGAGTGCTCAATAGCACGATAAGCCGCAGAGAAGGGAAGGGCTCTCATCCGGCAGGCGGTGCTGGAGGGCAAGCGTGCGTGCCTGGGAAAGGCAGTGGCGCCGCCGGAGCCAATCTGGGAGCCGTTCCGCGGCACGGATAAACGGTGCGGAAAACATAGCCTGCTTGCCTCCTCCGGCCTGCAAAGGCCGCGAGGAGAATCCCTGGATGACACCATTCAGGATTTCAGGCAAAGGAGGAGATCATGGATATGCAAAACCGCAATGGCGCAATCGACACCGCGCAACCCTCCGCTTCAATGCCGTCGCAGTCAAGGCGCGAGGTCATCATCATACATACCTTCGATGCGCCGCCAGAACGGGTATTCGGCTGGTGGACCGAGCCAGCCCTCCTGATGCGCTGGTGGGCGCCGAAGGGGTGGAGCACACCTTCATGCAAAGTGGATCTGCACCCCGGCGGTATCTTCCATTACTGTATGCGATCACCCGAGGGAAACGACTTCTGGGGGCGGGGCGTCTATCGCGAAATTGCGGCCCCGCAGCGTCTCGTCTATACCGACTCCTTTTCGAACGAGGAGGGCAATATGGTCGACCCGGCTCGTTATGGCATGAGCTACGGCTACCCATCGGAAACGCAGGTGACAGTGGTGTTTTCTGGGCAGGAAGGCAAGACTCGGGTCGCAGTACTTCACGACGTTCCTGAAGAGATTCCCGAGCGCACCGGGATGCAGCAGGGATGGGCAGAGATGCTGGAGCGTCTTGACAACGAACTGGCAGCCACTGCGACGCATACCGAAGTTGCGGAAAAAGAGGTGATCTTCTCGCGCCTCATCGCCGCGCCGCGGGCTCGCGTGTTCAAGGCTTGGACCGATGCGGCACAACTGGCGCAGTGGTGGGGGCCGCATGGATTCAGCTGCATCTGCGAAATGGACGCGCGGCCGGGCGGCAGTTACCGTGTCGTGATGCGATCCAAAGATGGAGTCGAGTATCCCCTCAACGGGATTTATCGCGAGATCGTGGAGCCGGAACGACTCGTCATGACCGATAACTGGGCCGAGCATCCGGCTGAGTGGCAGGAGTTGTTGAAAAAGAATCTCCGGCAAGTAGATGGCGAGCCGGCCCAGGAATCACTCAATACGGTGACTTTCGAGGAGCAGGGCGGCAAGACCGCGCTCACCATCCGGACTCGCTTCGACTCGAATGTGGTTCGCGATGCGATGCTGAAAATGGGAATGGCCGAGGGATGGACGCAAAGTCTGGATCGTCTCGAAGCATTGCTCGGTTGAGCGGACTCAACCGGAAGCAAATACTCATCCCGAAGTCAGGGCGAATTATCCCCATTGCGTGAGGCCTGCCAACGGGCGAGTCGCGCGTGCATGCGCTTGTAGTGAGATCCACGCCAGTAGACTCTCCCACACATCGGGCAGTGTGACAGCGGCTCGCCCGGCCTGAGCGCATCCGCCGGCACGCGCTTCAGTGTGGCCGCATCGGCGGGCAGTAGCGGCGTATTGTCAACCAGGCAGCGAGTGAAGGCGTGGTTAAGCCAGTCGAGATGGAAGTGAGCGCCGAGCCAAACCGCGAGCTGGTCGATGTCGCCCTGCGGCAGGATCAGTGCGATGTCACGCGCTGCCTTATGTTCGCTCACCAACGTGTCCTGAGTCAGGAAATAGCGACCCTCCTCGTGGCATTGCTGCAGCCATTCCCGGTCGAGATGGCCGCCGTTCGCCAGCAGGGCGTCGTAGCCGGCGGCACGCAGGTAGCGGCATAGCCGGCCCAGCATTTCGTCGCAGAGAAAACGGGGCCGGGAGTTCATCTTGTCATGTTATCCCTATTGCAGCTTTTCGGTTGCACACGTTTTTTGCTGTTGGCGGGCGCATGAATTTCAGCGTGCCCCGCCTTCCGGATTCCGGTTGCCTCTGGCAATCGCCGCGCCGTAGAATGGCCGCGGTGATTTTTGCCTTAAACTCTGGAGTCGATATCGTATGAGTCGTCTGTTGTTCCTGGTTGCGATCGTGGCTGTGGTTTATTTGCTGATCCGATCCTTACGCAAGAATGTTTCGCGGCAAGAGGGGCCGGTGGCCGAGGATATGGTGCGCTGTGCGCATTGCGGCGTGCATCTTCCCAAGGGCGAGAGCGTTCAGGCTGAGGGCCTTTTCTTTTGCAGTGCGGAGCATCGCGATGCCTGCCGCAAGTGAATGCGGCGCGAAGTCGTGTCGAAAACGATGACTGACAGGCACGTTGCGGACTCCCACCCCGTCGATTTCTGGCGTTCCCTGTATTACTTCAATCTCTACCGGCTGGCACTGGCCGGCTTGTTCGTCTTTCTCGCGGGAGTGTTCGGCGCCGGGGAGCACAACTGGCTTCTGTTCTACGTCGGGAGCACGGTCTACGCGGCGGTGGCGGTGCTTTCCTCCTTCCTTCTCTGGCTGCGCTTGCCGCGTATTACCCTGCAACTGGCCTGGATGGTGGGCGGTGATATCGTCGGCCTGTCGGTGTTGTCCTATGCCAGCGGCGGGATAGAGAGCAGTATCGGTCTGTTGCTGCTGGTTTCGCTTGCCGCGGCGGGGATCATCAGCCGCGGCAAGATCACGCTGTTCTTTGCATCGCTGGCGAGTATCGCCGCGCTGCTGCAACACTCTTTTGCGGTGCTCTACGACGATGCCGCCGTGGCACAGTATGTCCAGGTCGGATTGCTGTGCATCTCCTATTTCGCGGTGGCCTGGCTGGCGCACACGCTGGCCAAGTATGCCGTGGCCAGCCAGGATCTGGCGCAACGCCGCAGCCTCGATCTGGCCAGCCTGGCGGAAGCAAACCGTATGGTGATGCGCGACATGCAGGATGGCGTGCTGGTAGTGGACGAACAGGGCTTGATCATGCAGATGAATCCGGCCGCCGAGCGTTTGCTGCGCAAAAGCAGCAGTCCCGGGGCTGCCTTGTCGGAAACCTTTCCAGTCCTGTTCGGGCAGTATGCCCTGTGGAAGCAGACCGGGGCGCCAAGCCGGGATACATTGCAGCTGGGGACTGGAGGGCAGGTCAGGCTGCGCTTCATTTCGGTGGAACGCGATGCTGCACGCGGTGTAGTGATCTTCCTGGAGGATATGCAGCGGGCGCAGGCTGAAGCACAGCAGATCAAGCTGGCCGCACTGGGGCGGCTGACCGCGAACATCGCCCACGAGGTGCGCAACCCTCTGTCGGCGATTAGCTACGCGACTGAGCTACTGGGCGAAGAGCAGGGCGATGCGAAACAGCAGCGCTTGCTGCAGATCGTGCTGGACAATACGCAGCGCATCAACCAGATCGTGCAGGATGTGATGCAACTGAATCGGCGCGACCGGGCCCAGCCGGAGGTGTTCGAACTCGATGCGATGTTGCGGACCTTTGCCGAGGAACTAAGTCTGGCGGAGCGTCTCGAGCCCGGTGTGTTGGTGCTTGAGGGGGGGGCGGGCACGAAGGTGCGCTTCGACCGGGGGCATCTGCGGCAGGTGTTGTGGAATCTGTGCCGCAACGCGCTGCGCCATGGCCGCAAGTTGCCCGGTAGCCTTGTGTTGTCGGTGCATGAGGCGGACGGGCGGCTGGTTCTGGATGTGCAGGATGACGGCCCCGGCATTTCCGCAGAGCATCAGGGCAAGTTGTTCGAGCCGTTTTTTACCACTGTTGCGGATGGTACGGGGCTGGGGCTGTATATCGCCAAGGAGTTGTGCGAGGCGAACGGCGCGCGGCTGGAATATCATGCGCAGGAGGGGCGGGACGGGGCCTGCTTCCGCATAACGTTTGGAGAATTGCATAGAGATGCTGAGGGGGCCGGACATGGCGGATAAGAGAGCCTGTGTGCTGCTGGTGGATGATGAGCCCGATATTCTCGAGCTGCTGGATCTGGCGCTGAGCAAGATGGGGCTTGAAGTGGAACGGGCCGCCAACGTGCGCGAGGCGCTGGCGAAGCTGGCATCTCGCCGCTACGACTTGTGTCTGACCGATATGCGCATGCCGGACGGGGATGGCCTGCAGGTGGTACAGCATATCGCCCAGCACAACCTGGATGTGCCTGTGGCAGTGATCACAGCCCATGGCAACATGGAAAACGCTGTTAATGCGCTCAAGGCGGGGGCGTTCGATTACCTGGCTAAGCCGGTTTCGCTGGACCAGTTGCGCGCCCTGGTGAAATCGGCGCTGAATCTGCCGCAGGCGGCTTCGGCGCATGGCAAGGGCTTGCTGGGTGCGTCCCCGGCGATGCAGAAGGTGCGCGACCTGATCGGGCGCGTGGCGCGCAGCCAGGCGCCGGTGCACATCAGTGGCGAGTCGGGCAGCGGCAAGGAGCTGGCGGCTCGGCTGATCGTGCAAAGCGGGGCGCGGCGCGACCAGCCGATGATCGCGGTAAACTGTGGCGCGATCCCGGAGAGCCTGATGGAAAGCGAATTCTTCGGTTACAGGAAGGGTGCATTCACCGGTGCAGACAAGGACCGGGACGGCTTCTTCCAGGCGGCGCATGGCGGCACCCTGTTCCTTGATGAGGTGGCTGACCTGCCGCTGACCATGCAGGTCAAGCTGCTGCGTGCGATACAGGAAAAACACGTGCGCAAGGTGGGCGCGACGACCGAAGAGGCTGTGGATGTGCGCATCATCAGCGCGACCCATCGCGATCTCGCCGAACTGGTGCGCCAAGGCAAGTTCCGCCAGGATCTGTATTATCGCCTGAACGTGATCCAGATCCAGATGCCGCCGCTGCGCGAATTGCGCGAGGACATCGCCGCCATCGCGCAGCAGACCCTCAATCGTTTGCGTGGCGAATCTGCAGCGGAGTTTTCCGAAGAAGCGTTGCAAGCACTGCAAGGGTATGACTTCCCCGGTAACGTGCGTGAGCTGGAGAATGTCATCGAGCGCGCCCTGGCGCTGTGTTCGGGCGATGTGATCACGACGCAGGATTTGCAACTTTCGCCGGGCGAACATCAGCAGGGCGGCCACGCGGTGCTTGGGGAAAAATGCCCACTGCCGGATTACCTGGACCGGGTCGAGAAGCAGGCCTTGCTGGAAGCGTTGCAGCAGACCGGCTTCAACCGCACGGCGGCGGCGAAGCTGCTGGGGCTGACATTCCGGACCATGCGCTACCGCATGGAGCGATTAGGTATCAAGGCGCCGAATGATGCGGATTGACGCGCAGGGCCTGCTGGTGGGAGGCGACTGTATCCCGTCGCCCAACTTTGACGAGCGTCCCGCCGGTGCCATCGATCTGCTGGTGATCCACAACATCAGCCTGCCGCCGGACAAGTTTGGCGGCGATGGCGTGCAGCGACTGTTCACCAATACGCTGGATGCGGAGGCGCATCCGTATTACCGGGCCATCGCCGGACTGAAGGTGTCGGCGCATTTCTTCATTCGCCGCGACGGACGGCTCATCCAGTTCGTTCCTTGTTCAAAACGTGCATGGCATGCCGGTATCTCCTCCTGGCAGGGGCGTGAACGTTGCAACGACTTCTCCATCGGCGTCGAGCTGGAGGGCTGCGATACCCTGCCATTCACCGATCTGCAGTATGAGGCGCTCCACCGGCTGACGCTGGCCTTGCGTGCGACCTATCCGCTGCGCGGCATTGCCGGGCACAGCGACATCGCGCCGCAACGAAAGACCGATCCAGGGCCGCATTTCGACTGGCTGCGCTACCTTTCGGGGCTGTGCGAAGCATAAATGCGCGCATGTAAATTGGCCGAAATATATAGGCCTTTTTTTAGCTTGCAATATTTTGGTTAACTACTACAATTAGCTCCGCCGCTGATAAAAAATACTAGATATAGTGGTTTTGCGGTTTTTTGAAGTTAACAGATACCAAAGGGAGTGAGTACATGTTGCATGCTGCTACAGATAGCGTTTCTACTTCTCCAGTGCTTTCCAGCGTCGTTCCAGATCAGGCTTCCTCTTCTTCCAGTTCGTTCGAACAATATAAGGTGATCCGCCGCAACGGTTCGGTGGTTTCGTTCGAGCCTTCCAAGATTTCGATCGCATTGACCAAGGCATTCATCGCTGTGAACGGCGGTCAGGGAGCTGCATCGGCGCGTGTGCGCGAGATAGTTGAGCAGTTGACCAATGGCATCGTTGCCGCGATGCTGCGCCGCCAGCCGCACGGCGGCACGATGCACATCGAGGATATTCAGGATCAGGTCGAGCTCGGTCTGATGCGTTCCGGCGAGCACGACGTTGCGCGTGCCTATGTGTTGTATCGCGAGGAGCGTTCGCGCTCGCGCGCCAAGGTCAAGAGCCAGGAGCCGGTGCATGTCATCAACGTCACCGGCGAGGACGGTATCGCGCGTCCGCTGGATCTCGATCGTCTTTCCGCGCTGGTGCAGTCGGCTTGCGCCGGGCTGGGTGAGGTGGTCGACGCGGATGCGGTCATCAAGCTGACGCTCAAGGATCTGTATGACGGCGTGGCTGCGAACGAGGTACGCAAGTGCCTGATCCTTTCCGCGCGCTCATTGATCGAGAAGGAGCCGGCCTATAACTTCGTCACCGCGCGCCTGTTGCTCAATAATATGTGCGCCGAAGTGCTGGGCGAAGAAGTGACGCCGGACGAAATGACGACGCGCTATGCCGAATATTTCCCGCAGTTCATCAAGGAGGGTATCGCGGCGGACCTGCTGGATGCGCGCCTGGCACAGTTCGACTTGCAGCGCTTGGGGCAAGAGCTGGATGCGCAGCGCGACCTGCAGTTCGGTTACCTCGGTCTTCAAACCCTGTATGACCGCTACTTCCTGCATGTGCACGGCAAGCGCATCGAACTGCCGCAGGCCTTCTTCATGCGCGTGGCGATGGGCCTTTCGCTGAATGAGATCGATCGTGAGGCGCGTGCAGTGGAGTTCTATCGTCTGCTGTCGAGCTTCGACTTCATGAGCTCCACGCCGACCCTGTTCAATTCCGGCACGCAGCGTTCGCAGCTGTCTTCCTGCTACCTGACTACCGTGGCCGACGACCTCGACGGCATCTATGAGGCGATCAAGGAGAACGCGCTGCTGGCGAAGTTCGCTGGCGGCCTCGGTAATGACTGGACGCCGGTACGTGCACTCGGCGCCCACATCAAGGGAACCAACGGCCAATCGCAGGGCGTGGTGCCCTTCCTCAAGGTGGTGAACGACACTGCCGTGGCTGTGAACCAAGGCGGCAAGCGCAAGGGCGCAGTGTGTGCCTATCTGGAAACCTGGCACTTGGATATCGAGGAATTCCTCGATCTGCGCAAGAACACCGGCGACGACCGCCGCCGCACGCACGATATGAACACTTCGAACTGGATTCCCGACCTGTTCATGAAGCGTGTGATGGAAGGCGGCGACTGGACTCTGTTCTCGCCATCCAATGTGCCCGACCTGCACGACAAGTTCGGCGCCGATTTCGAGCGCGCTTACACCGGCTACGAGGCGAAAGCAGCCAATGGCGAGCTCAAGCTGTTCAAGAAGATTCCTGCAGCCAGCCTGTGGCGCAAGATGTTGACCATGCTGTTCGAAACCGGCCACCCATGGATCACCTTCAAGGACCCATGCAATATCCGCTCGCCGCAGCAGCACGTCGGTGTGGTACACAGCTCCAACCTTTGTACCGAGATCACACTGAACACCAGCGACAACGAGATCGCCGTGTGTAACCTCGGTTCGGTCAATCTGGCGGCGCACCTGTATCCCAAGGGGCACGAAAAGGCCGGTCAGCTCGATCACGACAAGCTGCGCCGCACCGTGAGTACGGCGATGCGCATGCTCGACAACGTGGTGGACATCAACTACTACGCCGTGGGCAAGGCGCGCAATTCCAACCTCAAGCACCGTCCGGTCGGCCTGGGCATCATGGGCTTCCAGGATTGCCTGCACGAACTGCGCATTCCTTACTCGTCGGAAGCGGCGGTCGAATTCGCCGACCGTTCGATGGAGGCGGTGTGTTACTACGCTTACTGGGCTTCTACAGCGCTGGCCGAGGAGCGCGGGCGTTATGCCAGCTATCGCGGCAGCCTGTGGGATCGCGGCATCCTGCCGCAGGATTCGCTAGCCATGCTGCGCGAAGAGCGCGGTGGCTACGTCGAAGTGGATATGTCGTCGACTATGGACTGGGATGCTCTGCGTGCCCGCATTAAGCAGTACGGCATGCGCAATTCCAACTGTGTGGCGATCGCGCCGACGGCGACCATTTCCAACATCATCGGCGTGTCGGCCTGCATCGAACCGACCTACCAGAACATCTTCGTGAAGTCGAACCTGTCCGGCGAATTCACCGTCATCAACGAGCATCTGGTTGCCGACTTGAAGCAACTGGGCCTGTGGGACGAGGTGATGATCGCTGACCTGAAATATTTCGACGGCAGCTTGGCGAAGATCGACCGTGTGCCGGTGGAGTTCCGCAACCTGTACGCCACCGCGTTCGAGGTCGAGCCGAGCTGGCTGATCGAGGCAGCGTCGCGCCGCCAGAAGTGGATCGACCAGGCGCAATCGCTGAACATCTACATGGCCGGCGTATCTGGCCGCAAGCTCGACGAGACATACAAGCTGGCGTGGGTGCGCGGTCTGAAGACGACCTATTACCTGCGTACGCTGGGTGCGACTTCCGCCGAAAAATCGACGGGCCGCGCCGGCGCGTTGAATGCAGTGCCGACCACCGGCGGTGTAGCGGAAGAACCGAAGTTCTGTTCGATTGACAATCCTGAGTGCGAAGCCTGCCAGTAGGCAGGTTCGCACCCCGGGTTGCGGCGAAGGCTAACTTGTTCAGCAAGTTAAGCCCGAAAGGGCGGCCGTAGCCACAAGCCTGAATGCGAGGCTTGCCAGTAGGCAAGCCTTGTGGCGGGATCGGGCGAAGCCGCCCCAAGCCGCAAAGAATTGAAGAACAGTAATGCTCAACGAGCGATAAAGAGAGGGCAATATGCTGACATTCGAAGACAACATCAAGCCGGCTGCGATGCCGCTTGGCGTGGGCCGTGCAACCGCGGGCGGCGCATCCGCCGATTGGGACGTCGCCCAAGCCGAGCAGGCTCCCACCGCGCGCGTGCGCGTCGAGGACAAGGCCATCATCAACTCCCGTGCCGACGTGAACCAGCTGGTTCCGTTCAAGTACAAGTGGGCGTGGGAGAAATATCTGGCGGCCTGCGCCAACCACTGGATGCCGCAGGAAGTGAATATGACCGCGGACATCGCCTTGTGGAAGAGCGACCGCCTCAGCGAGGATGAGCGCCGCCTGGTCAAGCGCAACCTCGGCTTCTTCACGACGGCGGACAGTCTGGCTGCGAACAACATCGTGCTCGGTACTTATCGCCATATCAGCAATCCGGAGTGCCGCCAGTTCCTGTTGCGCCAAGCATTCGAGGAAGCGATCCATACCCACGCCTACCAGTACATCGTCGAAAGCCTGGGGCTGGACGAAGGTGAGGTGTTCAACGCTTATCATGAAGTGGCCAGCATCCGCGCCAAGGATGAGTTCCTGATCCCGTTCATCGAGACGCTGACCGATCCCGCATTCAAGACCGGCACGCCGGAGGCAGACCAGAAGCTGCTGCGCAGCCTGATCGTATTTGCCTGCATCATGGAAGGTCTGTTCTTCTATGTCGGGTTCGTGCAGATCCTGGCGCTGGGCCGTCAGAACAAGATGACCGGCGCTGCCGAGCAATACCAGTACATCCTGCGCGACGAATCCATGCACCTGAACTTCGGCGTGGACGTGATCAACCAGATCAAAATGGAGAATCCGCACCTGTGGACGCCCGAGTTCCGCAACGAGATCCGCGGCCTGTTCCTGAAGGCGGTCGAACTGGAATATGCCTACGCGGAAGACACCATGCCGCGCGGCGTGCTCGGACTCAATGCCGGGATGTTCAAGGAATACTTGCGTTTCATCGCCAATCGCCGTTGCCAACAAATCGGTATTGACGTACTGTATCCGGGTGCGACCAATCCATTCCCCTGGATGGCGGAAATGATCGATCTCAAGAAGGAAAAGAATTTCTTCGAGACTCGTGTTACCGAATATCAGAGCGGCGGCGCCTTGTCTTGGGACTAACTTGGGCTTAAAACGATTGATGACATTCAGTTATTACTTATCAAACTTGAGACGATGGTCCGTCCGTAGCGGGATGGGGATTTAAAAGACGCGTCACCGTGATTTCACGGTGGCGCGTTGTTTTATGCAAGACAGAGTGCCATGCCCGGAGGCGTGCCGGTGATACCAGCAGTCAGGAAAAAGGATTTCGGTCATTGATAGTTATGCATGGCCACTCGGTTTGGACAGCAAAGAACTGTCCCGCTGATCAACGTTGTATGGCCATCGACTAAGTCTGCGAGAAACGCAGCAAGTCGCTGGTTAAAAGGCTTCGGTCATACCGCATTGCGGTGTGCTGGGGGTGTAGTAGTCGTAGGTGTTGTATTTCGTTAACTTTCATTAACTCAAGGAGGTTGAAATGGCAGCAGAGAAGAAAACTAAACCAGCAGCAAAGAAGGCAGCTCCCGCCAAGAAGGCCGTAGCGGCGAAGAAGCCAGCAGCAAAGAAGGCAGCTCCCGCCAAGAAGGCCGTAGCGGCGAAGAAGCCAGTAGCAAAGAAGGCAGCTCCCGCCAAGAAGGCCGTAGCGGCGAAGAAGCCAGTAGCAAAGAAGGCAGCTCCCGCCAAAAAGGCCGTAGCGGCGAAGAAGCCAGCAGCAAAGAAGGCAGCTCCCGCCAAGAAGGCCGTAGCGGCGAAGAAGCCAGCAGCAAAGAAGGCAGCTCCCGCCAAGAAAGCCGTAGCGGCGAAGAAGCCAGTAGCTAAAAAGGCAGTAGCAGCCAAGAAGCCGGCAGCGAAGAAAGTTGCAGCCAAGAAGCCGGTAGCTAAAAAGGCAGTAGCAGCCAAGAAGCCGGCAGCGAAGAAAGTTGCAGCCAAGAAGCCGGCAGCTAAAAAGGCAGCGCCAGCCAAGAAGGCAGTAGCAGCTAAGAAGCCGGCAGCGAAGAAAGCAGCACCGGCCAAGAAGGCAGTAGCAGCTAAGAAGCCAGCAGTAAAGAAGGCAGCGCCTGCCAAAAAGGCCGTAGCGGTGAAGAAGCCGGCAGCAAAGAAAGCAGCACCCGCCAAGAAGCCTGCGGTGAAGAAGGCAGCTCCGGCAGCCAAGCCAGCAGCAGTCAAACCGGCAGCGGCTCCGGCTCCTGTAGCAGCGGCTAAGCCAACGACACCTGCTCCGGCTCCTTCCGCACCTGCACCTGTTCGTCCGGCAGCAACATGGCCTTTTCCGACTCCGGGAATCGGCAAGCCGAACTGATCGGGCGTGTCGCTGTGGTGGCAGCCCCAGAGGCTTAGGCGTCCGGGGCTTACCACAGTAGTACTGCTTTGGGGGCGCACTGAAATCGAGTGCGTGCGCCTTTTTATTTTGCCAATCCAGCATTGGCGCGGTTTTCTCTTCCGTCACAAACTTGAACGCTTGTGATAGGCTTTGTGTTCCCTGAATTTTTCCATCACCCTGTGAAGATCGCGCGCCAGACTCTGTTCCTTGTGCTGTTGCCATTTTTGCTGGCAGCCTGCGCGTCGACGCCGCCGATCCAGTACAAGAATGTGGTCCAGCCGCAGTCGGTCTTCATCGAGCCGATCCAGTCCGACAGGCCCATCGTGGCGCTGGCACTGGGGAGCGGCGGCGAACGCGGCTTTGCCCATGTGGGCGTGATCAAGGCGCTGGAGGCGAACGGCATCAGCATCGATATCGTGGTGGGCACCAGCGCGGGTAGCGTGGTGGGAGCGTTGTATGCGGGAGGCTATAAGGGCGACGCGCTGGAACAGCTGGCGCTCAAGCTTGACCAGGCGCAGCTTGACGACTTCGAGCTGTCCAAGCGCGGTTACATCCGGGGCGAACTGCTACAGGACTTCGTCAATAAGGCGCTGAAGAACCGCTCCATCGAACAGCTCGACAAGCCCTTCGTCGCGATCGCCACCCAACTCGGCAGCGGCAATGCCGTCGCCTTCAATCGCGGCAACACCGGCATGGCGGTGCGCGCATCGAGCAGCATACCTGGCGTGTTCCTTCCGGTGGTGATCGGCGGAGAGGAATACGTGGACGGCGACCTGAAGAAGCCGGTGCCGGTCAGCGTGGCGCGCGAGATGGGCGCGGACATCGTGATCGCGGTGGACATCTCGCAGCAGCCCAAGGACAATCCTGCGCCGGAAGACATCATCGACACGCTCACGCAGAGCATCCGCATCATGCGCCAGTCCATTCTGGCGCGCGAACTCGAGGCGGCGCAGATCGTGATCCGTCCTGCCATCGGGCAGACCCCGGAGATCGATACTGCCAGCAAGCGGCGCCTGATCAAGAACGGCGAGGATGCGGCCGTCGATGCTCTGCCGCTGATCCGCGACTGGCTGCAGAAGATCGCCAACGAAAAGACGCTGGAGCGCGCCGAGAGGCAGCGCCTGCCAAAAACGCGTTAATTCTTTAGCGCGACACTATATACCGTGATTGGTGCGGCGCTGTTCTTGTCCAGCGCGATGCCCGCCTCCACTCCTGCGCGAGCGATCTCCGCCGCGCTGTCGTAGCGCGGATAAGCATGGTGCAGCGCGCCGAGCGCGAACTCGTGGCCCGAACCGATGGCCCAATACTGCGTGTACTCGAACACCTCGCGCATCGAATAGATGCCGAAGATGCCGTTGGCATTGGCGATCAGCGCGGTGATCTGGCTCGATTCGTAAGGGTCTTCCTCGTCCTCCTTTGGATTCAGGAAACACTCCTCCTTGAGGATGGGATGCAGCTTGCGAAAGGTTTCAAAAATCTCCGCCTTGCTGTTAAGCTGTACATCGGGTGTCTTGGCCAGCAGGTTAGCCAGCACCAGATGGTGCGCCGCGCTGCCGCACACGCCGACGTAGCTGTCGCCGATGTGCAGGATCTTGTCGTGCGAGGCGTCGAGATGCGAGGGCAGGCGCGTGTTGCCGAAAGTGGTCAGCGTGTCGGCCGCGATTGCGGCGATGCCGTTCTTCCTGACTGCGACGATGGTGGTCATGGCATTACTCCAGATAAAAGTACCGATATTATCCCCGATTGATCGATGAGCTTCTATTGCGCTGAACTTCCCTACCGAGTCGATGCCAGCGGTTACTTCGCCGCGATCGCAGATCTGCCGTGGGCGGCGTGGCTGGATAGCGGCAGCATGGCGCGCTACGACATCCTTACCGCTGCGCCACAACACACCGTTGTGCTGGATGCAGCGACATCTGTCGATCCGTTCGCATTGCTGCGCGAGTACCTGGATGCGCCACATGCCCCTGTGGATGGCATCCCATACGCTGGTGGTGCGCTGGGGTACTGGAGCTATGACCTCGCGCGGTGCATGATGCATCTGCCGGACGTGGCGCAGGACGCCGAGGGCCTGCAGCTGATGGCAGTCGGTATCTACGACTGGGCGCTGGTGATGGATCATCAACTGCGCACCGCAAAGCTGGTATCGCACCAACGTTATGCGGAGACCGCAGCCTTATTGCCGCAGTTGCTGTGCCGCCTGCAAGGCGAGGCGCCATCGCCGCCGGATGACTTTCGCGTGCGCGGCAGGATCGAATCCAACTTCACCCGCGATTCGTACCGGACCGCATTCGATGCGGTGCAGGGCTATCTGCAGGCGGGCGACTGCTACCAGATCAACCTCGCGCAGCGCTTCAGCGCAGAAGCCGAGGGCGATGCCTACGGCGCCTACCTCGAGTTGCGCCGGCTCAGCCCCGCGCCGTATTCCGCCTTCCTCAACCTGCCGCAGACGCAGATACTGTGCGCCTCGCCTGAACGTTTCCTCAGCGTCAGTGCCGGGCATGTAGAGACCAAGCCGATCAAGGGCACACGTCCCCGCGGACGGGATGCGGCAGAAGATGCACGGCTCGCACAGGAGCTGTGCGCCAACCCGAAAGACCGCGCGGAAAATCTGATGATCGTCGACCTGCTGCGCAACGACCTTGGCAAGAGTTGCGTGCCCGGCTCGGTGCGAGTGCCCAAGCTGTTCGAGGTGGAGAGCTATGCCAACGTGCATCACCTGGTGAGTACGGTGGAAGGCGAGCTGGCGCCGGAGCACGATGCGCTCGACCTGCTGCGCGACTGTTTCCCGGGCGGCTCCATCACCGGGGCGCCGAAGCAGCGCGCCATGCAGATCATCGAACAGCTCGAACCGCACCGGCGCGGCGTATATTGCGGCGTGATCGGGTACGTGGGTTTCGACGGCAACATGGATACCAACATCGCCATCCGAACAATGGTCTATTCCGGTGGTCAGATAAGGTGCTGGGCGGGCGGCGGGATCGTCGCCGATTCGCAATGGGAGGCCGAGTATCAGGAGACGCTGGACAAGGCTTCGGCGATGCTAGGGTTGTTACGAAAGTTCGGCGGCGTCAAAGACTAACCCCCGATTTTGTTGTTGGGTAGCATTGCATAGCCATCTGAAACGATAGCCAAGTCATTGGTTATCGCCGCGCTTAACCCAACCTACAGCAGCGCATTGGCTTACCCCGCGTTCTTCACGCGAATGATCCTCACCACTTCCTGAATCTTGCGCAGGCTGCGCATGACGTTGGCGAGGTGCAGGCGGTTGTTCACTTCCAGGGTGAAGTACAGCGCGGTGTATTCGCCTTCACTGACGAAATTGACATTGCTGATGTTGGATTCGGCCTCGGCGATCGCGGCGGCGACCTTGGCCAGCACGCCGCGCTGGTTGGCGACCATGAGCTTGATGCTGATCTCGAAGGTGCGGTTGATGTTCTTGGCCCATACCACGTCGAGCCATTGTTCTCCGCCGCTGCGCCCGCGGAGTGTAGGGCAGTCGTGGGTGTGAACCACCAGTCCCTGGCCGCTCTTGATGACGCCGATGATCGGGTCGCCGGGGATGGGGCGGCAGCACTTGGCGAATTGCACCGCCATGCCTTCGGTACCGTGGATGGTGATGGCGGCGTGGTGGGATGTCTCGCTGGGCACGGTTTCGCCGATGTTGGCCAGCTGCCGCGCAACCACCATGTTGAGGCGACGGCCGAGGCCGATGTCGGCGAGGATGTCCTGTCTGGTCTTGCCCCCGGTCTCTTTCAGCAGCTTGTTCCAGTGTGCCTCGTCCATGTCCTGCGGCTTGACGCCGAGCGTGTGCAGCGCCTGGTTGAGCAGGCGTTCGCCGAGTTGTGCCGATTCGCCGGACTGCATGGTCTTGAGGAAGTGGCGGATGTGGCTGCGTGCCTTGCTGGTGGTGACGTAGGTGAGCCACACCGGGTTGGGCTTGGCGTGCGGTGCGGTAATGACCTCGATGCGGTCGCCGTTGCGCAGCTCGGTGCGCAGCGGCACCAGTTCGTGGTTGACCTTGACGGCGATGCAGCGGTTGCCGATGTCGGTATGCACGTTGTAGGCGAAGTCCACGGCGGTCGCGCCGCGCGGCAGCGACATGATCTTGCCCTTGGGGGTGAAGACATACACCTCGTCGGGGAACAGGTCGACCTTAAGGTGCTCCAGGAACTCGGCGGAGTCGCTGCTCTGGCTCAGGCTTTCCAGCAACTCCTGCAGCCACTGGTGGGTCTTCTTGTGCAGGTCGTTGATCTTGGTGTATCCGCTCTTGTACAGCCAGTGCGAGGCCACCCCCGCATCGGCGATGCGGTGCATCTCGTGGGTGCGGATCTGGATCTCGATGGGGGTGCCGAACGGGCCGAACAGCGTGGTGTGCAGCGACTGGTAGCCGTTCACCTTGGGGATGGCGATGTAGTCCTTGAACTTGCCGGGGATGGGCTTGAACAGCCCGTGCAGTGCGCCCAGCGCCACGTAGCAGGACGGAACATCGTCCACCAGCACGCGGAAGCCGTAGATGTCGAGCACCTCGGCGAAGGCCAGCGACTTGCTCTGCATCTTCTTGTAGATGCTGTAGATATTCTTTTCGCGGCCGGACACGTCGGCGTGGATGTGCTGCTCGTCCATGCGCTGGCGGATCGCGTCGAGGATCTTTCCGACCACTTCGCGGCGGTTGCCGCGCGCGACCTTGAGCGCCTTGGCCAGCACCGCGTAGCGGTTGGGGTGCAGGTGCTTGAAGCTCAGGTCTTCAAGCTCGTGGTAGATGTCGTTCAGGCCGAGGCGGTTGGCGATGGGCGCATAGATCTCCATGGTCTCGCGCGCGATGCGTTCGCATTTCTCGCGCGACATGGATTCCAGCGTGCGCATGTTGTGCAGCCGGTCCGCCAGCTTGATGAGGATGACGCGCACGTCGCGCGCCATCGCCATCAGCATCTTGCGGAAGTTCTCCGCCTGCGCGTCCTCGCGCGTCTCGAACTGGATGCGGTCCAGCTTGGAGAGGCCGTCGACCAGGTTGGCCACGGGTTTGCCGAACTTATCGGCGAGTTGGTCGAGGGTGACTTCGGTGTCTTCGACCACATCGTGCAGCAACGCGGCGACGATCGCCTGCACATCGATGTGCAGCAGCGTCAGGATGCGTGCGACGGCGATGGGGTGGGTGACGTACGGGTCACCGGACTTGCGCAGCTGGCCCTGGTGCGCGGCCCGGCTGAATTCGATCGCCTCACGGACGTGGTCGACGTCCTGCGGCTTAAGGTAGGCGGAGACTTCCTCGAGTAGTAGGTCGGCGTCTGCCATTCATCGTTACTTCCGGCCGGTTCAGGCCTGGCCGCGGTTGAGGATTTCCTTGCCCACCTTGCCTTCGCTGATCTCGCGCAGGGCGACGACGGAGGGCTTGTTCTTGGTGTCTTCGACCAGGTGGGCCGCGCCGTTGGCCAGCTGGCGCGCACGGTAGGCGGCGGCCAGGGTCAGTTCGAAGCGGTTAGGGATTTGCGAAAGACATTCTTCAACGGTGATGCGTGCCATGATTTACTCCGGATGCTGTAACTGGTTGATCAAGTCCTGATGGCGGGCGAGTTGCCGCGTGCCTCGCAGTCGTGCGGAAAGCACCACCGCATTGAGTTCGCGCAACGCCTCGTTCAGATTGTCGTTAATAATAACATAGTCGAATTCGGCGACATGGGCGACATCCTCGCGTACCGCCGCCAGACGCTTGGCGATCACCTCGTCGTTGTCCTTGCCGCGGCCTTTCAGGCGCTGCTCCAGCGCCTCCAGCGAAGGAGGCAAGATGAAGATGCTGACGCAATCCGGGAACAGCTTGCGCACCTGCGTCGCGCCCTGCCAGTCGATCTCAAGCAGGATGTCGCGCCCCTGAGCGATCTGCTCGCTGATCCAGGTCTGCGAGGTGCCGTACAGGTTGCCGTAGACTTCCGCGCTTTCGAGGAACTCGCCGCGCTTCGCCATCGACATGAAGGTGTCGCGATCGACGAAATGGTAGGCCTCGCCGTCCATCTCGCCGGGGCGCGGATTACGCGTGGTGTAGGAGACCGACAGGTCGATCTGCGGATTGATATTGAGCAGGGCGTGCACCAGGCTGGTCTTGCCCGCACCGGACGGCGCACTGACGATGAATAGACTTCCCGACATGATTTACTCCAGGTTTTGAATTTGCTCGCGCATCTGCTCGATGAGGATCTTCATCTCCATCGCGCTGCGCGACACTTCGGCATCCACCGACTTCGAGCCGAGGGTATTGGCCTCGCGGTTCAGTTCTTGCATCAGGAAATCCAGCCGCTTGCCCACCGCGCCGCCCTGCGTGAGGATGCGGCGCATCTCCGTCAGGTGGCTGGCGAGCCGCGACAGTTCCTCGTCCACGTCGATCTTGCTGGCGAATAGCGTGATCTCCTGGCGGATGCGCTCGTCCTCGGCGTTCTGCATCGCTTCGCGCAGGCGCGCGATGAGCTTCTGTTCATAGGCGGCGATGGCGGCGGGGACATGGGGTATCACGCCCTCGCGCAGCGACTCGATCTTCTCCACGCGCTGCAGCAGGAAGTCCTTCAGCTTCTCGCCTTCGCGGGCGCGCGAAGCGGAGAACTCTTGCAGTGTTTCCTGCAGCAGATCCAGCAACGCGGTGCGCAGCTCATCTGCCGATGCGGTAGGCGTCTCCAGCACGCCGTTCCAGCGCAGCACATCGGCCACGCTCAGGGTGCGGGCTTCCGGCAGCGCATCCTGCACTTCCTTGTTCCAGGCGGCGAGTTGCAGCAGCAAGTCGCGGTTCAGGGCGGCGCCGCTCTGCGCGGAACGCGCGGCATAGTTGACGCGGCATTCCACCTTGCCGCGCTGCAGCTGGGCGCTGATCGCCTCGCGCATCGCGCCCTCGAAGACGCGAAGCTCGTCCGGCATGCGGAACTGGAGGTCAAGGTAGCGGGAGTTGACGGCGCGCAGTTCCAGCGTCAGCGAACCGCTGTCGAGCTCCGCGCTGGCGGCGGCGTAGCCGGTCATGCTCAAGATCATTGTAGGGGCTTTCGAATAAAGGACTGTGCTCAGGGGGCGCATTATATTACGATTGAGCCCCATGAACTTCTCGATACACCAGGCCAGCCACATCGGCAACCGCAAATACAACCAGGATCGGGTTGCCTATGCCTATAGCAGCGACACGTTGCTGCTCGTGCTGGCGGACGGCATGGGCGGGCATATGCACGGCGAGCTGGCGGCGGCCCTGGCCATCGAGACTTTCGTCAATGAGTTCGGGAAGCATGCCCAGCACCGCATCGACAACCCGCTGGGATTCATTGCCGACACCATGCGCCTAGCCCACGAGGGCATCATGAAGTTTCCGCACGACAAGGATCAGGCCTTTCCCGGCACGACTTGCGTGGCAGCGCTGATCCAGGACGGCAATCTGTATTGGGGACATGCGGGCGACTCGCGCCTGTACCTGCTGCGCGACGGCACTGTGCATGCCAGGACGCGCGACCATTCGATGGTCGGCCAATGGCTCGAATGGGGCATGATCTCCGCCGAAGAAGCGCGCATCCATCCGCAGCGCAACCAGATCACCAACTGCCTCGGCGGCATCGAGGACCTCTACTACATGGAGCCCGGCGGCCCGGTCGCACTGGAATCCGGCGACGTGCTGCTGCTCGGCAGCGACGGCCTGTGGAGCCCGTTCACCGACGCCGAGCTGGCCAAGGCATTCGCTACCAGTCCCGTCTCCGAGGTGCTGGACGGCCTGGTCGCGCGCGCGCTGGAGCGCGAGCGCGGCCGCTCCGACAACGTGACCGGCCTGGCTGTGCGCTGGGGCGGCGCGGAAGCCGCCCACGATACCGCCGAGCCGGTCACCCGGGTTCTCGAGATCCAATAATTTTCCTTTTTCACGAGTAGTCACCATGCGTCCAAGTTCCAGACAGCCGAACCAGCTTCGTTCCATCCGCATCACCCGCAACTACACTAAACACGCCGAAGGCTCGGTGCTGATCGAGTGCGGCGACACCAAGGTCATCTGCACCGCCAGCGTCGACGAGAAGGTCCCGCCGCACAAGAAGGGCAGCGGCGAAGGCTGGGTGACAGCCGAATACGGCATGCTGCCGCGTTCCACCGGCAGCCGCATGCCGCGCGAGGCGGCCAAGGGCAAGCAGTCCGGCCGCACCCAGGAGATCCAGCGCCTGATCGGCCGCAGCCTGCGCGCCGTGGTCGATCTCGGCAAGCTCGGCGAGCGCACCATCCAGCTCGACTGCGACGTGATCCAGGCCGACGGCGGCACGCGCACCGCCAGCATCACCGGCGCCTTCGTCGCGCTGCACGATGCGGTGACCGGGCTGATACAGAAGGGGCTGGTGGCAGAGAATCCGCTCAAGGATTTCGTCGCCGCCATCTCGGTCGGCATCTACGAAGGCACACCGGTGCTCGACCTCGATTACGACGAAGACTCCGCCTGCGATACCGACATGAACGTGGTGATGCTGGGCAGCGGCCACTTCGTCGAAGTGCAGGGCACGGCCGAAGGCCATCCCTTCTCGCGCGAGGAGATGGACACGCTGCTCGAACTGGCGAAGAACGGCATCTCGCAACTGGTCGAGATGCAGCGCACGGCGCTGGCGAGGGATTAACCTCCGTATGAATCGCGCCCCTACATAAAATGCAAAAACTCGTTATCGCCTCCAACAACGCGGGCAAGCTGCGCGAATTCCAGCACATGCTGGCACCGCTCGGCATCGAGGTGCTGACGCAGGGGCAACTCGGCATCTCCGAGGCCGATGAACCGCACTGCACTTTCGTCGAGAATGCGCTCGCCAAGGCGCGCCACGCCAGCCGCGCGAGCGGGCTGCCCGCCCTGGCGGACGATTCAGGCATCTGCGTCGATGCGCTGGGCGGTGCGCCCGGCGTGCAGTCCGCGCGCTACGCGGGCGACAACCCGAAATCCGACCAGCGCAACAACGAAAAACTGCTGAGGGAGATGCAGGGCATCACCGACCGCCGCGCCCATTACTACTGTGTGCTGGTGCTGGTGCGTCACGCCGACGACCCCCAGCCCATCATCGCCGAAGGCGAATGGCACGGCATGATCGCGCACGAAGAGCGCGGCGACGGCGGCTTCGGCTACGATCCGCTGTTCTGGCTGCCTGAGTTCGACAAGATGAGCGCGGAACTGTCGCGCGACGAGAAGGCGCAACTCAGCCATCGCGCGAAGGCGCTGAAGATATTGCTGCAGCGGCTCGGCACCGTGCGCTGATTGCGCCGAGCATGGCTCACTACATTTTTGACCGGCCGCAATTGTCCTGATGGCGAACGATCTGCAAACCGAAAACCAGCTCCTGCGCCGGCAACTTCAAACCTTGCTGGATGAGGCGCGCCTGAACGAAAAGAAATTGCGCCGCCTTGAACAACTGGAAAAGCAGTTGATCGCCACACGTTCGTTGACCGAACTCATCCAGGTGATGCTGCAGGACTACAAGTCCGCATGCGACACCGACGCGGTCACCCTGGTGCTGGCCGATCCGGAATATGAGATCACGCGTTTCCTGGAGGCAGAAACACGGGGGAATGCCGAAGTTCCCGGGCTGGTCCTGCTCGAAAAACTTTACGCCGACAATGTGCGCCCGTATCTGGGTGCTTTCGATCCTGAACTGCAGGGCGCCATATTCGACCCTTGGCCGGACGGATGCCAATCGATGGCCCTGCTGCCATTGATGCGACAGGACGAATTGATCGGCAGCCTGAATCTGGGCAGTTGCAAGGCTGAACGATTCGCTGCCGACAGCGGCACCGATTTCCTCGAAAGGCTGGCGGCCATTTTCACCATCTGCCTGGAAAATGCGCTCAATCACGAACGCCTGAAATTGGCCGGCCTGACCGATCCCCTGACCGGCGTCCATAATCGCCGTTATTTCGAGACCCGCTGCCATGCCGAAGTCGCGCATGCGCGGCGCCATCGCCTGCCTCTTGCCTGCATGTTCCTCGATATAGACAAATTCAAGAGCATCAACGACACCCTCAGGCATCTTGCGGGGGACGAGGTGCTGCGCAGCGTGGCGAGGCAGGTCAAATCCCTGCTGCGTACCAACGACGTGGTCGCCCGCTACGGGGGCGAGGAGTTCGTGGTGTTGCTGCCGAACACTGCACACAGGTACGCATGCGAAGTCGCCGAGCGCATCCGACGCACGATAGCCGCCCAACCGTTACAGCCGCTGCCGGGCGAGCGCCTGACGGTAACCATTTCCATCGGCGTTGCGATGCTGCCCGAAAAGCTGTCTGAAGATGACCGCACATCCGCTCAGAAGCTGGTGAGCTCGGCCGATGCCGCGTTATATCGGGCGAAAGAAGGCGGGCGGAATCGAGTGGTCTGTGCGGAAACTGGCCCTTTGGCCGCCTGCGAGAGCTGAATCCTTAATCAATGACTATCCACCTTTTGCATCCCGTCGGCATCAGATCCCAGGAGGTCAATTTCCAGGCGATGCCGCCGCTGTCGCTCTACATCCACATCCCGTGGTGTGTGCGCAAATGTCCCTACTGCGACTTCAATTCGCACGAGGCGCGTAATGCGTTCCCTGAAAAGGAATACGTTGCGGCGCTGGTGCGCGACATCGAACTGGCCTTGCCGCAGATATGGGGGCGCAAGATATACACCGTGTTCTTCGGCGGCGGCACGCCCAGCCTGCTATCCGGCGAGAGCGTCGCCGAGATACTGCGCCAGGTGCGCATGCTGCTGCCGCTCAACCTCGATGCCGAGATCACGCTGGAGGCGAATCCCGGTTCGGTAGAAGCGGAGCGCTTCGCGGCCTATCGCGACGCGGGCGTGAACCGCCTGTCGCTGGGAATCCAGAGCTTCGATGATGCGCATCTGCAGGCGCTGGGGCGCATCCACAGCGCGGACGAGGCGAAGCGCGCCATCGAGATCGCGCAGCGTCACTTCGACAACATCAACCTCGACCTGATGTACGCGCTGCCGCAGCAGACGCTGGAACAGGCGTTGCAGGATGTGCAGAGTGCCTTGCAGTTCGCGCCGCAGCACCTGTCCTGCTACCACCTCACGCTGGAACCGAACACGCTGTTCTATCGCAATCCGCCGCCGCTGCCGGATGACGACGCGAGCAGCGAGATGCAGCAGCGCATCGAGGCGCTGCTCACAACTCATGACTACGAGCATTACGAGACCTCTGCCTTTGCGCAGCCGAAGAAGCGCGCGCGCCACAACCTCAATTACTGGCAGTTCGGCGATTACCTGGGCATCGGCGCGGGTGCACACAGCAAGTTGAGCTTCCACGACAAGGTATTGCGCCAGATGCGCCACAGGCAGCCGCAGGCCTATCTCGATGCGGTGGCGCGATCAGCGCCGGTGCAGGAGGAGCACGAGGTCGCGGCAGCCGACCTCGGCTTCGAATTCATGATGAACGCGCTGCGCCTGAACGAGGGGTTCGACAGCGCGCTGTTCCAGGAGCGCACCAGCCTGCCGCTGCTTACCATCCGGCGCGAACTGGATGAGGCCGAGCGGCGCGGGTTGTTGGTCCGCGATCAGCAGCGCATCGCGCCGACCGAGCTGGGGCGGCGTTTCCTGAATGACTTGCTGCAGATATTCTTGCGTGAATGAGTGTGCCGGGCTCGCGACATGGCGAGCTGGAGAAGGGCGCCGCAACCTGCTGAAGCTGGCGGTCGCGGCGCTTTCTCTTTGAAAAAGCTAGGCCTTGCTGCTACTGCTCGCGGGCTGTGTACGCGCCTCATGCCTTGCTTTTTTTCCGTTCGGCTTTTTGCACGCAACATTCATCCTTTTCTTGTGCATGGCCGGCTTCTGGGCTGAACTCATGGCTTGCTCGGCAGTTGGGCAGGTGCACTTGCCGGCTGGGAGGGCGGCCTGTTTTGTCGCCGCGGACTCTTTGGCAGCCGCCTGTTTCGTGGCAACCTCGTTTGCGGCAGATTCCGCTTCGTTCGAGTTCATGCAGGTGTTGAGGTAACTGGATTTTGTGTCCCCCCGCAGCTTCATGTTCTTCACATTCTGCTGGCAGAAACGAAGCTTGTTTCGTTCAAACTCCTCTTTGACATTGGCTGGGGCGCTGACCAGTGCCATGCAGGAGTTGATGTAGGCACCGCGTTCGGACGCCTTCAAGTGCATACTGTCGGGGATGCAGCGATTCGGGTCGGGTGCTGCCAGGGTGGAAGTGGAGATGAATAACAAGGAACACGTAAACAAAACGCTGGGTTTCATTTTTGCCTCCTTTTGTCTATGTAGACGATGCCACTCTAGTGGCCGGAAGCGAAAATGTTAATCGGGTGAATGCCGCAGAAACACCAGGTCCCACACCCCATGTCCGAGGCGCAAACCGCGCTGTTCGAACTTGGTGAGCGGGCGGTATTCGGGGCGCGGTGCATAGTCCGCTGCAGTGTTCTCCAACAGCGGCTCCTCGCTGAACACGCGCAATATCTGCTCGGCGTAGTCCTGCCAGTCGGTCGCGGCGTGGATGTAGCCACCGGGTTTGATTTTCTGCACCAGCTTCGCGATGAACGGCGACTGGATCAGGCGGCGCTTGTTGTGGCGCGCCTTGTGCCAGGGGTCGGGGAAGAAGATGTGCACACCGTCCAGCGTGCCGTCGGCGATCATGTCGCGCAGCACTTCGACCGCGTCGTGCTGGATGATGCGGATGTTGGATATCTGCTGCGCGTCGATCAGTTTCAGCAGGTTGCCCACGCCCGGCGTATGCACTTCCAGACAGAGGTAATCGTTTTCCGGATGCGCCTGCGCGATGGTCGCGGTGCTGTCGCCCATGCCGAAGCCGATCTCCAGTATCTTCGGCGCGCTGCGCCCGAAGGCCTGGTCGAGGTTCAGCGGCTTGTTCTCGTAAGGGATGCCGTAGCGCGGCAGCAGCGTGTCCACGGCGCGCTGTTGCGCGGGCGAGAGATGCCCCTGGCGCAGCACGAAGCTGCGGATGTGGCGGTTGCGGAGGTCGGTGGTGTCGGTCATGTGGATTGTAGGGGCGCGATTCATCGCGCCCTTGAACTATTCGAACAACAAGGGCGCGATGAATCGTACCCCTACGGATGTGTTTAGTTGCGCACCGAGCCGATGATGCCCGCCGTCGGCGAGCTCGGGCTGGCGCTGTACAGCTTCTTCGGCATGCGTCCGGCCAGATAGGCCTCGCGTCCGGCTTCCACGCCCTTCTTCATCGCGGATGCCATCAGCACCGGATTTTGAGCCGCGGCGATGGCGGTGTTCATCAGCACGCCGTGGCAGCCCAACTCCATCGCGATGGCCGCGTCGGATGCGGTGCCCACGCCCGCGTCCACGATCACCGGCACCTGCACGCGCTCCATGATGAGTTGCAGGTTCCACGGGTTCAGGATGCCCATGCCCGAACCGATCAGCGAGGCCAGCGGCATGATCGCCGCGCAGCCGATGTCTTCCAGCTGCTTCGCGACGATGGGATCGTCCGAGGTGTACACCATCACCTGGAAGCCATCGGCCACCAGCGTCTTCGCCGCGGCGATGGTCTCGATCACGTTGGGGTACAGCGACTGCGGGTCGCCCAGCACCTCCAGCTTGACCAGCGAGTGGCCGTCGAGCAGTTCGCGCGCGAGGCGCAGCGTGCGCACCGCATCGTCGGCGGTGTAGCAGCCGGCGGTGTTCGGCAGGTAAGTGAACTTCGACATCGGCACCGCGTCGAGCAGGTTGGGCTCGTTGGCGTTCTGGCCGAGGTTGGTGCGGCGGATCGCCACCGTCACGATCTCCGCCCCGCTCGCATCCAGTGCCGCGCGCGTCTCGGCGAAGTCCTTGTACTTGCCGGTGCCGACCAAGAGGCGCGAGTTGTAGCTCTTGCCCGCGATGATGAGTTTGTCGTTCATGTCTAAATTTCCTGAATCGTTAAATCTTTGGACAGGGTGTTGAAAAACGTAGCGAGGAGGCCAGCTGCGAGGCGCACGGAGCACAGCGATCGAGACATACCTTGTGGGTAGGCGAGGAAGCGAGCACCGCGCAACATGGCAGATGGTCTCCGCAGTAGTTTTGCAACATCCGGTCAGCCACCGCCCACCGCCACCACGATCTCCATCCTGTCCCCGTCCGCGATCTGCTGCGCCGCGAAGGTGCTGCGCGGCACGATCTCGCCGTTGCGCTCCAGCGCGATGCGCTTGCCCGTCAACCCCATCTCCTCGATGAGTTCTGCGATGCTGATGGCTCGGGGGAATTGGCGCGACGCGCCGTTGATGCTGACCGTTATCACTTTGGGACTCTCTGAATTGCCGATGGCCGTGTTAGAATGCGCCCGCATTTTACACCAAGCGGGTGTAGTTCAATGGTAGAACGGCAGCTTCCCAAGCTGCATACGACGGTTCGATCCCGTTCACCCGCTCCATTCCTCGCCGCGTTCGCGGTATCTTTCCTGAATATCTAGGCCTTTCGGCATATTGTTTTCGAGGCAAAGCTCGGGTACGGTCGCCGTTACGGCGTTTTTGCCGTCTCCTTTACGTTAGGTAACTTCACATGCACCTTACTTCCGTACTGAAACCTCTCTTAGATCAACTGTGGTGGCTACTACCGCTGCTTATTGCGACGGGTATCGCCAAAACTCCTTGGTTCAAAGGGTTCTTTGGCGAGTTGCTTGTCCGGCTATCTGCAAGGTTCCTGCTCGCCCCTAATGAGTACCGAGCGATACATAACGTAACGCTAAAAACACCGGACGGAACGACGCAAATCGATCACGTATTCGTATCACGATTTGGCGTATTCGTTGTTGAAACAAAAAACTATAGTGGCTGGATATTCGGAGATGAAAATCAAGCCATGTGGACACAGAAACTCTTCAAAACTACTAACAAGTTTCAAAATCCACTTCGCCAGAACTTTAAGCACATCAAGGCGCTTGAATCCTTGACCAGTCTTCCTTTTGAAACATTTCACTCTGTCATTGTCTTCGTAGGTGGCAGCGAATTCAAAACAAAAATGCCACAGAATGTGGCCTACGCTGGCAGATACATCTCCTACATCAAGTCAAAGACAAGCCCCATTCTTTCTGCCGCCCAAGTTGAAGCCGTGTGTTCGGCGATCAGCAACGGCCGATTGGCTCCATCGCTCGCGACAAATCGTGAGCATGTGGAAAATGTTCGGCATCGCTTGGATCCCGATGCTCCAAGGTCATGTCCCAAGTGCGGAGCTGAGATGGTTCAGCGTACAGTGAAGAGCGGCGATAAGGCAGGTAGTAAATTTTGGGGGTGCTCCGCGTTTCCGAAGTGTCGCACCATCCAAAACGTTGTCTAAACCTGCATTCGAGTGGGGAACCCAGAAGCGGGCTGCCCCTCATTTGAACGTTAAGCCCACTGGCTACTTGATCCGGTACAGCCTCTTCTCTAGCGTCTTCCCCTTCACCCCGTCGAAGCGGTCGTCCATCGCGGTGCCCAGTTTCGCCAGGCGGTCGTCGGGATGCGGGTGGGTCTTGAACAGCAGCGCGACGTCGCCGTCGTCCTTGGCGAAATGGCCGATCTGCTGCAGTACGGCGGGCAGGCCGAAGGAATCGTAGCCGGCGCGCGTGGCGAGCACGACGGCGATGCGGTCGGCCTCGAACTCGGCGTCCTTGTCGAGTGAGCGCGATACGATCTCCGCGCCGCTGCCGATCAGGTTCTGCACGCGGTCGCTGCCGCCGCTGACGTTCTTCGCGATCGCCTGGCTGCCGAGGTCGATCAGCTTGCTCTGCTGCAATATCTTCAGGTGGTGCTGGCGGATGACATGGCCGACTTCGTGCGCGAGCACGCCGGCCAGTTCGGCCTCGCTCTGCAGTAGCTTGTACAGGCCCTTGGTGACGAAGATGTAGCCGCCGGGCGCGGCGAAGGCGTTGACGTCGTTCGACTCGATCACGCCGAAGTGCCAGATGAGATCCGGGCGCTCGCTCTGGTCGGCGACCCAGCGGCCGACGTTGTTGACGTACTTCTGCAGCTTGGCGTCCTTGACCAGCGGGGCCGCGCCGAGCAGGTTGCCGGCGATCTGGCGCCCGATGGCGGTCTCCTCTTCGACCGAAACGGCGGACTTGCCCGTCACTTTTTCCTGCACGCCCTGCTTGAGCGCCTTGAACAGTTCCTGCTCGAACGGGTTCGCGGCCCACGCGCTGCCGGAGATCAGGGCCAGCGCTAGTACGATCGACAGTTGAACTCCCGTTATCCTTCGATACGCGCGAGAAACCGCGCTACTCAGGACGAACGGGAGTTCGTTGAGTTGGTATCCGAACTGTTCGCCCTGAGTAGCTCGCGTAGCGAAGGGGGAGAAGCTTTGAATTGCACTATTTTTGTTCATGGCAGTCCTCCTCATTTCGGCGCGGGCAGGTAGTCGAACGGGCGCGCGGCGAGCTGGCCCTGTGCGGCGAACTTCGCCGCCGCGCTCTTGCCGGTGGCGTAGGACTCGGCGCGCTTCAGCTCTTCCTCATTGAACTTGGCGGCCTTCAGCTCTTCCTCGTTCAGTCCGCGGATGCCGGTGGTCGCCACCACCTTGCCGGTGCCGGCGCGGCCCGAGGCCAGCCCGAGCAGGCCGGAGGCGTCGCTGCCGCCCTTGCGCACGTCGCCCTTGCGGATGCTCAGCATGCGCACCCAGCCCTGGCCCTTGGCGCTCTTCACCTGGAACCAGCCGCCGTCTTTCTTGAGGATGTCCACCTTGTCGCCGGTCGCCAGCGTCGCCACGGTCTTCGCGTCGCGGAACGGCTCGGCCTTGATGTCGTCGTTCTTGAGCGCGGTGCCGCTCTCGGCGGCATGCAGCGCACCGCTCAGCAGCAGCGCGCCCAGCGTCAAACCCAATTTGGTGATCTTCATGTCGGTTCCTTCTCCTGTCTGTCCCATTCCAGCAGCGCTTCGGCGAACATCACGCGCCAGCCTGCTGCAGCCTCTGCACCGCCCGCGATGCGTCCCTGATGGATGAAGTGGTTCGCGGCATTATCCGGCTGGACGAGATGGCGCTGCAATACGGTCGGCAATGCAGCCAGCACCGCTTCGGCGTCGCGCCGGATTGCGTCCTGTGCTTCGGCATCGTCGGCGGGGGCGACCCATGAGATTGCCAGCGTGTTTTCGAACAGGTCCCACAGTCCCTTCTGGTCGCCGGTGAGCACTTCCACGCTCTTGGCTGCGGCACCGGTCTTCTCCAGCGCGTGGCGTATCTTCTCCACCGTCGCTGCGCGAAGCACGTTGCGCTCGCTGTCGAGACGGACCAGCAGCAGCGTGGCCTGCAGCTCGCCGCTGCGCGCCGCCGCCGCACGCACCATGTTCTGCTCCAGCGCCTTGCCCGTCGCCATCGCATACAGGCGCGCGACGGTGAAGAAGGCGAGGCCCACCGTCACCGGGCCGGTGAGGTTGACGTAGGTGGTGGTGAGATTGATGCTGGCGTAGGTGATGCCGATCAGGATGAACTGCGACAGACCGAACAGCCGGTCGATCTTGTCGCGTCCCGCGTTGCGGTAGAAGCCCCATGCCGTCAGCCACACGATGGCCAGCGTGATCAGCAGGTACAGCACGCGCCCCTCGGGGTAGCGCAGCGCGTCGCCGTGCTTGAAATTGTCGATGGCGGTGGCGAGGATCTCCACGCCGGGGAACATGCGGTCCATCGGCGTCGCCTTGATGTCGAACAGGCTGGGTGCGGTCGAGCCGATGATGACGATCTTGCCCTTGAACTCGTCCTGCGGGCGCTTCTTCTCCTTGCTCCCCATGTCGGCGAACACGTCGCTGAAGTTGACGTGGCGGTAGGTGAAGGGCTTGCCACGCCAGTTGAGCAGCACCTGCTGCGCGTCCGGCTTCGCCCAGCCCATGTCCTGCGCGAGGCGCGACGGCAGTGACGGCAGAGCCCAGCCGTAATCCTCGCGATAGACGTTGTAGCGGCGCGCGACGCCGTCGCTGTCCGGGTAGATGTTGTGCAGCCCGAGGCGGCCACCGGCCAGCGCGGACTGGAAGTGCGGCAGCACCACCGCGACGGCCGCCTTGTCGTCGGGTTGCGCCTCCGGCAGCGGCGTCACGCCGGGGATCATGGAGGGCTTGATTTGGCTCAGCGCGTCGGCGGACGGGTCGAGCCGCAGCATGGGGAAATAGGTGTTGGAAGTCTGAGCGATGGCCGCATCGAAATAGGCGTCGCTGTCCGGGTTGTACACGTCCGCATCGCTGAACAGGATGTCGAACACCACCGCCTTCGGCTGCTGCTTCTCGATGTTTTCGAGGAACTCGCCCAGCACCTGGCGCGGCCACGGCCAGCGGCCGTAATCCTTGGACATCGCCGCAAGACTGGCCTCGTCGATATCCACGATGACGATGTCGGGATCGGGCTTGGGCACGATGAGGCGGTAGCGCACCATGGTGTCGAACGCGGCCTGGCGCATCTCGGCGGTCTTGTGCAGCACGGTCGCGTCGAGTATCGCAAGCACGCTGAACAGCCCGGCCAGATAGAGGTAGAAGCTGTGCTTCCACAGTTGCGCGAGCTTTTCGGCGAGCTGTTCGCGCGCCTTCAGGATGCGGCTGATGAAGAGTTTCCAGGTCATGGGTTGCTCCCTGAGGTGCGGGCCGTCATTCTATGCCGGTGGACGCTGCTCGTGCATCGAGATGCGCGAGACGAACCAGATCGCGAGCAGGTTCGCGGTCACGGCCACATAGCCCACCATGCCGTAGTCGGCGATATGCCCGTTCGCGTCCTGCGAGATGATGTAGCCCGCGAGCGTGGTCGCCAGCCCCATCGCGAGCGCCTGCGTGGTGGCGTTGAGCGACATGAAGGTTCCGCGTAGCTTGGGTTGCGCCGACGAGGTGATGATCGCCATCGCCGGGATCATGCGGCCCGACACCAGTACGAAGAATGCGGTGGTGAAGATCAGCCAAAGCCACAGCGGCGACGTGCCGACGTGCGTCACCACCAGCAATGGCAGCATCGCCGCGAGGGCGACGAGGCGGTAGACCCTCACCTTGCCGCGCACGTCCGCCCAGTGGCCGATCAGGCGCGCGGTGACGAGTGTTGCGGCGCCGCCGATCAGGTAGATGTAGGGAATGTCGTGCTGCGAGATGCCGACATTGTGGACCGCATACACCGTGATGTAGGGGATCACGGTGAAACCGGAGAAGATGATCAGCGCCGAGAACAGCAGCGCGCGCAGATGATTGGCATCGCCAAGCACGGCGAACATCGGGGCGAACGGGTGCGCCTGTTTCTCGGCATCGAGATGGCGGCGCAGCTCCGGCAGCACGCGCAGGCCGACGACGATGAACAGCACCACCAGCACGGCGATGAAGACGAAGGGCGCGCGCCACTGGAAGTGGTTCGCCAGCCACAGCGACAGCGGCACGCCCGCGACCGTGGCGACCGAGAACGCCGCCGACACCATGCCGCCCGCCCTAGCACGGCGCTCGAACGGAATCACGTCGCCGATGATGGTGTGCGTCATCGCGCCCATCACGCCGCCGAACGCGCCGGCCAGCCCGCGTGCGGCGAGCAGCGTGGCGTAGCCGGGTGCTAAGGCGCAGGCCAGCGTCGCGATGCCGAACAGGGCGAACATGGTCAGCAGCATGCCCTTGCGCTCGAAGCGGTCGACGAAGATGGCGGTGAGCAGGCCGGACAGCGCCGCGCTGAAACTATAGGAGGCGACCAGCAGGCCGAACTCGTGCGTGGTGATGCCGAGCTCCGCGATCAGGATTGGCCCGAGCGGCATCATGATCATGAAGTCGATCACGTGGGTGAACTGGATGCCTGCGAGGGTGAGCAGCAGGTATTTTTCGCGTTGGGGCGTGAGGGCGGTCTGCATGTGTCCGGGATAAAAGACTCAAAGCCGGATTCTAACGTTTTGAATCGCCGGCAAGAAATTTTTGCGTCGCCGACGGTGCTAGAATCGCCCCTCGAAATTACAAGCTTTGATCATGCCGCAACCATCCTTCGTCCATCTCCGACTGCACAGCGAATACTCCATCTCCGATGGCATGCTGCGCGTGGACGAGGCGGTCTCCGCCGCGAAGGGCGATTCCATGCCCGCGCTGGCGCTGACCGACCTGAACAACGTGTTCGGGCTGATCAAGTTCTACAAGTCGGCGCGCGGATCGGGGGTGAAGCCGGTGCTCGGTTGCGACGTGTTCGTCACCAACGATACCGACCGCGACCGTCCTCACCGCCTGCTGTTGCTGTGCCAGTCGCGCGAGGGCTACCTGCTGTTGTGCGACTTGTTGTCGCGCGCCTACCTGGAGAACCAGTATCGCGGCCGCGCCGAGGTGCGGCGCGAGTGGTTCCACGAGGGAACGGGCGGGCTGATCGCGCTGTCCGGCGCGCATCTGGGCGATGTCGGTTCGTCGCTGCTGACCGGCAATGCGGCGCAGGCCAGGCAGTATGCGCAGGAATGGGCCGCGCTGTTCGCCAACCGTTACTACATCGAGGTGCAGCGCTGCGGCTTTGCCGATGAGGAGCTGCACATCCACGGCGCCACGCGGCTCGCCGCCGAACTGGCGTTGCCGGTGGTCGCCACGCATCCCGTGCAGTTCCTCAAGGCGGAGGACTTCAAGGCGCATGAGGCGCGCGTGTGCATCGCCGAAGGCTACGTGCTCAACGACAAGCGTCGCGCGAAAGCCTTCACCGAGCAGCAGTATTTCAAGACCCAGGCCGAGATGGCGGAGCTGTTCGCCGACCTGCCCGAGGCTTTGCAGAACAGCGTCGAGATCGCGCGCCGCTGCAACCTGACTCTTGTATTGGGCAAGCCGCGCCTGCCGGATTTCCCGACGCCGAACGGCGAGAGCCTCGACGACTTCCTGCGCGGCGAGGCCGAGCGCGGGCTGATGCAGCGCATGGCCGCGCTCTACCCGGACGAGGCGGTGCGCGCCGCGAAGCTGCCTGAATACATGGCGCGACTGAAGTTCGAGACCGAGACCATCATCCAGATGGGCTTCCCGGGCTACTTCCTGATCGTGGCGGACTTCATCCGCTGGGCCAAGGCCTACCGCTCGAAGGCGTTCCCCAACGGCGTGCCGGTCGGCCCGGGGCGCGGCTCCGGCGCGGGCTCGCTGGTGGCCTATTGCCTGCTGATCACCGACCTTGACCCGCTGCGCTATGAGCTGCTGTTCGAGCGCTTCCTGAATCCCGAGCGCGTGTCCATGCCCGACTTCGACGTGGACTTTTGCCAGGACGGTCGCGAACTCGTCATCAACTACGTGAAGGACAAATACGGCGCGCACTGCGTGTCGCAGATCGCCACCTTCGGCACGATGGCGTCCAAGGGTGTGATCCGCGACGTCGGGCGCGTGCTGGACTTTCCCTACGGCCTGTGCGACCGGCTGTCCAAGCTGATTCCGCTGGACGGGCCGAAGCCGGTGTCGCTCGCCAAGGCGCGCGAGATGGAGCCGGAGATCAGTACGATCATCGCCGAAGAGGAGGGCGTGGACGAGCTGATGGAGCTGGCCGAGAGCCTGGAAGACATGACGCGCAACGTCGGCATGCACGCGGGCGGCGTGGTGATCGCGCCGGGCAAGCTTTCCGACTTCTGCCCGCTGTATTGCGCCGAAGGCAGCGAAAGCACGGTGAGCCAGTACGACAAGGACGATGTCGAGGCGGTCGGCCTGGTGAAGTTCGACTTCTTGGGTCTACGCACACTGACGATCATCGACTGGGCGGTGCGCTACATCAACAAGCTGCGCGAGAAGAATGGCGCGACGGATGTGCCGGCGTTCGACATCGACCGGATTCCGTTGGACGACAAGGCGACCTACGATCGCATCTTCAAGAACGCCAATACCAAGGCGGTGTTCCAGTTCGAGTCGCGCGGCATGCAGGACACGCTGGTGAAGGCCCAGCCGGACTGCATCGACGACCTGATCGCGCTGAACGCGCTATACCGCCCCGGCCCGATGGACTTCATCCCCGACTACATCAACCGCAAGCACGGCAGGGAAAAGGTCATCATCCCGCACCCCCTGCTGGACAAAGTGGTGAGCAGCACCTACGGCATCATGGTGTACCAGGAGCAGGTGATGCAGTCGGCGCAGGCGGTCGCGGGCTACACGCTGGGCGGTGCGGACATGCTGCGCCGAGCGATGGGCAAGAAGAAGCCCGAGGAGATGGCCGAGCAGCGCGGCATCTTCGTTGCGGGCGCGGCGAAGAACGACATCGACGAGAAGAAGGCGAACGAAATCTTCGACACGATGGAAAAGTTCGCGGGCTACGGTTTCAACAAATCGCACGCCGCCGCCTATTCGGTGGTCGCCTACCAGACCGCGTACCTGAAGTGTCACCACGCGGCTTCGTTCATGGCCTCGACGATGACCTCGGAAATGGTCAACACCGACAAGGTCAGCTTCTTCTACCAGGATGCGTTGCAGCAGGGCCTGAAGATGCTGCTGCCGGATGTGAATTCGTCGGATTACCGCTTCGCGCCGGTGGACGAGAAGACCATCGCCTACGGCCTCGGCGCGATCAAGGGCACCGGCGAGGCGGCGATCGAGAACATCGTCCAGGCGCGCGAGCGTGGGCCGTTCAAGGACCTGTTTGACTTCTGCCGCCGCGTGGACAAACGCGTGGTCAACCGCCGCACCATCGAGGCGCTGATCAAGGGCGGCGCGTTCGACAAGGTCAACGACCACCGCGCCAGCCTGATGGCGACGCTGGATGCGGCGCTGGCGAGCGCGGACCAGCAGGCGCGCGCGGCGAATCAGAACAGCCTGTTCGGCGACGACGAGGCAGACGAGGTGCTTGCCGCGCAGTATGCCGAGGTGCCGCGCTGGACGCTGCGTGAGCAGCTCGCACACGAGAAGATCAGCCTCGGTTTCTATCTCGGCGGCCATCCGTACCAGGAATACGAGAAGGAGCTGACGAAATTCATCAAGGTGAAGCTCGGCGACATCACGCCTGCGTTCGTTGGTAAGTCATCCGGCGGGGGAGGGTATGGCAACGGCGGACAGGGCAGGCCGCGCGGCGTTGCGGTGACGCTCGCCGGCATCGTCTCGGGGCAGCGCATCATCCAGACGCGGCGCGGACGCATGGCGGTGATCATGCTCGACGACGGCAGTGCGCAGATCGAAGTGACCGTGTTCAACGAGGAATACGAGCGCAGCCGTCCGTGGATTAAGGAAGACGAGTTGCTGGTCGTGCAGGGCAAGGTGGCGCTGGACGAATACTCCGGCGGCATGCGCGTCAGCGGCGAAGAACTATTCGACTTCGCCTCGGCGCGTTCCCACTTCGCGCAACATCTGGCGCTGAACTGCGACGGCAAGGTCGGCATCGCGCGATTGAAGGAAATCTTCACGCCATATCGCGAGGGCAAATGCCCCGTGCTGATCCACTACCGCAACCAGGATGCGACCTGCCAGCTGCGCCTCGGCGAGGCCTGGCAGGTCACGCTGCACGACGACCTGGTGCGCGACCTGCGCGCGGCGCTACAGCCGGAGAACGTGAAAGTGGTCTACTGACAGTGGTATGTCGGGTTGGAGTTTGTTCGCCGAGCCGACTATGCACTTTCTTTCGTAGGTTTTCCTTACGCCGAATACACCGTCAACCCCATGGATTTATTCATGGCGGCGACTACACTGCGCCATTCACGCATCTCTTAACCGTTAGGTTGTTGGGGGCACTCCATGCGAACCATCCTGACTTTCCTGTTGGTTTTCGCAATCCTTACCGCCTGCGGAGCAGTCGAAAGCAAATCGCCGGGCGCCAGCGTTAGTTTCTATAAACCCTCCGGTTCCGTGCAATGCATGGGTGGAGGTCAGTCATTGCAGGCCATGGAGCGCCAACTCGCCGACGCGGGCATCCCGGTCCTCACTTCCGCCTGCGGAGTCGATGGGAAGGTCTATGCGGCAGTATGTGGCGCTGCCGATGGCCGCATCGGAATCTTTGTCATCCCCGCGGCCCGGGCACAAGCCGCAACGGCGCTCGGCTTTGCTCCGTTGAGCAGTCTTCCTGCCGCAACTGAAGTCGTATGTCATTGACAGTTCAACCGACCAAACGAAAAAACAAAGAGAGGTGAATCATGACTCAGTATCGGCTATTGAAGGCCTTTCGCGTTGCCGCCACTTTGCTGACGGCGATCTTCCTGCTGGCGGGATCCCGTGGCATACAGGCTGCCGGCGGTCAGGGCGTGCAAGCCGTCGCCCTGCACAACGGACATGAGGTCGTGCCCGGTGAGATCCTCGTCAAGTTCCACGACCAAGCGACGGCCGCGGTGGGGGCGCAGGAGATGGATGTGGAGATGGATGCCGATCGTGACGAGGAGGTCGGAGACAAGTCGAGGCGCCGGATCCATTCCCGCCGATACGATACGGCGACCTTGCTGGCGATCACGTCCAAGCGTACCGACGTCGAGTACGCCGAACCCAACTACATCGTTCGCACCTTCCAGGTGCCGAATGACCCCGGCTTCAACCTGCTATGGGGATTGAACAACACCGGCCAGGCCGTTATGGGAACATCCGGAACAACCGGCGCGGACATACGCGCGACACAGGCGTGGGCGACGACGACCGGCAGCCCGCTGAACGTGGTCGCGGTCGTCGATACGGGAATCGACTACGCTCACCCCGACCTCAGCCAGAATGTCTGGTCGGCGCCTGCCGCCTTTACGGTCAACATCGGCGGCCAGTCCATCACCTGCGCCGCAGGCACCCACGGGTTCAATGCGATCACGAATTCGTGCGACCCGATGGACGACTACGGGCATGGCACGCACGTTTCCGGCACCATCGGAGCCGCCAGCAACAACAATGTGGGCGTGGCGGGCGTCAACTGGACCGCAAGCATCATGGGCGTGAAATTCCTCGACCAGAACGGGAGCGGAACGATCGCCGATGCGATCAATGCGATCGAGTTCGCAATCCAGGTGAAGAACAAATTCGGACTGAACGGGGGAAACGTGCGCGTGCTGTCGAACAGCTGGGGCGGAGGCGGATTTTCGCAGGCGCTGTACGACGAGATCATGAAAGCGTACGTCAATGACATGCTGTTCGTCGCGGCAGCCGGAAACGCCGGATCCAACAACGACATGATGCCCAGTTATCCGTCGAGCTATACGGCGCCAAACGTGGTGGCAGTGGCAGCTACGGATAGCAACGACGGGCTTGCATGGTTCTCGAACTATGGTGCGGCGACAGTCGCGCTCGGTGCTCCCGGCGTCAACATCTACTCGACCATGTCGCAAATCTCTACCATGTGGCCGGGCAAGCAATATGAGTATCTCAGCGGTACTTCGATGGCGACGCCGCACGTATCCGGCGTCGCCGCCTTGGTGCTTTCCGTCGCCGCATGCGGGAATCTCGATGTCGTGAGCCTGAAAAATGCTTTGCTCAATAACACGGATTCGATCCCGTCACTTGCCGTCAAGATAAACAATGGCCGTCGGCTCAATGCCGACAAGGCCGTAACCAATTGTGCAGCGGCGGCGCCGACACCGACACCGCCAGTGCCGCCGCCCGCCGCCGACTTCAATATCTCGGCCAGTCCATTGTCGAACTCCGTCAAACGCGGACGATCGGTCGCGTTTACTGTGACCACTGCGGCTGTGAACGGGGGCAACCCCGGCCCGGTCAGCTTTAAGGCGGCAGGACTTCCGAACCGGGCGTCGGCGAGCTTCACGCCGAACCCCGCAACAAACTCGACGATGATCGTGAAGACGAACAGCAAAACCCCGACTGGAACCTTTATGCTGACGATCACCGGGACAAGCGGGGCGTTGTCTCACACGGCGACGGTCTCGCTGCGGGTGAGATAGCGTGCGAAAGTCGGCGTGCTGCCGATACTTTTCCAGCACGTCGGCCAAGCCGATCATGAGCCGCCGGGCACTACTTGCAGGCTGAAACTACAGCACCTGTAGCAGGAAACTACCTGCAATCCCGAATTAATAAGTCTCACCAGACCGGCTAGATTGGCTATCCGATATCCGTGAATCCGGATGCTCAATGAGCAATCCTGTTCAAACAAAGGATGAGCCATGATAGACCTCTATTACTGGACCACCCCCAACGGCCACAAGATCACGATGTTCCTCGAAGAGGCGGCCCTGCCCTATCGCATCGTTCCGGTAAACATCGGCAAGGGCCAGCAGTTCGCACCCGACTTCCTGCGCATCTCTCCCAACAACAAGATGCCGGCCATCGTCGACCATGAGCCCGCCGATGGAGGCCCCCCGCTGTCAGTCTTTGAATCGGGGGCGATCCTGCTCTATCTGGCCGACAAGATCGGACGCCTCATTCCGCAGGACCTGCGCGGCCGCATCGATACGCTGCAGTGGCTGTTCTGGCAGGTCTCCGGCCTGGGGCCGATGGCGGGGCAGAACCATCACTTCAGCCAGTATGCGCCGGAGAAGATCCCATATGCCATCGAGCGTTACCTCAAGGAAACCTCACGCCTTTACTCCGTGCTGGACAAGCACCTCGCCGGACGGACATTCATCGCGAACGAATACTCGATCGCCGACATCGCCTGCTATCCCTGGATCGTGCCTTATGAGCGGCAGGGACAGAAGCTGGAAGATTTCCCCAACCTGAACCGCTGGTTCAAGCTTGTCCGCTCGCGGCCTGCGACGCAGCGGGCCTATGCGAGGGCGCAGGAGGTCAACAAGGACACGACGCTGAGCGAAGACGCGAAGAAGATCCTGTTCGGCCAAGATGCCAATACTCAGCATGCCTTCATGCAGCAGCGGCTGGGTTGACCGTGGGAAAAGGAGGCTTAAGCGATGGTGTGCCTGGATAAAAAGGAAGAATAGTCATGAGCCACATTGTGATGGTCGGAAGAGGCTGCCTCGCCGTGCTGTTGCTTCTGGCGATGGCGGGCTGCAACAACAAAAACGCGCCTCCGCAGCCGCCGCCTCCCGAAGTGTCGGTGCTCAAGCTGAAGGCCGGGCCGGTCACGGTATACGAGGAGTTCGCTGCGCAGACCGAGGCGGTCGATACGGTCGAGATCCGCGCCCGCGTCAGCGGCATCCTGGAACGCCAGGGGGTTGCCGATGGAGCCAGGGTGAAGAAGGGCGATCTGCTGTTCGTGATCGACCAGCAGCCGTTCATCGCCGCGCTGACCCAGGCCAGGGCCAACCTCGCGCAGGCGCAGGCCTCCCATGTCAATTCGAAACAGAACCTGGAGCGGGCGCTGCCGCTGTTTGCCGACAAGGCGGTCAGCAAGCAGGAACTGGATGCCGCCATTGCCAAAGAAGCAGCCGACGCCGCCAGCATCGAGTCGGCCAAGGCACAGGTGGAACAGGCCAGCCTGAACCTTGGCTACACCACGCTGCGTGCGCCCAGAGACGGCGTCATGAGCAAGGCCCTCGTCAAGCAGGGCGGGTTGGTGAATGCCTCGACGACGCTGCTGAATACGCTCTATTCCGAGGATCCGGTCTACGTCAATTTCACCATCAGCGACCGGGAGTTGGGCGAACTGGACAAGCGGCTCAAGTCTTACGCGGAACAGGGGAAGGAAAAAGAATCCGTGTTCAGGCTGAAGCTCGCCGATGGCGGCGACTACAAATATGGCGGCAAACTCGACTTCCTGGATGCGGCCTTCGATCCCAAAACGGGAACCCTGCAGGTTCGGATCTCCGTTCCCAATCCTGAACATACTCTCAAGTCAGGCCAGTTCGTGCGCGTGACCCTGCCTGCCTTCGATAGGCCGGATGCGATCCGCGTGCCGCAAAAGGCCGTGCTGGAGTTGCAGGGCAACCAGTCGGTGTTCGTCGTCGGCCCGGACAATAAAGTCGTTCCGCGCGATATCACCGCCAAAAAACGCATCGACAACGACTGGATCGTCGAACGGGGGCTCAATGCGGGAGAACTGGTGGTCGTCGAGGGCATCCCGAAGATCAGGCCGGGCCTCACGGTAAAGCCCGTCACGGTCACCACCGGCCAGAATCACGGCTGAGACCGAACGGGAGCGATGCGCCGTGTTTAACTTCTTCATCGACCGCCCTGTCTTCTCCACGGTCATCTCGCTGATCATCACCCTGGCCGGGGCGGTGGCGGCGCTGGGTCTGCCGATCACGCAATTCCCGCAGATCGTTCCGCCGCAGGTACTGGTGACGACCAGCTTCCCCGGCGCCAATGCCGATGCGGTAGTCCAGTCCATCGCCTCGCCGATCGAACAGCAGGTCAACGGCGCGAAGAACATGCTCTACATGGATTCGAAGAGCGCCAACGACGGCTCATACAGCCTCACGATCACTTTCGATGTCGGCTCCAGCCAGGACCTGGACGCGGTGGATGTGCAGAACCGTATCGCCATCGCTCAGAGCCAGCTGCCGGCCGACGTGATCCGGGAGGGGATCACCGTGCGCAAGCAATCGACCGATTTTCTGGAAGTGCTTGCACTGACTTCACCCGACCGCCGGTTCGACACCACCTTCCTCAGCAACTATGCGCTGCTCCACATCCAGGACACGTTGTCGCGCATTCCCGGCGTGGGCTTCGTTCGAATCTTCGGGGCGCGCGACTACAGCATGCGCATCTGGCTCGATCCGGACAAGATGGCGCGCCTGGGCGTGACGGCGGGCGATGTGCAGCGCGTGGTGCAGGAGCAGAACGTGGTGGCACCGGCCGGACGCATCGGTGTGCCGCCGGTTCCCAAAGGGCAGCAGATGCAGTATTCGGTCACCATCAAGGGGCGGCTCGCCGATGTTTCGCAGTATGAGGACATGGTCATCAGCGCCGGCCCCGGCGGGCAGATCGTCCACCTCAAGGACATTGCACGCATCGAGTTGGGCGGCGCCGATTACAGCATCAATGTGCAGGAGGGCAGCCTGCCCGGCGTGTTCATGGGCATCTTCCTGCAGCCCGATGCCAACGCACTCAATGTGGCAAAACGGGTCAGGCAGGCCATGGATGACATGGCCCAGAAGTTCCCGGAAGGAATGGTCTATTCCATTCCCTACACGACCACGCCCTTTGTGACCGAGTCGCTCAAGGAGGTGCTGAAGACACTGGGTATAGCCTTCATGCTGGTGTTGCTGGTCGTATTCGTGTTCCTGCAAAGCTGGCGCGCCACGCTGATCCCGATGCTGGTCATCCCGGTGTCGCTGATCGGTACTTTTGCGGCGTTCGCCGCACTCGGCTTTACCATCAACACACTCACGCTCTTTGGCCTGGTGCTTGCCATCGGCATCGTGGTGGACGATGCGATCGTGGTGGTCGAGGCGGCGCAGCGCAGGCTGGATACCGAGCAGATCACGCCCAATCAGGCTGCCAAGGCGGCCATGGCGGACGTAGGTGCGCCCGTCGTCGCGATCGCGCTCGTGCTCTCTGCGGTGTTCATCCCGGTGGCTTTTCTGGGCGGGCTGACCGGGCAGCTCTATAAACAGTTCGCGCTGACACTGGCCACCTCGGTTCTGTTGTCGGCCATTGCCGCGCTGACCCTGACCCCGGCGCTGTGTGCCCTGTTGTTGCGGCCGGCTGCGCATGTCAAACCGCATGGCGTGGTGGGGCGGTTTTTCGACGGGTTCAATCGCCTCTTCGGGTGGTTCACGCGGCGATACACCGGATCGGTGGTGATCCTGGCACGCAGGTCGCTCCTGGTGGCGCTCACTTTCTTCGTGCTGCTCGCCGCCTTGTACGGCCTGATGAAGACCCGTCCCACGGGGCTGGTGCCCGATGAGGACCAGGGGTACATGTTCTCGCTTTTGCAACTGCCGCCCGGGTCATCGCTGGAGCGCACCAATGCAGCCGTCCAGCAGTTGACCAGGATCGCCAGCGAGGTGAAGGGGGTGGATGGCGTCGCATCGGTAAGCGGGTTCAACGTGCTCACCGGATTGCCCACTTCCTACAACGCGACTTCCTTCATCAGGCTGAAGCCCTGGGCGGAGCGCGAAGGGCCGGGGCAATCGGCCGCCGAGATCCTGCGCACGCTGACCGTGCGCCTCAACAATGAGATCAAGGATGCCAATGTGCTGGTGCTGAATCCGCCGCCGATACGGGGCCTCTCCACCGCCGGCGGCTTCGAATTCGTCCTGCAGGACCAGGCGGGCGGCGACCCGAAACAGTTTTCCCAGGTGCTGCAACATGTTCTGGGCGAGGCGCGCAAGCGGCCGGAGATCGGTTTCGTGTTCGCCAATTACGATGACCGCACGCCGCAGATCGAATATGAGGTGGACCGCGAAAAGGTGAAGTCCCTGGGCGTTTCCCTCAACGACCTGTTCTTTACCTTGCAGACTTTCATGGGCGGCTACTATGTGAACGACTTCAACCTGTACGGGCGGACTTTCAGGGTGCAGGCTCAAGCCGAGGGAAATGCGCGGACGAAGCCGGACGACATCAACCGCTATTATGTGCGCAGCGCCAACGGCGACATGGTGCCGCTCGGTACCTTGCTGAAGCCCAAGGCCATCAGCGGCCCGGAGTTCTACGAGCGCTACAACATCTATCGCGCAGCCACCGTCAACGGGGTTCCCGCGCCCGGGTTCAGTTCAGGGCAGGCCGCGCGGGCCATGGAGGAGGTGGCCAGGACGCTGCCCCAGGGCTACGGCTATGAGTGGACCGGCGCCACCCTGCAGGAGAAAAGGACGGGTGGACAGACGGGCTACATCTTCGTGCTGTCGCTGATGTTCGTGTTCCTGGTGCTGGCCGCGCTGTACGAAAGCTGGGCGATGCCGGTGGCCATCCTGCTCGTCATACCCTTCGGTGTGCTCGGCGCCTTCTCGGGTCTTGCAATGCGCGGATTCGCCAACAATGTGTACGCGCAGATCGGGCTCATCATGCTGATCGGGCTCGCCGCGAAGAACGCCATCCTGATCGTCGAGTTCGCCAAGCTCGCTCATGAGCGCGGAGCGGGCATCGTCGAGGCGGCCAGGAACGGGGCTCAATTGCGGCTGCGGCCCATCCTGATGACGTCTTTCGCCTTCATCTTCGGCACGCTGCCGCTGGCGATCGCCACCGGAGCCGGCTCGGGCGCCAGGGAGTCGATCGGCACCACCGTCGTGTCCGGCATGCTTTTCGCCACCATGATCGGCATTTTCGTGATCCCGGTCTTCTATGTGGTCATCCAGCGCATCAGCGAACGCAAGCGGCCGTTCCGCAACGAAGCGGTCGAGGACACAAAAACGCCAGAGCAGATGGCCGGGCCGGAGAAAGGCAAACCATGAGAGCGATGGCTGTGATCATGCTCGGTGCGGGAATGCTGGCGGCGTGTTCGGTGGGGCCGGAATACAAGCGCCCGGATCTGGATGTGCCCGGCGCATACCGTTTCCAGGATGCGAAACCGGGCGGGGCATCCATCGCCGACCTGGGGTGGTGGGAGGTCTACCGGGACAAGCAGCTGCAGGGGATATTGCAGGCCGCGCTGGAAAACAACCGCGACATAAAGACCGCCGCTGCCCGCGTGGCAGAGGCGCGCGCCCAGGTCGGGGTGAGCCGCCTGGACCGGTTCCCGCGAGTCGATGTCACGGTAGGTGATACGCGGCAACGCACCTTGCAGGTGGGGCGGTATTCCATTCTGGAAATCGCAACCGGTTTGGCGCAGGTGTCGTTCGAGGTCGATCTGTGGAAGCGGCTCGCCAGTCTGAGCGATGCGGCCAAGGCCAACCTGCTTGCCACGGAGTATGCGCGCGATGCGGTGAAGGTGACCCTGGTGAGCGATGTCGCCGTCGCCTACTTCAACCTGCTGGCGCTCGACCAGCAGTTGCGCATCACGCAGAGCACCATCGCCAACAGCGAGAGATTCCTGGCGCTCACCCAAGCCAAGTCTCGCGAGGGAGCTGCGTCCGGTCTGGACGTGAGCCGTGCGGAAGCAAGCCTGGCATCGGTCAAGGCCAACCAGTCCGACATCCAGCGGCAGATCGCGCAGACCGAAAACCAGATGCAGATCCTGCTGGGAAAAAATCCGGATACCCTCGCAAGAGGGAAGATGGATGAGACATCCATGGCGGTTCCGCCTGAGGTGCCTGCGGGGCTGCCTTCGGCTTTGCTCGAACGCCGTCCCGACCTGCGCCAGGCCGAGGCCGGCCTGATCGGCGCGACGGCCAACGTGCGGGCGGCCAAGGCTGCGCTGTTCCCGACCCTCTCCCTTACCGGCAGCTATGGTTCGCAGAGCCTGGCGTTCTCCAGCCTGTTCAGCGGCGGGTCGCAGGTGTGGTCGTACGGCCTGAATTTCCTGCAGCCCATTCTCGACTCGCAGCGCAACGGCTACCAGGTCGATGCGGCCAAGGCGCGCGAACAGCAGGCGCTGCTCCAGTACCAGAGTGCTGTCGCGCAGGCGTTCCGCGAGGTGTCCGATGCGCTCGTCGCATGGCAAAGCTATAACCAATTCCTGCGTGACCAGGAGCAGCAGGTCAAGTCTTTGCAGGAGGCGAATTCACATGTGCTGCGCCGTTACGAGATCGGCTACTCCTCCTACTTCGAGGTGATCGACGCCAGCAACAGCCTGTATGCCGCGGAGCTGCAGCGCGTGCAGGCGTACCGCAATAGTCTGGTCTCGCTGGTGCAGCTATACAAGGCGCTGGGCGGAGGCTGGGCGGGGATATATCCGGATCAGCCAACAGGAAAGCCATGAGACTGGTAGCGATATCGTTGACCGCGCTGTTGCTGTGCTCCTGTGCATCCTACAGCGGACGCGGCCTCAAACCCGGTGAGGCAAGCCTGGACGACGTGATCCATACCATGGGAGCGCCCGCCATGCGATGGCAGAATGCCGACGGGGCGATGCAACTGGCTTATCCGCGCGGACCGCTGGGTTTCGATACTTACATGGTCTTTGTCGGGCGGGAGGGAAAATTGCAGCGTATCGAGAATGTGCTCAAGCCCAGATATTTTTCTCTTGTCCGGGTCGGCATGACCAAGGATCAGGTGCTGCGCATTCTGGGGCCTTCGGTGCCCGCCTGGACGGGGTACTACAAGGCTCGCGACGAACTTGCATTGGAATGGCGTTATTGCAGCGACTGGCGAGCGGCAACGCGCTTCGATGTGCTGTTCGACGGCAGCAAAGGCACGGTGCGCTCGACCTTTAGTCGGACTGAGTCTTGCGGACCCGGGGATTGTCCCTGCTGACAGCCAAATCACCACATAGCATCCCGCCCCATTTTTTGCTTGTAGATAACTTACTCAGGAGGTCATCATGAAATGCAATGTCGGTACAGGAATCGATCGCATCGGTCGCACCGTCATCGGGATAGCGTTGCTCGATCTTGGATTGGTTGGGCCCCTCGGAATGACAGGGCGGATAGTGATAACGGTTATTGCGGTTGTCGTGCTGGCAACCGCGATCGTTCGCTTCTGCCCTGGATATGCGATCTTCGGGATCAGCACCTGCAAAGACGAAGAAAAGAAATAGCGGCGATACCGCTTTGGGATAAAGCCCGTTCCTAAGAAAACCGCGGTTTGTCCGAGGGAGTGGGAAGATCACCGACGTCGCTCAAGAAGATATCGACCCCGGCGGGCGGGCATATCCTGCTTGCCGGGATGGCGACGCCCGCTTGCCAGTTCATGACGGCCTCCCGTTTGTCTTTTCCGCTGACCAGAAACAAGACACTTGATGCACGGCTCAAGCGTGCAGCGCTGAGAGAGACTCGTTGTGAAGGCGGCTTGGGGGCATCGAGTACCGGCACGACCGTTGACAATGCCTTCATATGTTCCCAGGCAGTGGCGGGGAACAGACTGGCGGTGTGGCCATCCTCGCCCAAACCAAGCAGCACCAGATCGAATTCTCCGACCTCCGCGAGGTCCTGTGCATAGCTGGCCGCCGCCGCATCGGGACCGAGCTCTCCCGATATCGGATGGATCTGCCGAGGTGGGATGGCTACATGATCGAGCCATGCGCTTCGTGCCATGTGGCTGTTGCGCTCGGGGTCTTCGGCAGGCAGGCAGCGCTCGTCGCCGAAATAGATATGCCACGCAGACCAATCGGTGTCGGCGTCGCGCAGTGCGCGATAGATGTTGCGCGGCGTATCGCCACCGGACAGAACGATGCGGAAAGCACCCCGCGCGGCGATGGCCCGTTCAGCGTTCTCCAGGATGAAACGGCAAGCCGCTTGCTCGAAGGCCATGCTGCTGTCGAATTCGTGCCAGCGGCATGTCTGTGACGCATCCATGCCGACGACTACTTGTTCTTCGGCTCAATATGTCCGCCAAAGCCTTGGCGCATGGCGGACAACATCTTCTCGGAGAAAGTGTGTTCCCGGCGCGAGCGGAAGCGTGCGTAGAGGGCGGCGGTGAGCACCTCGGCCGGCACCGCTTCTTCGACGGCAGTCTGCACGGCCCAGCGGCCCTCGCCGGAGTCTTGCACAAAGCCGCCGTAATTCGACAGATCGGGATTCTGCGCCAGCGCATCCGCCGACAGGTCCAGCAGCCAGGAAGTCACCACGCTGCCGCGCCGCCAGAGCTCGGCGATGTTGGCCAGATCGAACTCATAGCGCTGATCCGCGGGCAGCGAATCGGCATTGGCGTTCTTGAGAATGTCGAAACCTTCGGCGTAAGCCTGCATCAATCCGTACTCGATGCCGTTGTGCACCATCTTGACGAAATGTCCCGCCCCGGAAGGACCGCAATGGAGCCAGCCGTGTTCTGCGCTGCCGCCGGCGGTTCGGTTCGGAGAGGGTGGGATGCCGGCACCGCCGGGCGACAGCGTGACAAACACCGGTTCCAGATACTTCACCGCGACGGCATCGCCGCCCACCATCAGGCAGTAGCCCCGCTCGCGCCCCCACACGCCGCCGCTCGTGCCCGCATCCAGATAGTGGATGCCGCGTTGGGCGAGTATCTTTGATCTCCGCACATCGTCCTTGAAATAGCCGTTGCCGCCGTCGATGATGACGTCGCCTGCTGCAAAATAGCCGGCCAGTTCCATCACGGCTGCTTCGGTGGCGTCGCCCGCCGGCAGCATGATCCATGCGGCGCGCGGCGGCTCAAGCATTTCCGCCAGCTCACGCAGGCTGGTCACTCCGATCGCCCCTTCGGTAACCAATCGCTCCATGGTTTCCGGATTGCGATCGTATACGACGCAGTCGTGGCCGTCCTTCATCAAGCGGCGCGTCATGTTGGCCCCCATGCGCCCCAGTCCCACCATCGCGATCTGCATCCTGCTTCTCCTTGTCGATCGATTCGCAACAACGGCAAGAATCAAGCACATGCGGGCGGATATCAATGGGGTCAGGACATTAGAGACAAGCGCCTCTGCTATCGCAAGAATACCGGCGATAAGAATTGCCCCTCTGCGGACAGCTTGGGATGTCCGGCACGTTAAGGAGACATGCCATGAAAGCAGCGATTGCCTCAAGCGACACCCTGTTTGTCCTGTTCGGTGCCAGCGGCGACCTTGCCTGGCGCATGGTGGTTCCGGCACTGTTCGATCTCTATCTCGACAAACATTTGCCGGAGCGATTCCGGCTGCTGGCCGTGGGTCGTTCGGATGCCGGCGATGCCGCCCTCGCCGAGCACTATTTCAAGGGCGTCGCCGAAAATTCGCGCCGCGGAGCACCGCCTCCCGATGCATGGCAAGCTTTCTGCGGCATGATCCGCCACATCAGGATCGACGTATCCGCGCCGGAGGATTTCAGCAAACTGGGCAAGGCGCTGGAGATATATGAAACGGAATGGGGCGGCAAGGCCGAGCGAGTGTTCTACCTGGCCACGCCGCCTTCCCTGTTCGAGCGCATCGCACTCGGTTTGGGGGCGGCAGGTCTGTCGCAGGACCGAGACCATGTACGCATGGTCGTCGAAAAGCCGCTCGGGAACGACCTGGATTCCTTCCGCCGCATCAACGATGCGCTGTGTCGGATCTTCGAAGAGCGGCAACTGTTTCGCATCGATCATTATCTCGGCAAGGAAACCGTGCAGAACATCCTGGCCATGCGTTTTGCGAATCCGATCTTCGAGCCGATATGGAACCGGCGCTACGTGGACCACGTCACCATCACTGTCGCCGAAACCCTGGGCGTCGGGAAGCGCGGAGGCTACTACGAACATGCCGGCGCGCTGCGCGACATGGTGCAGAACCACTTGCTGCAACTGCTGTGCCTCGTTGCGATGGAGCCTCCCGTTGCCTACGATGCGGACGACATCCGCGACAAGAAGGTCGATGTCCTCCATGCCGTGCGACCGATACCGCGTGACACGGTGGATAGCTTTGCAGCGCGCGGCCAGTATGCCGAGGGGTGGATACAGGGCGCCAAGCTGGCGCCTTATCGCGACGAGGCGGATGTCGATCCGCACTCCAACACGGAGACCTATGCCGCGCTCAAGCTCTATGTCGACAACTGGCGCTGGCAGGACGTGCCGTTCTATCTTCGCACCGGCAAATGTCTCGCGGCCAGTGTCTCAGAGATATCCATCCGTTTTCGCGATGTTCCGCATCGCGCCTTTCCCGCCTCGGCCGGACTGAATGCGCAGCCCACCAGGCTCATCATTCAGATGAGCCCGGAGCAGGGCATCGTGCTCAAGTTCATGGCCAAAGAACCCGGCTCACAGTTGCGGCTGCGTCTCGTCGACATGCGCTTCAGCTACATGGAGGCCTTCAAGACCGACACGCCGGCAGCTTACGAAACCCTGCTGCGGGATGTCATGGTCGGCGATGCCACCCTGTTCATGCGCGCCGACCAGGTGGAAGCGGCCTGGAAACTAGTCATGCCGATCCTCGACGTCTGGGCGGAGAATCCGGCAGCGGATTTCCCCAACTACGCTGCCGGAACCTGGGGGCCGGAATCTGCCGACCTGCTGGTGGCACGCGACGGCAACAGCTGGCTGACGCCGACTATCACCAAGGCATGACAACCGGAAGTTCTTGACTACAAGTTAGGCCTTGGAAGTACCGAAAGGAGAGCACGATGAGCAACGAACAGGTGGCACCTGAGACGAGCGGTGTTACGGTGAAGTTACTTGCAACGGTTGATCTTGGCCCTGAGATCGAGGGTATGGCAGGGCGCCAACTTCGCATGCGTATGGTGACCATCGAGCCTGGAGGCGTCTTCGGCCCGATTCACGACCATCAAGGCAGGTCAGGCACCGTCTACATACTGCAAGGAACGATCACTGACCATCGAAATGGAGTCGCTACGGACTATGGGCCGGGAGTGGGCTGGCCCGAGGATAGAAACACCACACACTGGCTTGAGAACAGAGGAACAATTCCGGCGGTGGAGATTTCGGTCGATATAGTCAGGCAAGAGTAAGAGCTCATGCCCGACATCTAACGTGAAGCTGAGGGGGGCGCCGAAGGTGCGTCCCAGCGACCGGAGGGCGCGAACTTGAGCGCAGGGTTAGAGCATATTTTTCAAAAGCAGCGGTTTAACAACTTTGGCCATTGCGTTACCAAGAGCCAAGTGCTGCTCAAGATCAAGATGCACTCCATCTACATTGCTTGATGTGATTACGCTGCCAGCATCGAAGAAATGGCAACCAACTTCTTCGCACACCAACCGATAGGCGGCAGACAACCCAACGCACTTTGTTTCGCCGCCCTCGAATTTTGGCGCAATCGGTCCTTTCGGCGTTCGGATGGCTGGCGGCGCAACCACAAGTATTTGTGGCACGGGCATGCCTGGCTCGATAGGCGCTGTGCGGATGGCGGATACGAGCGCACTAATTCCTTGAGATGAGTGCCATGCGTTGTACTGGTGCATAGACTGGAAGTCGTTTGTTCCGAGCATAAGAACAACAAGCTCAAGCGGCGAGTGAATTTCGATTCGTTGAGCCAACCCGACAAGACCATTCCGTCCGGGTTTGAAGGGATCATCCCATACGGTACGCCGACCGTTCAGGCAGTCTTCGACAACCCGAACTTTCTGACCAGAAGAACAAAGGGATATTTCCATGACGCCCGGCCAGCGTTGCTCGAAATGCAGGCGCTTCCGTGTCGTTGGGATAATGCCCCAGGACAACGAATCAGAGTAGACCAGTATGTGCTGCATGGGGGCTCCTGGATATGTGCTCTAACGTTGGAAGTGAGCGCCGCAGGCGCGGAGTCCGTTGCTCAAATAAATCTGAAGCGAAGCATTGCAGCATCTGGGCGGAAACGCAATATGCCCAATGGGTAAAGCTTCCTTAGTGGAGCACTGACGGTGCCACTCTCAGCCGTTCACTCATTCCCTAAGCAATTCAGCTTATTTCTCATTGGACGTTTCTGGTTCACGATTCAGGTCAGCGCCTAGTCGCGTCTTCATTGAACCTGTGACCGGAAGGAGTCCCCGCCATGCGATTCATGATGCTGATGATTCCCAAGGGATATGAGAAAGCGGAGCCGGGCGCCATGCCCGCTGCCGAGGCCGTCGCGGCGATGATGAAATACAACAAGTCCCTGCAGGATGCCGGTGTACTGCTCTCGCTCGACGGTCTGCATCCGCCCTCGATGGGCGCGCGCGTGACCTTTTCGGGCGGCAGGCCCACGGTGATCCGAGCCCCTTTCCCCGGAGTGGACGAAACGCTCGGCGGCTACTGGATGATCCAGGTGAAGTCGAAAGAGGAGGCCATCGAATGGGCGTCGCGCTGTCCGGCTTCCGACAACGAGATCATCGAAATTCGCCAGGTGCAGGATATTTCCGATTTCCCTCCCGACGTTCAGAAGGCTGCGGCAGGGTTCGCAGAGATGCAGGGAGCCGTTTAGCCGCGTTGAGACTGACGCAGAAACATCCGCTACTAAACCATCGAAGAAAGGAGTTCCCAATGACCCGGCATAAAGTGAAGAGGAATGAGTTCCGCCTGGAAAGCGGACCTGTCGTAAACCTCGAGTACTGGACCGATCCGACATCCGTTCACGTCGCCGCGTTCGACGTGGACGGGCAGCAGGTCTCGCGGGCCGCATATCATGCCTCGCTCGACGGTGCCGATGCTCTCGCTCCCGAGTTGCAGGATGCCCTGGTCGACAGCCTGGCCAACGCGCTCGAGTACGCACTCATCCGGAATCCGGAATTGCACGTTCGAAAACGGTAAAAGAAACCGGAGTCGCTCCCGGTTGCCTCAAACAGGCAGCCAGGGGCGCAGGGCCTTCGCTGTCCACTCCCACAACTGTTGTGCAAGCTGTTCGTCCTCGGCCAGCGCCGAGGGGCGGACGGCGGTGCAGCGGTCGAAGTACTTCCCTGTCATTCCCTTGACCGCGGGCGAGGTGGCGAGGAACACCGGGGTCTGCGCGCCCTCGGTCACGGGGGCGCCTTTCATGTCGAATCCGGCATGCAGCAGCTTGGTGCCGATCACGCCCGGATGCAGGCTGTTGGAGGCAAGCCACGGTTCGCGCCGCGCCAGTTCGGCGGCGAACAGGGCGACGGCGAGCTTGGAATTGGCGTAGGCGTGGTAGCCGTCGAAATGCCGTTCGCTGTTCAGGTTGTCGAATGGGATGCGTCCGCTCTGGTGCGCGATCGATGCGACCGTGACCACGCGGGGCTCATCCGATCTTTTCAGCAATGGGAGCAGCAGGTTCGTCAGCAGGAAAGGCGCGAGGTAGTTCACTGCGAGCGTCATCTCGAAGCCGTCCCTGGTGAGCCTGAACTCATTCATGTATACGCCGGCGTTGTTGACCAGCACGTCGAGGTGCGGCAGGCGGGAGAGGAGGTCCTGCGCCATGCGCTGGATTGCGGCAGGATCGGTCAGGTCGGCGTGGGCGAGGTGCAGCACGGCTTTCGGCGCGGCATCCTGGATCGCATCGCGGGCGTGTCGCGCCTTCTCCTCGCTGCGCCCATGCACCACCACTTCATGTCCCAGTGTGGCCAGTTCCCTTGTGGTCTCAAAGCCGATGCCGTCGGTTGCTCCGGTAACGAGGATGATGCCCATGTCCACCTCTACTCAGTAAAGGATTTCAAAGCTGCTGTGCGTTCCTTCGCTTGGTTCGACTTCGACTCGTTCCACCCGCGCATGTTCCGGGCCGCGATGCGCCCAGTGCACGATGGCCTCCACGGCGGCGGGCGCTCCCTGTACCTCGGCTTCCACCGTGCCGTCGCTGCGGTTGCGCACCCAGCCGTCGATGCCAAGCCGTTGCGCCTCGTGGCGCATCGAGTCGCGGAAGAACACGCCTTGCACCCGTCCGTGGACGACGAGACGCAGCGTTTCCTTCCGCGGTGTGGTCGTCATGCCTTTTGGGGCAACAGCTCTTTCGCGCGCTTCAGCGCGTCTTCAAGATTCGCCACCACGTTCTCCGTGCCGATCTGGGCGAAGAATCCTGCCTGGTGCATCAGGAAGTAGGGCTGCGTGTGCGGGCCGCACAGGATGAGGTGCTTGCCGTGCTTGCGCAGCTTGCCGTGCAGGTGCTCGAGCTTGTGCAGCGCGCTGGCGTCCATGCTGATGACTTCGTGCATCTTCAGGATGAGCACATCCGGTTCGGCGTGTGTCGTGGAGAGGATGGCTTCGAGCTTGTCCGCCGCGCCGAAAAACAGCGCGCCGAACACGCGATAGATCATCACGCCCGGCGGCACGCCTTTGCGCAACAGCGTGGACTCGCCATCGTCCATCTGCGGCGATTCTTCCGCCACGCTGACGTGGGTGAGGTCGGTGATGCGCTTGATGAAGAAGAGGATGGCGACGAACATGCCCACCTCGACCGCGACCGTGAGGTCGAAGATCACCGTGAGCAGGAAGGTGGCGAGCAGCACGGCGCTGTCGCTCTTCGGGTACTTGTGCAGGGTGCGGAAGCCTTCCCATTCGCCCATGTTGATGGCGACCACGACGAGGATCGCGGAGAGGGTGGCGAGCGGGATGTAGACCGCGAGCGGCGCGGCGACCAGCACGATGACCAGCAGGGTGAGTGCGTGCACGATGCCGGAGACCGGGCTGGTGGCGCCGGAGCGCACGTTGGTCGCGGTGCGGGCGATGGCGCCGGTGGCGGGGATGCCGCCGAAGAAGGGCGTGACGATGTTGGCGATGCCCTGCGCCATCAGTTCCTGGTTGGGGTCGTGCTTGTCGTCGATCATGCCGTCCGCCACCGCGGCGGAGAGCAGCGACTCGATCGCGCCGAGCAGCGCGATGGTCATCGCCGGGGCGATCAGGTAACGCAGCGTCTGGAAGGTGAACTCGGGCGGATCGAAGGTCGGCAGGCCCTGCGGGATGCCGCCGAAGCGCGTGCCGATGGTCTCGACAGGCAGGTTGAACAGCGCGACCACGGCGGTGCCAAGCACCAGCGCGATGATGGGCGAGGGCAGCTTCTGCGCCCAGGCCTTGGGGTAGAACCAGATGAACAGCGCCGATACCGCAGCCAGCACGAGCGTGAGGAAGTCCACCGTATTCGCCGCGTGCGCGATGGCCTGCAGCTTGGGGAAGAAGTCGGCGGGCATCACGTCGATCTGCAGGCCGAAGAATTCCTTCACCTGGCTCAGCGCGATCAGCACGGCGATGCCGTTGGTGAATCCCATGATCAGCGGGCGCGGGAAGAACTTGATGAGGTTGCCCATGCGCGCCGCGCCCATGGCCACCAGCATTACGCCCGCCATCATGGTGCAGATCAGCAGGTTGGCGTAGCCGTACTGCATGATGATGCCGTAGACGATGACGATGAACGCGCCCGTCGGACCGCCGATCTGCACGCGCGAGCCGCCCAGTGCGGAGATGATGAAGCCGGCGATGATGGCGGTGAAGATGCCTGCTTCCGGTTTGGCGCCGGAGGCGATGGCGAAGGCGATGGCGAGGGGCAGGGCGATGACGCCGACGGTGATGCCGGCGGTGATGTCGGTGGTGAGGCGCGCTTTGTCGTAGCCGCGCAAGGCGTCGATCAGACGCGGGCGAAAGAACTGGGAGAATTTCACCAAAAGCGAATTGTCCATAGTTGCTGTGTCAGCACCTCCTTAGTAACAAGGGATTCCGATTTCCCCATGAAAAAGAAATCCTGTAGGAACGCCACCTCGGCGCGATTCGCGTGCAAGGCACGCTCCTACAAATATTGTTTATATTTTTCCTTATTTAATCCGCATCCCCGGCTGTGCGCCCTCGTCCGGCGACAGCACGAACAAGCCCGGCGCTTCGCCAGAAGCCGCCAGCACCATGCCTTCGGACATGCCGAACTTCATCTTGCGGGGGGCCAGGTTGGCGACCATCACGGTCATGCGGCCCTTGAGCTTCTCCGGATCGTATGCCGACTTGATGCCCGCGAACACGGTGCGCGGCTGCGCCTCGCCGATGTCCAGCGTCAGCTTGAGCAGCTTCTCGGCGCCTTCCACATGCTCGGCGTTGGCGATGCGCGCCACGCGCAGGTCGACCTTCATGAAGTCGTCGATGCCGATGGTCTCGGCGATGGGCGCGATAGTCTTCTGCTCACCTTGCGGTTGAGCAGAAGGCGTGTGCTGCTGGTGTTCGGCGTGGCGTGTCTCGGAATGTGATTCGGTCATGGGTTTCAGGCTTTCCTGGTTGGCGGCGATCATCGCCTCGATCAGCTTGGGATCGAGGCGGGTCGCCAGATGTTGATAGGCGTTGATGTGTGTTGGCAATACGGCGAGATCGGCCCAGTTGAAGTCGCGGTCCATACCGAACAGTTCGCGTGCTACGCGTGAGGTCAGTGCAGGCAGCACCGGGCTCAGCAGGATAGACAGCACATAGAAACCGTGCAGTGCAAAAGAGCTGACTTCTTGTAGCTCTTTACGCTTGGATTCATCCTTGGCCAGCGTCCACGGCGCAGCGGCAGCGATCTCGCCGTTGATGCTGTCGGCGATAGCCATGATGTCGCGCAGCGCACGAGCATAATCGCGAGACTCGAAGGATTGGGCTACGACGCCGTCGCTGCCCTTGGCGTAGTCGAGCAGCGACTTCGAATCTGCGAAGGCCAGCTTGCCGTCAAAGAACTTGGTGAGGAATCCGGCACAGCGGCTGGCGATGTTGATGTACTTGCCGATCAGGTCGCTGTTCACCTTCGCCACGAAGTCGTCGAGGCTGAGGTCGAGGTCCTCCATCGTGCCGTTCAGCTTGGACGCGTAGTAGTAGCGCAGGTATTCGGTGTTCTTGATGTGGTCGACGTAGCTGCGGGCCGTGATGAAGGTGCCGCGCGACTTGGACATCTTCTCGCCGTTGACGGTCAGGAAGCCGTGGGCGAACAGTTTGGTCGGAGTGCGGAAACCGGCGTGTTGCAGCATCGCGGGCCAGAACAGCGCATGGAAGTAGAGGATGTCCTTGCCGATGAAGTGGTACAGCTCGGCATCCGAGCCGGGCTTCCAGTAGTCGTCGAAGTCCATGCCGGTGGCGTCGCACAGTTGCTTGAAGCTGCCCATGTAACCGACGGGCGCGTCCAGCCAGACGTAGAAATACTTGCCCGGCGCGTCGGGGATCTCGAAGCCGAAGTAGGGCGAGTCGCGTGAGATGTCCCAGTCGGTGAGTTTGTTCTCGCCTTCGGCACCCAGCCATTCCTGCATCTTGTTGGCCGCTTCGGGCTGCAAGGCGCCGCCGCGCGTCCACTTGCGCAGGAATTGCTGGCAGGTATCGGCGGAAAGCTTGAAGAAATAATGGTCGGAATTGCGCAGTTCCGGTTTTGCGCCGGATACGGCGGAGAACGGGTTGATCAATTCCGTGGGGGCATAGGCCGCGCCGCACACTTCGCAGTTGTCGCCGTACTGGTCTTTTGCATGGCACTTCGGGCATTCACCCTTGATGAAGCGGTCCGGCAGGAACATGTTCTTGACCGGGTCGTAGAACTGCTCGATGGAGCGCACCTCGATCAGGTTCTCGGCCTTGAGCGTGCGGTAGATGCCCTGGGCGAAGCTCTTGGTCTCGCCGGAGTTGGTCGAGCCGTAGTTGTCGAAAGCGACGTGGAACGCCTTGAAGTCGTCGTAGTGCTCCTGCCACACGCGCGCGATCAGTTGTTCCGGCGTGACGCCTTCCTTCTCTGCACGCAGCATGATGGGCGTGCCGTGGGTGTCGTCGGCGCACACGTAGTGGCACTGGTTGCCGCGCATCTTCTGGAATCGCACCCAGATATCGGTCTGGATGTACTCGACCAGGTGGCCGAGGTGGATGCTGCCGTTTGCGTAGGGCAGGGCGGAGGTGACGAGGATCTTGCGCGTGGTCATGGATTGTTGCCAATGCTGTAAAGGCGCGGATTTTAGCAAATCACACGCTCCGGCGGCTAATTGGTTAAAATCGCGCCCGCACAAACCCATCAAGGAAGCACGATGAGCATCAAATCAGACAAGTGGATACGGCGCATGGCGGAGGAGCACGGCATGATCGAGCCGTTCGAGCCGAACCAGGTGAAGGAAGTGAACGGCCAGAGGATCGTGTCCTACGGCACGTCCAGCTACGGCTACGACATCCGCTGTTCCAACGAATTCAAGCTGTTCACCAACATCAACAGCACCATCGTCGATCCCAAGAACTTCGACCCCAACTCGTTCGTGAAGGTCGAGGCGGATTACTGCGTCATCCCGCCCAACTCCTTCGCGCTGGCGCGCACCGTGGAATACTTCCGCATCCCGCGCAGCGTGCTGACCGTGTGCCTGGGCAAGTCGACCTATGCGCGTTGCGGCATCATCGTCAACGTCACGCCGTTCGAGCCGGAATGGGAAGGCTACGTCACGCTGGAGTTCTCCAACACCACGCCGCTGCCCGCGAAGATCTATGCCAACGAGGGTGTGGCTCAGGTGCTGTTCTTCGAGTCGGACGAGATCTGCGAGACCTCGTACAAGGACCGCGGCGGCAAGTACCAGGGCCAGGTCGGCGTGACCTTGCCGAAGATCTGATCCGATGCCTCACCGTAAGAGGATAGTATGGCGTTCTCCCAAGGGGGATGTCATCGCCTGCGTGGAGAAGAACAAGGTGCTGCAGGAGAACCTCGTCGAGATCCGCCAGGTCTGCCAGGATGCGCTGGAGGACGCCGTGCTGATGGGCTGCGACGAACAGCAGTTCCGGGCGGTGCTGGCCGAGCTGGTGGCATCCCTGGAGAATCCCTATCCGCAGGATGAGTGATTTCCCGACGTCCTGACACACAGTAGCCGTAAATCTGCGACAATCCGCGCCAATTTTTACCCCCTTCGGGAGTGAGCCATGAAATTTAGATTCCCAATAGTCATCATCGACGAAGATTTCCGTTCCGAAAATGCCAGCGGTCTGGGCATTCGCGCGCTGGCCGCTGCGATCGAGAACGAAGGCATGGAAGTCCTCGGCGTCACCAGCTATGGCGACCTGACCTCGTTCGCGCAGCAGCAGAGCCGCGCCTCGGCGTTCCTGCTTTCCATCGACGATGAGGAATTCGGCGGCGGCAGCGCGGAAGAGACTGAAGCGGCGCTGAAGACCCTGCGCGCCTTCGTCGAGGAGATCCGCTTCAAGAACGCGGATATCCCCATCTATCTGTACGGCGAAACGCGCACCTCGCGCCACATCCCGAACGACATCCTGCGCGAACTGCACGGCTTCATCCACATGCACGAGGACACGCCCGAGTTCGTGGCGCGCCACATCATCCGCGAGGCGAAGTCCTACCTGGATTCGCTCGCACCGCCGTTCTTCCGCGCGCTGCTGCACTACGCGCAGGATGGTTCGTATTCCTGGCACTGCCCGGGCCATTCGGGCGGCGTGGCGTTTCTGAAGTCGCCGGTGGGCCAGATGTTCCACCAGTTCTTCGGCGAGAACATGCTGCGCGCCGACGTGTGCAACGCGGTGGACGAACTCGGCCAGCTCCTCGACCACACCGGCCCGGTGGCCGCTTCCGAGCGCAACGCCGCGCGCATCTTCAATTCCGACCACCTGTTCTTCGTCACCAACGGCACTTCGACCTCGAACAAGATCGTGTGGCACTCGACCGTAGCGCCGGACGACATCGTCGTGGTGGACCGCAACTGCCACAAGTCCATCCTGCACTCGATCATGATGACCGGCGCGGTGCCGGTGTTCCTGACGCCGACACGCAACCACTATGGCATCATCGGCCCGATCCCGAAATCGGAGTTCGAGCCGGCGAGCATCCAGCGCAAGATCGACGCGAACCCGTTCATCAAGGACAAAACCAAGAAGCCGCGCATCCTCACCATCACGCAGAGCACTTACGACGGCGTGGTTTACAACGTCGAGATGCTGAAGGAGATGCTGGACGGCCGCATCGACACGCTGCACTTCGACGAGGCCTGGCTGCCGCACGCGGCGTTCCATGACTTCTACAAGGACATGCACGCGATCGGCAAGGACCGGCCGCGCGCGCAGGAATCGATGATCTTCGCGACGCAGTCCACGCACAAGCTGCTGGCGGGCCTGTCGCAGGCATCGCAGATCCTGGTGCGCGAGTCGCAGAGCCGCAAGCTCAACAGCCACGTGTTCAACGAGGCCTACCTGATGCACACCTCGACTTCGCCGCAGTATTCCATCATCGCCTCGTGCGACGTGGCCGCCGCGATGATGGAGCCGCCGGGCGGCACCGCGCTGGTGGAAGAGAGCATCGCCGAGGCGATGGACTTCCGCCGCGCGATGAAGAAGGTGGACGAGGAATTCGGCCAGGACTGGTGGTTCAAGGTCTGGGGGCCGAACGACATCGCCGAGGAGGGCGTGGGTTCGCGCGAAGACTGGGTGCTGAAGGCTTCCGACAAGTGGCACGGCTTCGGCAAGCTGGCCGAAGGCTTCAACATGCTCGACCCGATCAAGGCGACCATCATCACGCCGGGACTGGACGTGGACGGCGACTTCTCTGATTCCGGCATCCCCGCGTCCATGGTCACCAAGTACCTCTCCGAGCACGGCGTGATCGTGGAGAAGTGCGGCCTGTACTCGTTCTTCATCATGTTCACCATCGGCATCACCAAGGGCCGCTGGAACACGCTGCTCACCGCGTTGCAGCAGTTCAAGGACGACTACGACAAGAACCAGCCGATCTGGCGCATCCTGCCGGAGTTCGCCGCGCGGTTCCCGCAATACGAGCGCACCGGCCTGCGCGACCTGTGCCAGCAGATCCACGACGCCTACAACAAACACAACGTGGCGCGCATGACGACAGAGATGTACCTGTCCGACATGCAGCCGGCGATGAAGCCGTCCGACGCTTTCGCGAAGATGGCGCACGACGAGATCGAGCGCGTCGAGATCGACAAGCTCGAGGGCCGCATCACCGCCGTGCTGCTCACGCCTTATCCGCCGGGCATCCCGCTGCTGATTCCGGGCGAGATATTCAACAAGACCATCGTCGACTACCTGAAGTTCGCGCGCGACTTCAATCAGCGCCTGCCGGGCTTCGAGACCGACATCCATGGCCTGGTCGCGGAAGAAGTGGACGGCGTGAAGCGCTACTTCGTGGACTGCGTGAAGCAGGGTTAACCTCACCCCGCCCCGTGCCATGTCCGCGCTGATCCACGCAGTAAGGGCAGACATCACCACCCTCAAGGTCGACGCCATCGTGAATGCGGCGAACCACTCGCTGTTGGGTGGTGGCGGGGTGGACGGCGCGATCCACCGCGCGGCAGGGGCGGAGCTGCTGGCCGAATGCCGCACCCTCGGCGGCTGTGCGACGGGCGACGCCAAGCTTACCAAGGGCTATCGCCTTCCCGCGAAGCTCGTCGTCCATACCGTCGGCCCCGTCTGGAACGGCGGCACGCACGGCGAGCCGGAGCTGCTCGCCTCCTGCTACCGCCGCTCGCTCGAAGTGGCCGCGCAACACGGCGTCCGCTCCATCGCATTTCCCTCCATCAGTACCGGCGTCTACGGCTATCCCTTCGAGCAGGCCGCGAGCATCGCGGTGCAGACCGTCAGGCAAATGCTGCATGAATTGAAGAGCATCGAGGAAGTGGTCTTCTGTTGTTTCTCCGGCGGCGATCTCGCCGTCTACGAAAAACTCCTGGCATCCGCATGACTGAAGAAACCGGCAAACTGCGTATAGACAAATGGCTGTGGGCTGCGAGATTCTTCAAGACGCGCAGCCTTGCCGCCGACGCGGTGGAGAGCGGCAAGGTCACGATGAACGAAGCGCGCATCAAACCCGCGAAGGCCGTGGGCGTGGGCGACCGGCTGGAGATACGCGCCGGGCAGTACCGCTTCGATGTTGAAGTGCTCGCAATCTCCGGTAAACGCGGCCCCGCATCGGAGGCCCAGAAGCTCTACCGAGAGACCGAGGAAAGCAGGGCGAAACGCGAAGCGCTCTCCGCCCAGCTCAAATTGATGCCTCAACCTTCATTCAAGGGCAGGCCGACCAAGCGCGACCGGCGCGAGATCGAGCGCTTCGAGTCGGGAAGCAGGAAGGGCGGGGCGTGGGGAAGTTTCGAGCCTGATTGAGCATTGCCAGTCCAACCGAAGTCGCAAGGAGGATGAACGCATGAGCAAACTGTTTTCGAGTTTCAGGTTGCGCAGCACCACATTCAGGAACCGCATCTTCGTCTCGCCCATGTGCCAGTACTCTGCGCTGGAGGGCGTGCCCAACGACTGGCACCTCGTGCATCTGGGCAGCCGCGCGGTCGGTGGCGCCGGACTGGTGATGGTCGAGGCGACCGCCGTGGCTGCAGAGGGCCGCATCTCGCCCCATGACCTCGGTTTGTGGAACGACCGTCAGGCTGAGGCGTTCGCGCCCATCGCGCGCTTCATCGCCGAACACGGCGCGGTTCCCGCCATCCAGCTCGCACACGCAGGTCGCAAGGCGTCCACCGACGCTCCCTGGCTCAGCGGCAGCCCGCTCAGGCCGGAGCAGGGCGGGTGGCAGGTGGTCGCGCCGAGCGCCGTCCCCTTCTCGCGGGAATCGCCGATGCCGCGTGAACTGACTGTGACGGAACTGGACGGCATCGTGCAAAGTTTCACCGATGCCGCCAAGCGTGCACTCGCTGCCGGCTTCAAGGTGGTGGAGATCCACATGGCGCACGGTTACCTGCTGCACCAGTTTCTGTCGCCGCTCACCAACCGCCGCACCGACGATTACGGCGGCAGCCTGGAGAACCGCGCGTGCCTGCCGCTGCGGGTGGCGCACGCGGTGCGCGAGGTCTGGCCGCATAACCTGCCGCTGTTCGTGCGCATCTCTGCCTCGGATTGGGTGGAGGGGGGCTGGGATTTGGCGCAGTCGGTTGCGCTGTGCCGCTGGCTTAAAGAGACCGGCGTGGACCTGATCGACTGTTCCAGCGGCGGGCTCACCCCCGACGCCAGGATTCCCGCTGGCCCCGGCTTCCAGACGCCCTTTGCCACCGCCATCCGACAGGAAGCGGGGATCGCCGTCGGTGCGGTCGGCCTCATCACCGACGCGGCGCAGGCCGAGCAGATCGTCGCCACCGGCCTCGCGGATGCGGTGCTGCTCGCACGGGAATTGCTGCGTGATCCGTACTGGCCGCTGCATGCGGCGCGCGAACTGGGCGCGGAAGTGGAATGGCCGAAGCAGTATTTGCGCGCCAAGCCGGCATGACAACCCACAGGCTGCAACGAATGAGCATAAGCGAGCGAAGCCCTGCGGCCCCGTCCGACTTGGCAGACTCCGGGACCTTTCAGCCCTTCGCCATGAACCGCTCGAGATGTGCGAGGAAGACGCGCGTCTTGGCCGGCAGGTAGCGGCGCATCGGCATCACTGCCCACACGGGGACAACCGGCAGCGACCAGTCCGGCAGCACGCGCACCAGCCGTTTGCGACGCACATCCTCTTCAGCAAAGTAGTCCGGTAACACGCCGATGCCGGCCCCCTCCAGCAAGAGCTGGTGGATCACGCTCGGCGAGTTTATGGTGAGTCTGCCGGGAGGGACGTTTGCCCAGCTCTCTTTTCCGCGGGTCAGTTTCCACGGGATCGCCGCACCGCGACCGGACAGCATGCGCACCGCACTGTGCGTCATCAGGTCGTCGGGATGCTGCGGCAGCGGATGCAACGCGAGATAGATCGGGCTGGCATAAAGATGGGGGCACAGTTCGTCTATCTTGCGCGCCACCAGTGTCGCATCGTCATCCAGCGGACCTATGCGTATCGCCAGGTCGAAACGTTCGCCGATCAGGTCGACGCGCCGGGCGGACAGGTCCAGCTCGATCTCGATCTCGGGGCAGGTTTCGATGAAGGTAGCTATCGCGCGCGATAGCCGTTGCTCCGCGTAATCGGCCGGCATCGAGATGCGCAACCGTCCGCGCGGCTGCACATCCTGGCTGCGCACGAAGTCCTGCGTGGTCGCGACTTCCTCGGCGACGCGGCGGCAATGGTCGAGAAACTCCTGGCCGAATTCGGTGAGCGTCAGGCGGCGTGTGGTGCGTATCAACAGACGCTGGCCCAGTGCCGCTTCCAGGTTCGCCAAGCGGCGCGAGACCGTGGCTTTGGGCATGGCGAGATGTTCGGCGGCGCGAACGAGGCTCACCTGTTCGACGATGGTCGCGAACAGGATCAGGTCATCGGCAGAGAGGTTCTTTTGTTCCATTATCGGGATAGTCTATCCCGTAATGCTGGCTTTATCTATGTTTTCGATACGCATAAGATGCAGTCATCTTCACTCACTAGAGGAGTCGATCATGAACACAATCGCTCAGACAGCCGTGCACCAATCGCGCGGCATCGAACGTCTCGTCGAAGGTGTCGCCACGTCGGATGGCGCGGGCGTGAAGCTGACCCGCGTGCTCACCGGCAAACTGCAACGCCGTCTCGATCCTTTCCTGATGCTGGACGCGTTCGGCAGCGACAACCCGGACGACTACATCGCGGGCTTTCCGGACCATCCGCATCGCGGCTTCGAGACGGTGACCTACATGCTCGCCGGGCGCATGCGGCATCGCGACAGCGCGGGGCATGAAGGGCTGCTGCAAAACGGCGGCGTGCAGTGGATGATCGCCGGGCGCGGCGTGATCCACTCCGAGATTCCCGAGCAGGAAAACGGCGTGATGGAGGGCTTCCAGCTGTGGCTAAACCTGCCCGCGCAGAACAAGATGCGTGAGCCCTGGTACCGGGATTTTCCCAGCGAGGCGATCCCCGAATATGTGACGCCCGATGGTGTGACCGTGCGCGTGATCGCCGGGAGCAGCAACGGCGTGGCGGGTGCGGTCACGCGCGAGATCACCGAGCCGCTGTACCTCGACATCCACATCCCGGCAGGCGCCGGATTTTCAACCGCGGTACCGGCCTCGCATAACGCCTTCATCTACGTCTATCGCGGCGCGGTGCAAGTCGGCGATACGCCGGTCGAATCGCACCGCATGGGGATATTGAGCAACACGCCGGAAGCCGATGGCGTGGTCATCGCGTCGACGGAGGATGCCCGCCTGATCCTCGTCGCCGGTAAGCCGCTCAACGAGGCCATCGTGCAGTACGGGCCGTTCGTGATGAATACGCCGGAAGAGATACAGCGGGCGCTGCAGGATTTTGGTTCCGGCCGCTTCGCTTAACATCCGCTGGGCGGTGTTAGCCTGCACCGAAACTGCGTTTTGGTTCCGGCCGCTTTGCATGATTTACCATGTCACTTTAAAGGGGCACCATGAATAAACCGATTACAAACGGTGCGCATCATATCGGGCTTGCCGTATCGAAGCTGGAGGAAAGTGCAAACTTTTTTACCTCTTTGCTCGGCTGGAAGGAAGTGCGCAGGAATGAAGGCTATCCGGCCATTTATGTAAGCGATGGCAGCATCATGGTTACCCTTTGGGCGATCAAGGATGAGCCATCCGTCCAATTCAACAGGCATAAGAATATCGGGCTGCACCACGTGGCTTTTAATGTTGAAAACGAGGATGACTTGATCAGGATTCACAAGCGACTCACAGACAACGGAACCAGCATTGAATTCGCCCCGGAGCGATTGGGACAGGGGCCTGCGAAACATATGATGTGCCATGAGCCAAGCGGCATCCGTGTGGAATTCATATGGCCAGGAAAATAGATGTACGAAACGGTTGGTTTTTCACATGATTTCAAACGAACCAAGGAGCACAAGATGACCACCACCCTGTTCACCCCCGCCGCGCTTGGCAAACTGCAACTGAAGAACCGCATCGTCATGTCGCCGATGACCCGCAGCCGTGCCATCGGCAACGTGCCGAACGAGCTGATGGCAAAGTACTACGGCATGCGCGCCGGGGCAGGGCTCATCATCACCGAAGGAACTTCGCCATCGCCGAACGGCCTGGGCTATGCCCGCATCCCCGGTATGTATTCGGATGCGCAAGTACAGGGCTGGCGCCTGGTGACCGACGCCGTGCACCGGGATGGTGGTCTGATCTTCATACAACTGATGCATACCGGCCGCGTCAGCCATCCCGCAAACATGCCGGCCGGAACCAGGATACTCGCGCCATCCGCCATCGCAGCACCCGGCACGATGTGGACGGACAGTGACGGGCCGCAGCCGCAGCCGGCACCCGTCGAGATGAGCGAGGCCGACATCGATCATGCCATCGCCGAATATGCCCACTCCGCCAAGCGTGCCATTGAAGCGGGCTTCGACGGCATTGAGCTGCACGGGGCCAACGGCTATCTGATCGACCAGTTCCTCAATACCGCCTCGAACAAGCGCGCCGACCGATGGGGCGGCAGCATCGAAAACCGTATCCGCTTCGCCGTGGAAGTCGCGCGGGCATGTGCCGCCGCCATCGGCGCGGAGCGCATCGGCATGCGAGTCTCGCCCTATGGTGTGTTCAACGGCATGGCGCCCGATGCCGAAATGGATGCGATGTATGAACGCCTGATGGCCGAGCTGAGCGGCATCGGCCTGGCATACATCCACGTCGTCGACCACAGCTCGATGGGGGCGCCCGAAGTCAGTCCCGTAATCAAGGCGAAGATACGCGCCGGCTTCAAAGGCAAATACATCCTCTCCGGCGGCTATGACCTGGCGCGCGCGAATGCGGACCTCGACGCGCAACGCGGCGATCTCGTCGCCTTCGGCCGCCCGTTCCTCGCCAATCCGGACCTGGTGGAGAAACTGCGCAACGGCAGCCCGCTGGCCGCGCCGGACCCCGACACCTTCTACACGCCGGGCGAAAAGGGATACACGGACCTTTGATGCGTTGCCTCACCTGCGAGCTGGTGCGACGGCTGTCCCGGGTGCGCAAGCCCGGTCCGTTCCTGAAGAATGCCCTCACCGTACTGCTGTTCGTCGCAGTCGTCGTTGGCATACGCGCCTGGCAGCAGCGCGACATGGCCGGCGGCGCAGCCCCGGAGTTACAGGGCGTCACGCTCGCGGGCCAGAACTACATCTTGCCCGCGCATCCCGAACGTCCCGTGCTGGTGCATTTCTGGGCGAGCTGGTGTCCGGTCTGTCGTGCCGAACAGGGCAGCATCGCCGCCATCGCGAAGGACCATCCGGACACCATCACCGTCGCAATGCAGAGCGGCAGGCCGGAAGAAGTCGTACGGCACATGCGCGAACAGGGCATCGCTTTTCCGGCGGTGAACGATGCGGACGGCAGCATCTCGAGGACATGGGGCGTGCATGCCGTGCCCGCGAGCTTCATCGTCGCGCCGGACGGCGAGATAAGCTTTATCGAGGTCGGCTACACCACGGAGATCGGGCTCAGGCTGCGGCTTTGGTTGGCCGGAATCGTTTGATTCGGATGGCTATTCTTGGGGCAGGATGAGGTCGGCGGTGCTGGGGCAGATCCAGCGCGCGTATTCGCGAGAGGCATCGATGCAGCCGCCATCTGCATAAACGTCCTGGGGGTCCCGCATTCGCATCATCCGGTTGAGAATGCGCTCGACCTCACCGGGGGTGCTCAACGTGGCGCGGACGCGCTCCTCGACGATGGCTTCATCCATCTGCGAATTGCCCTCGGCATCCTGATAAACCCCGTCGCGCCAGTGGTAGATCTCGATACATTTCGATGCCAGGGTGTAAGGCTTGTCGCAATTCCAGAAATTGGTAAACAAACCGCCCCCCATATAGATGACCCAGGAGCCCTCGTAACCGGAAACATCCGCGGAGCGCTCGTCCGGATTGCGGAACCACAGGCGCTCACCCGGAACGTAGTATCCCGGCGGCAATGGCTCGTCCATCGAACCATATTCCCGCAGGAAAACGTCGTGGTACTGCCGCGACATGATGGCCCGCGATTCCCATTGCCGCTGAAGCTGCTGCAGCAGCACCGGATTGCATGTGGCGAGTTCCTGCGCGATGCCGAGCAGCATCACGTATTCCGTGGCGCGGTAGCAGGAGAAGGAATATTGCTGGCCGGACACCTCCGGTTGGGTCGCCTTGCGCAGCGCCTCGATCAGCGGCTTGCCCGGCAGGATGGTAAAGCCGCGTTCTTCCGTGTAAGTCCAGTAATCCGTGGGCCGTTCGATCTTGCTGGTGTGGAAGGCGAGCGCCGTGCGGCGGGCCGCCTCGGCGACGTTCCGCCGGACGCGTATCGATGCGACGAGCTCGTCATGACTCGGGTACTCGAATGTCACCGGCCCCAATAGCATCGCCAGCAAAATTTCCTTTTCGAGATCGGAGGGATTCGACAGGGAATCGAGGCCGAGCCTCTCGCAAAGTTGCCGTGTGTCGCAACCCGGCGCCCACTGGTGCCGCAAATCCGGGCGCAGCCGGAATCGGACGCCTTGCTCGCCTGCGTCGGTGGCCTCCATATACTGGTCGATACCGTGAGCGGCAGCCTGTTCAAAGAACTTGCGACCTGTTTCAGCCATATCCGGGGCGCTTTCCCCGCGAATCAGAATTCCCCCGGTACTTTGCCGAATATCCATCTCGTTCCGCATCCTTTTTTTAGTATCGAAGCGCCGAATTTTGCGGCGCAACTGTACCCAAGCAACCGGATAATTACAAGGAACTGAGGGCAGCGAACCGGCAAATGGCGGCGCACTGTGGCAAGGCGCTAGTCAGAGGGGAGTGCGCGCACTCTTCGAAAAGGAGGTCGTCCTTCGACCCCCATCAACGTTTGCTGAGTCAAATTACAGGAATAGCCAAAGGGGCTCGAAATGTTTTAAAGACATCTCGAGCGTCCCTTTAATTGTTGATGCAGGCGTTGCCTTGCCGACCTAAAAAATGCGCCTACTCACCTGCGCACTTGGCAATGGCTGCGTCAGTCTCCAGATCCAGGCAATGCCTCAGGTCGAGATTCTTCGGGCGCGGTTTTTTTGCTTTGGCGTGCTTGGCTGGAGCCAGAGGTTTGGCTGCTGGCTGAGCTGCCTGCGCAGGGGCGGGCGGCACTGCTGATGCCGGTGCCGCAGGTGGGGCTGCGGGAGTCTGTACCTTGCCCGCCGTCTCCGCGGCGGCAAGCGCCGCACCGCTGAATGACAATGCTGCAACGACAATCACATTCATAATTGTGGTTTTCATGCATCGCTCCTCACGTGGATGAGGAGCCTAATGTACCGGAGTTGGATTATTTTTGCGAATGGCGGGGATGAAACGTCACCGGCACGGCCGTTGGCGGCGGTGTCTTCAGGATGTGTTTCTTCATCTTGCCCATGACGTGCATCTCGCACGCCTTGCAGTCGAATTCCAGCCGCAGCTTCTCGCTGCCGTTGACCAGCGTCATCGGCTCGGCGCGCACCGTGCCTTGCACGCCGGTCACGCCCTTGGCCTGTTTCGGGCACAGGCTCAGGGAGTAGCGGATGCAGTGGCGCGTGATCATCAGCGAGACCTCGCCCGCTTCCTGGTGCTGCTCATAGGCGGCCTCGACCAGCTTCACGCCGTGCCTTGCATAGAAGGCCTGCGCGGCACTGTTGTATACGTTGGCGAGGTAGGAGAGCGATTCTTCCGGGTACTTCGCGGGGGGCTCGATCGCGGTCTTGCTCAGCGGGCGCACGTAAGCGGCGAGGCGCGCCGCTTCGAGTCTTTCCACGGCGTCTCGGCGCAGCTTGTTAAGTGCGGAGCTCGGGACGAACCAGGGCTGGTCCCAGTGGATGGTGATTGCTGAAGACTCATCATCCGGCTGTAGGAGCGGGCCCTGCCCGCGATCATTTTTTGTGTCGCGGGCCCCCGCAAGGGGGACGCCGGCGGGTGCCCCGCTGCTGCGCAGCGACCCTTTCGCAGCAGGGCCCGCTCCTACATCGCGCAGCTCGAAATCGGTGTTGCCGAAGCGCGACAGTTGTTCGCGTACGCTGCCTTCCGCTTCTGCCGGATGTTGCGCGGGCTGCTTGTCGAAGGCGATGGCGGAGGTCGCAGTGATGCTGTCCTCGTCCCGCAGCGTGAGCGAGAAACCGTCGGCGGTTTCGGCGAACGCCGCGCTGATGCCGATCTTGCGCTCGGCGGATTTTTTGGCGAGCGCTTGTTCCCACGCGTGGTCGCTGTTGCGGTTGATGTCGAGGCCGATGCGCAGGCCGGCCAATTCGAACATCTTTTCGTTGGGCCATATGCGCCACGCCTTGGCCATCCCCCTGGCCGTTTCAACTTGGCGCACGCTGTTCGCGCGAATGCCGTGCGTTTCGCGCTTGTGCAGGTAGTTGAGGCCGTCGCCGTTTGCCAGCGTCTCGTCCGTTTCAATCTCGAACCAGTCTGGGCCGATCTTGCTCACCTGGCCGATCAGCGTGCCCGCGAAGGTGGGTGTGTCGAATGCACCGATGTCTGACTTGCGGCCGTTCGAGAAATAATCTGTCGCTCCGCGATGGAAGGTCTTGTCCGGATCGGGCGTGAACAGCAGTTTCGTCTTGCCGCTGGATGCGGCATGCAGATCCGTACGTTCTTCCAGTATCCCGTCCAGCAACTGGCGGTAGTGCCCGGTGATGTTCTTCACGTAAGGCGCATCCTTGTAGCGCCCCTCGATCTTGAAGCTGCGCACGCCCGCGGCGATCAGGGCGCGCAAGTTGTCGCTCTGGTTGTTGTCCTTCACCGACAGCAGGTGCTTGTCATAGGCGACCACGCGGCCCTGTCCATCGGTCAGCGTGTAGGGCAGGCGGCAGGCCTGCGAACAGTCGCCGCGGTTAGCAGAGCGCCCGGTGTGCGCGTGGCTGATGTAGCACTGGCCGGAATAGGCCACGCACAGTGCGCCGTGGATGAAGTGCTCGATCACGGTATCGGCAGGCACGGCGGCGTGCACCCGGGCGATCTCCGAGATGGTGAGTTCGCGCGCCAGCACGATCTGCGAGAAGCCGACATCGGCGAGGAAGCGCGCCTTCTCTGGCGTGCGGATGTCGCACTGGGTGGATGCGTGCAGTGCTATGGGCGGCAGGTCGAGTTCCAGCAGGCCCATGTCCTGCACGATCAGCGCGTCCACGCCCGCGTCGTAGCAGTCATGCGCGAGTTTCCGTGCAGCTTCGAGTTCGGCGTCATGCAGGATGGTGTTGAGGGTGACGAAGATCTTCGCGCGGAACCGGTGCGCAAATTCGACCAGTGCGGCGATGTCTGCGAGCGAGTTGCCCGCCTTGTCGCGTGCGCCGAATGAGGGCCCGCCGATATAGACGGCATCCGCGCCGTGGAGGATGGCCTCGCGGGCGATGTCGGTATTCTTGGCGGGGGCGAGCAGCTCGAGGGCTTGGGAAGAGAGGTATTCAGACATGGTGCAATTATACCGGACGGGGCGGCTCGCCTTGTCCGGGATGGCTCGTCAAATGGCAATCTGATGTGTAATATCGGCTCAAATCCACCATCCGGCGACAGCTGGACTCAATACGGCAAGGTCGAACTATCCCCATGAAGCAAGCGGACTACGCGAAAACGCTGGAGTGGCTGAAGACGAATCCCTCCCTGGACGAGCTTTGCGCCAGATTTCCGGAGGAGTGGGCGCGGGTGCAGCAGGATATCTCTGCCATCGTCGAGCGCGGCGTCGCGGAAGAACTGAAGGCTTATCTGGAACGCCTGTCCGCGCGGACGCCCCAGCAGAACAGGGACGCCGCCCTGTCGCAATTCGTCCGTAGCCGTATGGCTCACGAGTCCGTCAAGAAACTTTGCCTGTCCACGCTGGCTGCGGATACGGGCGTGAAGAAAGGCAAGCTGCGCTTCAACTGGCTCAACGGCTTCATCGCCCAGAGGCTGCTGTTTGCACGGGGGCTGGAACGCAAGCCTGTCTCGCTCTCCTGGTTCCGCCTGCTCTGGCCGCTGGTCTGGCAGAAGAAGCGGCTGATGCCGCTGGTTCAGCCTAAAGGGATCTATTGTTTCTACTCGCGCGAACTGATCGAAGCCTTGGCCGGGATGATCGAGTCCAGAAACTGCCTGGAGATCGGGGCGGGGGACGGTACCCTGACACGGTTCCTGAAGGATAGCGGTGTGGAGCTCACCGCAACGGACAACCACGGCTGGAGCCAGGCGGTGCAGTACCCGGAATGGGTGGCCAAGCTTGATGCGCGAGAGGCGCTGGCAGCCTATGCGCCGGAGGTGGTCATCTGTTCCTGGCCGCCGGCGCAGAACGATTTCGAGCGCCATGTGTTCGATACGCCCAGCGTGCAGCTGTATATCGTCATCGGCAGCCGTCACCAGTTCGCTTTCGGCAACTGGAAAGACTACTTGCGGCAATCCGTTTTCGATCTTGAAGAGGATAAAAGGCTGGGTGCGCTGGTGCTGCCGCCCGAACTGGAGCCTGCCGTTTACGTATTTCGGAGAAAGTTGCCGGCCAGCCGATAAGGCCGTTACCGGCCCTTGCGGCGGTAGGTGACGAAGTGGTATTCCAGCGGCTGCGGTTCCTGCTGGCTGCGCACCTCGCGCGCGGTTTCCTGCCATACGTTCCTGTCGAACTCCGGGAAGTGCGCGTCACCTTCGACGTCCTGCTGGATCTCGGTGATGTAGAGCGTGTCCGCCAAGTCCAGCGATTGTGTATAGATCTCGGCGCCGCCGACGATGAATACCTCGCTGTCATTTGCGCAAGCCGCGATCGCATCCTGCAGCGAATGCGCCATCACGCAGCCTTCGATCTTCAGGTTCCTGTCGCGCGTCACCACCACCGTGGTACGTCCCGGCAGTGGCTTGCCGATGGAGTCGAACGTCTTGCGTCCCATGATCATGTGATGCCCCATGGTCAGCGCCTTGAAGTGCTTCAGGTCTTCCGGGCAGCGCCAAGGCAGGGTGTTGTTCACGCCAATGGTGCGGTTCTTCGCCATCGCCACGAGGATGGAAAGGCGGGATTCAGGATGCCGGATACGGGATACAGGGGAAGGTGTGGAGGAATGCATGGTTATGCTTCTTTCGCAGAGAGCGATTTTTTCAGACCGTTGAGCATCCGGGCGATTTCTGAAATCTTTTCCAGGATGGCCGAAACTTCTTCGGCAGGAAGGAAATTCAGCCTTTCGGCAATTTGCATTTGCGTTTCAAGTTCCATCAATGAGCCATAGGCAATCGAGATATGGTTCAAATACGCCCCTGTCGCTTTGCGGCCATGCCCTTCTGCAATGTTGGAGGGAATGGAAACTGCCGCTCGTCTCGCTTGCGAGGAGAGGCCGAAGCGTTCTTCATTCGGGAATACGGCAGTGACCTTATAGACTTCCGTTACCAAGTCCATCGCTTTTTGCCAAACGACCAGTTCCCGGTAATCCATCTCGCCTCGCCCCCTGTATTCCGTATCCTGTATCCCGAATCCTAAACAGCGACCGGTGCCTTGATCGCGGGGTGAGGGTCATAACCCTCTAAAGTGAAATCCTCGAACTTGAAGTTGAAGATATCCTGCACGTCGGGGTTGATCTTCATGGTCGGCAGCGGGCGCGGCTCGCGCGACAGCTGCAGCGCTGTCTGCTCCATGTGGTTCGAATACAGGTGCGCGTCGCCGAAGGTGTGCACGAAGTCGCCGTATTTGAGGCCGCACACCCGCGCCATCATCATGGTCAGGAGCGCATAGCTCGCGATGTTGAACGGCACGCCGAGGAAGATGTCTGCGCTGCGCTGGTAGAGCTGGCAGGAGAGCTTGCCGTCTGCGACGTAGAACTGGAAGAAGGCATGGCAGGGCGCGAGCGCCATCTGGTCGAGTTCGCCCACGTTCCATGCCGAGACGATGATGCGGCGCGAGTCGGGATTGTTCTTGAGCTGGTCGATGGCGATCTTGATCTGGTCGATCACGCGGCCATCCGCCGCTTCCCACGAGCGCCATTGTTTGCCGTATACAGGGCCGAGGTTGCCGTTCTCGTCCGCCCACTCGTCCCAGATGCTGACGCCGTTGTCCTTGAGATACTTGATGTTGGTGCTGCCCTGCAGGAACCACAGCAGTTCGTGGATGATGGATTTCAGGTGGCACTTCTTGGTGGTGACCAGCGGGAAGCCCTGCGACAGGTCGAAGCGCATCTGGTAGCCGAATACGCTGGTCGTGCCTGTGCCGGTGCGGTCGGATTTTTTGGTGCCGTGGTCCAGCACGTGCTGCATGAGGTCTAAGTAGGCGCGCATAAATATTCGGGGGCGAATGCCACGTATAATCGCGGCGTTGAATGACTTTTCGAGGACGTAATGCTAGCACAACTGACCCTGACTCCCGCCCTGCCCAAGACGCTGAACGCCACGCACCTGCTGGTGTTGTTGCCCAAGGCCAAAACGCTTGCCAAGGACGTGCCGCACGGTGAGTTGCTCGCTGCCGTGCTCAAGCGCCGCGACATGAAGGCGGAAGAGCTGGCGAAGTCGCCGGTCGCGGCCAATGCGGCGGACGGGACGCTGGTGGCGTGGGCGATGCTGGACCTCGACAAGGATACGTTTGCGCAGCAGGTACAGGTGCGCAAGGCGTTGCAATTGCTGCTGGACGAGCATCCCAAGAGTATCGCTATCGTGGTGCTGGGCGACGATGCGCAATGCAAGCGTGCGGCGGAACTGGCGGTATATGGCGCGTGGGTGAACGGTGCGCCGTTGCCGGTGCATAAAAAGAAGGACGAGCGCAAGCCGCTGCAGAAGATCGAGCTCTACGGTTGCGCGGACAAGAAGATATTCGCGCCGCTCAAGGCGCAGGCGGAAGGAAATCTGCTGTGCCGTGAGCTGACCGCGCTGCCGCCCAACGAGCTGACGCCGGGGCAGTACCGCGTGCGCGTGAAGAAGCTGGCGCAGGACAACGGCTGGAAGCACGAAGAGTTCGACATGAAGAAGCTGCGCAAGATGGGCGCTGGCGCGTTCGTTGCGGTGGCGCAGGGCAGCGACCCGGAGGATGCGGCCATCGTGCATCTTTCGTACAAGCATTTGAAGGCCAAGCAGAGCGTCGCGCTGGTCGGCAAGGGCATCTGTTTCGACACCGGCGGGCACAACCTCAAGCCGTCGCGCTACATGCACAACATGCACGAGGACATGAATGGCTCCGCGGTTGCGCTGGGCATCCTGCTCGCCGCAACCGAACAAAAACTGCCGGTGAACATCGACTGCTGGCTGGCGCTGGCGCAGAACCACATCAGCCCCAAGGCCTACAAGCAGAACGACATCGTGAAGGCGCTCAATGGCACGACGATAGAGGTGATGCACACCGACGCCGAAGGCCGCATGGTGCTGGCCGACACGCTGACGCTCGCCTCCCGCGCGAAACCCAACCTGATGATCGACTTCGCCACCCTCACCGGCAGCATGGCGATGGCGCTGGGCGCACGCTACAGCGGTGTGTTCGGCACGACCGAGGAGCTGGCGCAGCGCGCGGTGGGCATGGGCAAGCAGACCGGCGAACGCCTGTGTGCTTTCCCGCAGGACGAGGATTACGAGCCCGCGCTGGATTCCAAGGTCGCCGACATCAAGCAGTGCACGCTGGATGGCGAAGCCGACCATATCCTCGCCACGCGCTTCCTCAAGCGCTTCGTCGAACACGATACGCCCTGGTTGCATGTGGATCTTTCCGCCAGCCGCTGCGAGGGGGGCTTGGGCATCGTCGCTACCGACGTGACGGGCTTCGGCGTGGCCTGGGGGGTGGGGATGCTGCACGGCGCGCTATAGTGCGGGGCTGACACACGCTACGGTGAATATTCGTCGTGCTCCAGGTCGAGGCAGAGGACTCGCGCCACACCGGCTTCGTTGAATGAAATGGATAGCGTGATGCAAAGCCTGCCGGTGGCCACGGACAGATAAGGCCGGGTCACCTGCACTTCGCCCGGCTTGTGCAAGGCGCGCCGCCAGTAGGAACGGCGTATCCAGATGGCGTTGCTTGCGTTCTCCAGCGGGCGGAAGCGTATGTCGCCGGCGTGAGCTTTTCCTGCCGCCGCACGGCTGTCGCCGATCTGGCGGCCTTCATGGTCGATGAGGTAGCAACGGTCGGCGCCATTCATGCCCAATAGCCGGTCGATGGCGGGACAGTGCAGGCTTTCCCGGGCGGCCACTTCGATGGCGGCGCGGTGCAATGCCGGCATATGGGCGGCATTGCGGTCTGCCTGATCCTGCCGTTGCAGCCGCGAACGATAACCATGGATCAGACTCAGGATCGTGTCGCTGGATTCGCTCATCGTGAGCGGTTGCGCTGCGGGGCGGGCGAAATAATACCCCTGAGCCAGATCGGCGCCGCTTTCCATGGCGAGCATCGCTTCGTATTCGTCTTCTATCCCTTCGATCAGCACGATACAGCCGGCCTCATGCAGCAGGTTGACCAGCCCGGGAAGTACCCTACGTGCGGCGGCGTCCTGCCTGGCAAAGACCAGGGTGGAACGATCGAGTTTGACGATGTGGGGTTTGATCTGCCAGATCCGGCCGAAATTCGAGTGGCCGATGCCGAAGTCGTCGATGGCCACCAGGCAGCCGCGGTCCCGGTAGAACGACACGGCATCCGCCAGTTGATGATCGTCGAAGGTGGCATCTTCGAGAATCTCGATGACGACACGTTCCGGCGGCAGTCCAACCTCTTCCAGAAGTTCTTCGAAGAATCTGCCGTAATGACGGCCTTTGACGCTGACGGAGGGATGGACGTTCAGGAATATCCAGCTGTTGTCGTCGTTTGATCGGATGAAGTTGTGGATGTGCACGGCGCGGCAGAGCCGGTCCAGATGAACCAGTTCGGACTCGTTGGCGACACCGGCAAACAGCGCCGGAGGCGACACGGCGGAGTTGTCGCAGTGCGTGGCGCGCACCAGCGCTTCATATCCGACGCTGCGGCAGTGCGACAGGCTGACGATGGGTTGAAATGCGCTGCGTAGCGTGAAATGGCGGTGATGGCCGGTCACGCCGGCCTCTCCATGTTGCAGGTGCATCAGGATGCGTCGTGTCTCGTCGTTAGATTTCATGGCGGCGGCGTTCAATGCTGGGTGACCTGGAACTGGTCCGCGAGGCTCTTGATCCGGCCCGCGGTCTGCCTGGCTTGTGCGGCACTGGAATTGAGCTCGTTCAATGCGCCGCGCATCGATTCCGTGATCTGCGCGACTCCCTGGACGCTTTGTCCGTAGCTCAGGGTGCTGTCGGAAATGTCCTGGATGATGGTGAACATGCGCTCCAGGATCTGCTGCATGCCAGACTTGTCCGAAGCGGCTTCTTCCGCGAGGCGCAGGCTTTCTTCCATGTTGCCCATGCCGGACTCCATGATGGTGATCGCATCGCGCGCCTGGACTTGCACGGTCGAGATCATCAGGCTGATCTCGCGGGTCGCCTGTGCGGTGCGCTCGGACAGTTTGCGCACTTCGTCGGCCACGACCGAGAAACCTCGACCCGCTTCGCCGGCGCGTGCGGCCTCGATGGCGGCATTGAGGGCGAGCAGGTTGGTCTGGTCGGCGATCTCGTTGATGACGGTGACGATCCGGCCGATCTGCGCGGTGCTGTCGCTGAGCGTCTTGATGGTGCAGGATGACTCGTTTATCGAGGTGCGGATGCCTTGTGTGCGGCTCCGCACCATCTTGAACTGCATGCGCGCTTTATCCATCGCCTCCTGCATGGCCGCGCGGATCTCGCTTGCCGTGTGGTTCGCGGTGTCGATGTCTGCGAGCTGCCGGTGCAGGGAGGTGATGATGCCGTTGACCGCATCCAGCACGTGCTTGGCGGCATCCGTGGCCTCCCGGTTCTTTGTGGCGACCCGGTGCTGCAGGTTGTCCATTTCGACTATGCCGCCGATGACCCTGCCGACGGTACCGTCCAGCGTGTCGATGAAGCTGTTGATCCACTGCGCCATCATCGCCGGCTCGTCGGCAGTACGGTGGTCGCGCTCGATACGCTGCGCCAGGTTTCCGCCTTCTTCTGCGATGCTCCTGATCATTTTCCCCATGCCGCGCATGCGTCCGACCATCGGGTTGCTGCCGAAGCGATAGAAGATCGTGGCACCCAGTGCCAGCAAGCCCAGATTGATGGACTCCGTGGCGGCGACGCCGAGAGAGAGCCCGTGGCCCACTGCCATGCTGGCCAGCCACGTTGCAAGCACCACGCCGAGATAGAGCCTCATCAGTCTGAAATTGACGGAGCGGAAACGGAACACCTCTTCCAGGTCGGCTTCGCACATCATGCCCCAGGTGTCGGGAGAGCCGGGCATCTGGAAGGTGATGCCCTTGCCGACCACCGGGACGTGGCGATAGTCGGCATATCCAGGATAGGCGACGAAGAGGTTGTGCCCTCGTGCGATGGTTTCGCGCACGCCGGGGTGCAGGGAGTTGGTCGCCGGATCGGTGAACATCAGCTCGAACTCGGTGTGGTTCCGGATCTGCACGGTGCCGTACGCGGTGTGCACGCCCTGCCTGAGGTTGTCGCCGAGGGTGAAGGTGCTGTCTTCGAAGCGGGAGCGCGAGAGCGCCGTGCCGGGCCTGATGGCCGGGTCGAACACCGGCTTCACCATGAACAGGTAGTTGTCGCCGGATTCATGATAGATATGCCCGGCTTCGCGCTGGATGAGGTCTCCGACGACATCGTTGGGAACCCGACCGCACAGGCAACCGAGCAGTTCGCCGTCCTGCATCAGCGGCAGGTAGAACATCAGGGTTACGGCATCGTGGAATCGGGAGGACGAGGGACCGATGCGTTCGGTGGCTTTGTCCAGGTAGGGGCCGTGCAGGAAACGCTGCTGCATCGCGTGTTCGATGACGCGCGGATCGAGGTCGGCCTGGCCGATCCGCGCTGGGCAGGTCGATGCGAGTACCTTGCCGTCCTTGCCGATGACGAACAGTTCGGAAAAGTCCTGGAAACGGACGGTCTCGAGAGTGTCCTGGATGCGTTGCGGATGCCGGAAGTGTCGCGCGATCTCCTCGCCCAGGTTTTCCAGATGTGACCATTGCTGTTCCGCCCAGCCCTGCAGGATGCTGACGCGGTTTGCGGCGATCCCCTCGAAGGTCTGCTCAAGTATCGGGTAACGGTGCCGGTTGACGAAGCAAGCCCAGCGCATGGCGATCTTGCCGGTTTTGCCGAGCCAGGGCAGCCAGCCCCGCTCGCCTGCGGTCAATTGCATTTCCTGACTTTTTAACATCGCATGTCATCTCTGCTGTTGGATGATGCTCAATCAGCAATATGCATGCCATGAGGTTATAAATCAGGCGAAATGTACTGCAGATGCAATGGCGCGGCCGATATGCCCGTGCGCTCCCGGTAGCGCGAGTACAAAAGAGTGCATGCGTTGTATTCCCCACACCATAACGGTGCGCTTTGCCCTGAATATTTTGAACTGGAGGCGGGGAGGGCGGCGCGCCGGGAGGGAGAGGGGGCAGCGGATTATGGCCGCTGCGCCAGGTGCCGGCCTTGGCACTCAGCCGGCAACGACGATATATCTTGCCTTGAGCGACTGGTAGAGCGCGTCGCGCACATCGTCCGCATTCAGATCGACCGTTTCAAGCACCTCGACCAAGTGTTCGTTGTCTTCGCGCCCGCCCCAGATCTTGATGTAAGTGCCGGTCTTGTAGCCGTGGTCCTGGCGGAACACGTTGAGCACGTTCTTGCCGATGTATTGCTTGAACAGGTCCGTCCAGTTCGTTCCGCAATCCAGCAGCAGCGATTCGAACAGCGCCAGGTTGGTGCGTCTGGCCGCGGCCAGACCGACCAGCAGGTCGAGCTTTTCCAGCAGCTTCATCTGGGCCAGCATGTAGTACTGGTTGTCGAACTGCACCGATTTCTGGTGCAGGTTGAGTTCGGAGAGCATCTCCATCTTCGCCAGCGCAACGTTGCCGTGCTTCTCCTGGATGGCGGCCGACAGGATGAAGTGCCAGATATCGACCAGTTCCATGCGCAGCTGGGCCATGTCGCAGTCCTGCTTCTTCCACCACTTCCAGCCGTGATGCTCGATCGCCTCGACGCCTTCGACCTGAATGGCGCGGTGCCAGTTGTTGTTGGCCGCGACCCAGTCGGGATTGACCTTGCTGTTCATGCCGTCCTGCAGTTCCAGCATGGTGGTGAGTTGTGTTTCGGTGAGCGTCATTGTTCGTGTGAAAATTTGGGGGGCGCGCATTTTACAACATGGGGAGCCATTCCCGGTCTCTACGTATCGCCACTGATTTCTTCACCGTACGGTCCGGGAGTATGCTGGCGGCCGCACCTGAGTTGGGACAGCAATACGTCCAATCGGCCGACGGCGCAGACCGGTCTTTTCACGGTGCACCACGCAGCACTCTAAAACTTGACGGGAGTCGCCATGAAGAAATTGAAAAACGAAACAGCGTTGTTCAAAGAAGCCCTGCTTGCGGGCGTGAGGTATGCGGAGGGGCGGGGCGTGGTCGAATTCGAACCAACCGATTCGGCAAGCGAGAAGCTGTTATACATCTACAGGCTGATGGTCCACGACAAAGTCATGCAGCCCTTGCCCGAAGATCAGGTCGCCGAAAAATCCTTGCGGCACAAACTGGCCATCTGGTACGCCAAACAATTGCCCAAGGAGCATCCGCTTCTGAAGTGACAAGCAGCTTGGCAGTATCGGGACAGCCAAGCGGCCATCCCGTGCAGACGAGGCGCTAACGCTGCCAGTTGACGCGCAGCAGGAGTTGTTCCGGGTTGTAGTGGAATTCCAGTTCGCCCTGGTAGGCGTGGTGCAGCGCCTCGCCGATGCCGCGGGCGAGGTGGATGTCGGTGGTGGTGACCGTCATACCTTCGGGCTTCTTCTCAATGTCCATCACGCGCTGCAACGGGTGTTGCGCCTTCTCGCGCGCCTCGTGGTTGTGAACCAGGCTGAGGATCTCCGCTTCGTGGGTGGCGGCGAAGTCGCCGGAGATGTGCAGATAACCCGCAGGGAACTCGTCGTGCTGCCGGTGGCAGGCCGGGCAGAGGGTCTCGTGCGCCTGCGCCGGTTTCTCGGCCCATTGCCAGTGGCCGGATTTGAATACGGCGCCGCAGCCGGGGCAGACGGTCGGTTCCGGCAGCTTGCCCTGCATCTTGTAGCTGTCGTGCACCGCTTCCTGCAACAGGCGGTCGCGGCGGATGGGATGGAATGCAGCATTTCTGGACTGGCTGGTCATGATCGGCTCCTTCTTGTTGATGGTTCGCGTCACTTACTGCTGGGGGCAGTGTACTCAGCTTCGGAGACCGGAACAATGAGGGTTTTGCCTTACTGTCGTGGACAGGCGGGTTGCGTGGTTACTGCGTGAAGATGAACGCGTATCGCATGCCCGAAGCAATCAGCCAGTAGCGCGCGAACTTGCCGATGGCCATGAACAGCGCAGCCTGCCACGGATTGAGCCGCAGCCAGCCGGCGGCGAGGCACAGCGCATCGCCGATCAGCGGCACCCAGGCCAACAGCAGCGCGGGCGTGCCGTAGCGGCGCACCTTCTCCACGTGCTTGAGCTGCTGGGTCTGAGGCAGCAGCCAGCCCATGCCGAAGGTGATCATGCCACCGATGGTATTGCCGAGCGTGGCGACGCCAAGCGCGATCCACAGCGTTTCTGGATAGGCCTTGAGCACGCCGAACAGCACTGCTTCCGATCCGCCGGGAAGCAATGTCGCGGCGAGCAGGCTGCTGAGGAAGAGCGAGGCGAGGCCGGCGGTTTCGCTCACGGACTGAGGGTTATTGTCCGCGCAGGACGGAGAAGACTTTTTTCGCGAGGTTGCCGGTGGCTTCCAGCGGATTCGCGCGTATGGCCTTCTCCTGTTCGGCCATCATCAGGAACAGGCCGTCGAGCGCCTTGCGCGTGATGTAGTCGTCGAGCTTCGCGTCACGCTCTTCCACCAGGCCGACCTGGGCACCCTTGCCGGCGAACCGGTCATAGGTCTGCGCCAGCTTCACCTTCTGCATGGATTTCGCGACGATGGGCTTGAACTTGCCCGTGAGCGCGGTTTCGGTGGTCTTGCGGAAGTATTGCGTCGCGGCATCGTCACCGCCGGTGAGGATGGCTTTCGCGTCTGCCACGGTCATCTGCTTCACTGCGCCGATCAGCAACGTCTTCGCTTCCGGTACAGCGGCCTCCGCGGCGCGGTTCATCGAGGTGACGAGGTCATCGGCGTAACTTCCCATGCCGAATTTGCGCAGCAGATTGTCGGCCTTTTGCAGGCTCTCCGGCAGCGGGATACGCACCTTGTCGTTGCCGAGGTAGCCGTTCTCTTTTGCCAGGTTCCTGACTGCCGTTTCTGCGCCTTGGGTGAGGGCCTGCTTCAGGCTCGCGACCTGATCCTTGTTGCTGAACATGGACAGGTCGGAAGTCTGGGACTTCGCCGCAGGTGCGGGCGATGCGGCTGCCGGCGCGCTGACTGGAGGTGCCGCCTTGCCGATGTTGCCCAGCTGCTCCTTGTTGAGCAGGTCGCCCAGATTCAGTGCGCTTGCCTGTGCGGAGCAGGCAAGCAATGAAACAGCCAGCAGACGGTGCAAGTTCGGCATATTGCCTCCTATTTTTTGCGCGGCGGCATCAGGTCGGTGATGGTGCCTTCCGCCATTTCCGCCGCGAAGTTGAAGGTCTCCGACAGCGTCGGGTGCGGATGGATGGTCAGGCCGATGTCTTCCATGTCCGCGCCCATCTCCAGCGCCAGCACGGCTTCGGCGATCAGTTCGCCCGCGTTCGTGCCGACGATGCCCGCGCCGAGTATACGGCGTGTTTTCGGATCCAGCAGCACCTTGGTTGCACCTTCTTCGCGTGCGATGGAGAGAGCACGGCCCGAAGCAGCCCACGGGAAGGAAGCTTTTTCGTATGCAATGCCCTGCGCCTTGGCTTGCGTTTCGGTCAGGCCCATCCATGCGATCTCGGGATCGGTGTAGGCGACGGACGGGATGGTCAGCGGCTCGAAGAATGCCTTGTGGCCTGCAATGTTCTCGGCCGCGACCTTGCCTTCATGCACCGCCTTGTGCGCCAGCATCGGGTCACCGACGATGTCGCCGATCGCGAAGATGTGCGGCACGTTGGTGCGCATCTGCTTGTCGACCGGGATGAAGCCGCGCTCGTTGATGATGAGGCCAGCCGCTTCGGCATTGATCTCGCGCCCGTTCGGACGGCGGCCGACGGCCATCAGCACCTTGTCATAGACTTGCGGTTCGGCCGGAGCCTGTTCGCCTTCGAAGGTGACTTTCAGGCCAGCCTTGGTCGCCTCGATTTTCGTCACCTTGGTCTTCAACATGATGGCTTCGTAACGCTTGGCGATGCGGGTGTGCAGCGGCTTGACCATGTCCTTGTCTGCGCCGGGCATCAGCTGGTCCATCAGTTCGACCACGGAGATCTTCGCGCCCAGTGCGTCATACACCGTGGCCATCTCCAGGCCGATGATGCCGCCGCCGATGACCAGCATGCGCTTGGGCACGTCCTTCAGCGCCAGTGCGCCGGTGGAATCGATGATGCGCGGATCGTCGTATGGGAAACCGGGGATGCGCGCCACGCTGCTACCTGCGGCGACGATGGCGTTGTCGAAGGTGACGATCTTCTCGCCTTCGGCAGTCTGCACTGAGAGAGAGTTGGGCGAAGTGAATTTGGCGGTGCCGCGAACCACTTGCACCTTGCGTTGCTTGGCGAGTCCGGCGAGGCCGCCGGTGAGCTTGCCGATCACGCTTTCCTTCCAGGTACGGATGGCATCGATGTCGATCTTCGGCTTGGCGAAGGTCACGCCGTGATGCGATACCTCTTCCGCCTCGTTGATGACCTTGGCCACATGCAGCAGCGCCTTGGACGGGATGCAGCCGACGTTGAGGCACACGCCGCCGAGCGTGGCGTGTTTTTCGATCAGCACGACTTGCTTGCCGAGATCGGCCGCGCGGAACGCGGCGGTGTAGCCGCCGGGGCCTGCGCCGAGCACCACGACTTCAGCGTGGATGTCGCCCTTGATCGAGGATACAGGAGACGGGAGACGGGAGACGGGGGGCGGTGCCGCAGGCGTTTCCGGGGCTACGGGGTTAACTGAATCCTGTATCCCGTGTCCTATATCCTGGCTCTCAAGCAGCAGGATCGCCGAGCCTTCGCTGATCTTGTCGCCGACCTTGACCTTCAGCTCCTTCACCACGCCGGCGGCGGGCGAGGGGACGTCCATCGTCGCCTTGTCGGTTTCCAGCGTGATCAGAGTCTGTTCCTTCTCAATCGAATCGCCGGGTTTCACCGCGATCTCGATGACGGCGACGCCCTTGAATCCGCCGATGTCCGGCACTTTGATTTCGATGGTTTGGCTCATGTTGTTCTCTTTCTTTTTAGATTCTGACTTGCCCGTTGCCGAGCACGATGTATTTCTGCGAGGTCAGTCCTTCCAGTCCGACCGGGCCGCGCGCGTGGATCTTGTCGGTGGAGATGCCGATCTCCGCGCCCAGACCGTATTCGAAACCGTCGGCGAAGCGCGTCGAGGCGTTGACCATCACGCTGCTGGAATCCACCTCGCGCAGGAAGCGCATCGCCTTGGTGTAGTTCTCGGTGACGATGCTGTCGGTGTGCTGCGAACTGTAGGTGTTGATGTGCGCGATGGCCTCGTCCAGGTCGCTCACCACGCGCACACTCAGGATGGGGGCGAGGTATTCGGTGCGCCAGTCTTCCTCGGTCGCCGTGTTCATCTGCGGGATGATGGCGCGCGCGGCGTCGTCGCCGCGCAGCTCCACGCCCTTGTCGAGGTAGATCCTGCACAGGTCGGGCAGCACCTGCGCGGCGACGCTCTTGTGCACCAGCAGGGTCTCCATGGCGTTGCATACGCCGTAGCGGTGGGTCTTGGCGTTGTCGGCGATGCGGATGGCCTTCTCGAGGTCGGCCTCGTCGTCGATATATACATGGCAGATGCCGTCCAGGTGCTTGATGACGGGCACCTTGGCCTCTTCGGAGATGCGCGCGATCAGGCTCTTGCCGCCGCGCGGCACGATCACATCCACATACTCCTTCATGGTGATGAGTTCACCCACCGCGGCGCGGTCGGTGGTGCTCACCACCTGCACTGCGGTCTCGGGAAGTCCCGCTTCGCGCAGGCCCTGATGCACGCAGGCGGCGATGGCCTGGTTGGAATGGATGGCTTCCGAGCCTCCGCGCAGGATGGCAGCGTTGCCGGACTTCAGGCACAGGCCGGCGGCATCCGCCGTCACGTTGGGGCGCGATTCGTAAATGATGCCGATGACGCCGAGCGGCACGCGCATCTTGCCGACCTGGATGCCGGACGGACGGTATTTCATGTCGCTGATCTCGCCGATGGGATCGGGCAGAGCGGCGATCTGGAGCAGACCTTCGGCCATGGACTTCACGGTCTTCTCGGTGAGCGTGAGGCGGTCGATGGAGGCGGCATCGAGCTCCTCGATTTTGGCTTTTGCCACATCCTTGGCGTTCTCGGCGATGAGCTTGGCGCTGTCGGCCAGAATGGCGGCCGCGATGTTCTCAAGCGCGCGGTTCTTTGCATTGGTATCGGCCATGGCCATCGCGCGCGACGCGGTGCGTGCCTGCTGTCCGACCTGTTGCATGTATTTCTTGATGTCTTCCATCGTGCGTGTCTCGTTGGAGCGGACGTGCATTTTACCATCCTGCTAGAATGCGGGCCTCATTCGAAAGAACAAAGCATGTCCGATATTCTGAAGAAGATACTCGCCGTGAAGGCGCAAGAAGTGGCCGCGGCGCAAGCGGCCAAACCGCTGGCACAGATCCGTGCCGAGGCCGAGCAGGCCGGACCGGCGCGCGATTTTGTCGGCGCGATACGCGCCAAGATCGCGGCCGGCCGGGCCGCGGTGATCGCCGAGGTTAAGAAGGCCAGCCCCAGCAAGGGCGTGTTGCGCGAGGACTTTCGCCCCGCCGAGATCGCCGCAAGTTACGCGCAGCACGGCGCAGCCTGCCTTTCCGTCCTGACCGACGAGCAGTTCTTCCAGGGCGGCGAGGAATACCTGAAGCAGGCGCGTGCCGCCTGTACCCTGCCGGTGCTGCGCAAGGATTTCATGGTGGACGAGTACCAGATCTACCAGGCGCGGGCGATGGGCGCGGACGCCATCCTGCTGATCGCTGCGGCGCTCGATGTGAGGCAGATGCAGACATTCGAGGCGCTGGCACACAGCCTTGGCATGGCGGTGCTGGTGGAGGTGCATGACGGCGAGGAGCTGGATGCGGCGTTGCAGCTCTCCACGCCGCTGATCGGGGTGAACAACCGCAACCTGCGCACCTTCGAGGTCAGCCTGCAAACCACGCTGGGGTTGTTGTCGCGCATTCCGCAGGGGCGTATTGTGGTCACCGAAAGCGGCATCCTCAGGGCGGAAGACGTGAAGCTGATGCGCGACCATCAGGTGAACGCCTTCCTCGTCGGCGAAGCGTTCATGCGCGCCGGCGATCCGGGCGCGGAATTGGCGAAAGTGTTCGCGTAACTCAACCAGGGAGGCAATATGTTGAATCTGGATCATCTGATCGTCGAATTCGATAAGGGGCTGCGTACCCTGTTCAGTCAGGCGCACAGTGCGCGCCCGCATCCCGATGCGAACATGTCCGATGCCCCCATGGACGAGGCGGAGCGCAAGCACGCCGCCGGGCTGATGCGCATCAATCACAGCGGCGAGATATGTGCTCAGGCTCTATATCAGGGGCAGGCACTGACGGCGCGCGATCCCGCGGTTCAGGCGAAGCTGCAGCAGGCGGCTCAGGAAGAGACCGAGCATCTGGCTTGGACCTCGAAGCGCGTACATGAACTGGGCGGACACCTGAGTGTGCTCAATCCGCTCTGGTATACCGGCTCGTTGACACTGGGGGCATTCGCCGGGTTGCTGGGTGACAAGTGGAATCTGGGTTTTCTCTCCGAGACCGAGCATCAGGTCGGCGGGCACCTGCAGAGCCATCTGGAGAAATTGCCGCCGCAGGATGCGAAGAGCCGAGCGGTGGTCCAGCAGATGTATGTGGACGAGACCAAGCATTCGGAGATGGCGAAGGAGATGGGCGGCGCCGATCTGCCTGCGCCGGTGAAGTTCGCGATGAAGGCGACTTCGAAGATATTGACGCACACCGCCTACCGCATTTAAGGGAAGAGAGAAGAGGGAAGGGACTGCACCTTCGGCGCTCAAGGGTAAAACCCTTCTCCCTTCCCTCTTTACCCTTCCCCGCCGTTACTCCTGAATCACTTCGAAATCATGCGTCATCTCGGCGGTAGCGCCGAGCATGATAGAGGCCGAGCAGTATTTCTCTGCCGATAGCTTGACGGCCTTTTCGACGGCTTCCGGTTTGATGTCCTTGCCCTTCACCACGAAGTGCATATGTATCTTGGTGAATACCTTGGGGTCGGTCTCGGCGCGTTCCGCTTCCAGTTCGACATAGCAGTCGGAAACCGCCTGACGGCTTTTCTTCAGGATCATGATCACATCGATGCTGGAGCAGCCGCCCGCACCGAGCAGCAGCATTTCCATCGGGCGCGGGCCGAGGTTGCGGCCGCCTGCAGCGGGCGCGCCGTCCATCACCACGGCATGGCCGCTTTCGGCTTCTCCCACGAAGGCGATCCCTTCGATCCATTTGACGCGAGCTTTCATGTTGTTCTCCTTAATTTGAGATGGTTGATCTTATTCGATACCACAGCAGCCCGATGGCTTCATGGACGAAAATCTTGCTGTCGACCAGGCTTTCGGCTCGCGGCAGGAAGGCGAGCAGGTCGGTGCGGTAGCGCGTGGTGAAAGCGGTCGGCGCTTCGACAACTTCGAATCCGGCACGGCGGAACACTTCGGCGGCGCGCGGCATGTGCCAGCCATGCGTCACCAGATAGATTTTGCGGATGCCTTGCTGTTGCAGCATGCGGAAGGAATGATGCGCGTTTTCAAAGGTGTTGTCGGAAGTGTCCTCGGTCCAGCGCACTGGGATGCGGAAATCCTGCTCCAGCGCTACCTTCATCTGTTGAGCCTCGGACAGCTGGTTGCCGTGCGGCTTGCCGCCGCTCACTAGTATCGGCTTGCCGGTCTCGCGCTGCAGCCTTGCGCCGTAGCGCAGGCGAACCAGCGTTGGTTCGCTGACGGTGTCCTGTCCGGCATAATCCGGCGCATGGAAATAAGTCCCCCCGCCGAGGATCACGATCGCATCGGCTTGCTGGCGCTGGATGTCCGGTATGGAAGTGCGCTCTTCAAGCAGATGCAGCCCGCTCTCGGCAACATAAGGCGTGGAGGCGAGCCAAAGCAGGGCGAGCGCGGTGAGGAGTACGGCCTTGGCGGACTTTTTGCGGCGGTACAATAAAAAGATACCCAACGCGAGCACGAGCAGCAGGCTCAGCGGCGGCAACAGGAAGGCGGCGACGGTATTGGTGGTGAACCAGGACATAATATTGGGGCCGGTGCGGCAACGGGGCGCATCTTAACATCGCTTCTGGCTTGGCTCCGTCCGGGTTGTTTGGATTGGGCAGATTACGTTCGGCCAAAATAGCGTTTGACAGTGGCGGGGTGGCTGAAATAGAATGCGCGCCCTTCGAGGTTTACTTATTGAATTTTTAGGAATAGTGGCTATGAAAACATTTTCCGCTAAGCCCCAGGAAGTCCAGCACGACTGGCTTCTGGTTGACGCAGCAGACCAAGTGCTGGGCCGTTTGGCTGCCCAAATCGCTGCGCGTTTGCGTGGCAAGCACAAGGCAATCTACACACCGCACGTGGACACCGGCGACTTCGTCGTCGTGGTCAACGCGGACAAGCTGCGCGTGACCGGCAACAAGGCGGAAGCCAAGTTGTATCATCGCCACACCACTTATCCGGGCGGCCTGTACACCACCAACTTCACCAAGTTGCAACAGCGTCATCCGCAACGCGTGCTGGAAAAGGCCGTCAAGGGCATGCTGCCCAAGGGCCCGCTGGGCTACGCGATGCTGCGCAAGATGAAGGTGTATGCCGGTGCGGATCATCCGCATGCCGCGCAGCAACCGAAACCCGTTAACCTGCTGAAGGCTTAATCATGAGCGTGAATTACAACTACGGAACCGGTCGTCGCAAGAGTGCGGTGGCTCGCGTCTTTATCAAGCCGGGCAAGGGTGACATCGTCGTGAACGACAAGCCGGTCGATGTGTTCTTCTCCCGCGAAACCGGTCGCATGATCGTGCGCCAGCCGCTGACGCTGACCGAGACACTGGGCAAGTTCGACATCATGGTGAACGTCACTGGTGGCGGCGAAGCCGGCCAGGCAGGTGCTGTGCGCCACGGCATCACCCGCGCGCTGATCGATTACAACGCCGAGTTCAAGCCGGTGTTGAAGCAAGCAGGTCTGGTGACCCGCGATGCACGCGAAGTTGAACGTAAGAAGGTCGGTCTGCGCAAGGCCCGCCGTCGTAAGCAGTTCTCCAAGCGTTAATCGCTGCTGTCGTATCCTGCAAAAGCCGCCTTCGGGCGGCTTTTGCATTGGGGTTTGTTGTATGATGCAGGACGTTTTTGAGGAAGATTCAAGATGATTAAAGTTGGCATAGTTGGCGGCACAGGCTACACCGGCGTGGAGCTGCTGCGCCTGTTGGCGGCGCATCCGCAGGTGGCGTTGCAGGTGATCACTTCCCGTGCCGATGCCGGCACCAAGGTCAGCCAGATGTTCCCCAGCTTGCGCGGCTATGTAGATCTGCCGTTCACCCATCCCGACGAGGCGAAGCTGGAACAGTGCGACTTGGTGTTCTTCGCCACGCCGAACGGCATTGCCATGCAGCAGGTGCGCGCGCTGCTGGATGCGGGCGTGAAGGTGATCGACCTCGCCGCGGATTTCCGTATCAAGGATATTTCGGAGTGGGAGAAGTGGTACGGTATGACCCATGCCTGCCCGGATCTGGTCGCCGAGGCAGTGTACGGCTTGCCCGAGGTGAATCGCGCCCAGGTCAAACAGGCGCGGTTGGTGGCCAATCCCGGTTGTTACCCGACCGCGGTGCAGCTGGGGTTCATCCCCTTGCTGGAAGCTGGCGTGATCGAGCCGGGCAGCCTGATCGCCGATGCCAAGTCGGGCGTTTCCGGCGCAGGGCGTAAGGCGGAGATCCCGACGCTATTCTCCGAAGCCTCCGACAATTTCAAGGCCTATGGCGTGGCGGGTCATCGCCACTTGCCGGAGATCCGGCAGGGCTTGGGCTGCGTGACCGGCCACCCCGTCGGGCTGACCTTTGTGCCGCACCTGACACCGATGATCCGCGGCATCCATGCCACGCTGTACGGCAGGCTGACGCGCGATGTGGATCTGCAGGCGCTGTTCGAACAGCGTTACGCCAACGAGCCGTTCGTGGATGTGATGCCGGCCGGCAGCCATCCCGAAACGCGCTCGGTGCGCGGCGCGAACCGCTGCCGCATCGCGGTGCACCGGCCGCAGGGCGGCGACACCGTGGTGGTGCTGTCGGTGATCGATAACCTGGTCAAGGGCGCAGCGGGCCAGGCGGTGCAGAACATGAACATCATGTTCTGCCTGCCGGAATCGACTGCGCTGGACAACGTGCCGCTGCTCCCATGAGGATGTGGCGGCGCGTCAAGCGCAGGTTCGGCATTTCCGCGCCGCGCTTGGCGGTGCGGCCTCATATCCCGTGGTATCTCCGCTGGAGCATGACGGTGCCGTTCCTGGTCGCGTCGCTGGGCTTGGCGTGGTGGGCCTATGGCAGCGGCCTGGAGTTGGCCGGGTTTCACCGCAGCGAGGCGCAGCAGGAATTGGCGCAGCTGCGCGAGCAGGTTACCAGCCTGAGCACGGAGAATACGCAACTGCACGACCAAGTCGCGCAGTATGAGCGGCAGATCCAGATCGAACAGGCCAGCAATCAGGAGGTTTCCCGGCAGCTGAAGGTCCAGGCGGACGAGAATGTCGGCCTGCAGGAAGACTTGGCCTTTTTTCAGAACCTGACCGCGACGCATGGCAAGGAAGGCGAGCTTGGGGTGCACCGCCTGAGGCTGGAGCATGACCAGATGCCCGGTGAGTACCACTTGCGCATGCTGCTGGTGCGGGGCGGGCAGCGCGCCAAGGAGTTCGTCGGCAGCTACCAGTTGGTGGCTACCGTGCTGGAGAACGGGCAGCGCACGACGCGCATGTTCCCCCAGGAAGCGTCCGGGAATGCCCAATTCCAGCTTGGTTTCAAGTATTATCAGCGCATCGAACAAAGCATACAGTTGCCCCCGGATGCGCAGCTGGAAAGCGTGCAGGTGCGCATATTCGAACAGGGCGCGCGCGAGCCGAAGGTGCGGCAGAGCGTGAACCTTTCATAGCAAGGAGCAGAACATGTTCAGCAAGAAGCACAGCAAGCCCCAGAATCGTATCGATTCACTGATCGGTGCGGGAACGTCCATCGCGGGGAACCTGAATTTCAGCGGCGGGATGCGCATCGATGGCGAGGTCAACGGCAACGTCATTGCTGCGCCCGGCAAGCCAAGTACGCTAGTGCTGAGCGAGCACGCGCGGGTGAACGGCGAAGTGAGCGTCACCCACCTGGTCGTCAACGGTACGATCAGCGGGCCGGTGACTGCGAGCGAATATTTGGAACTACAAGGCAAAGCCAAGGTCTCTGGCGATGTGCATTACAAAACGTTGGAGATCCAGCTGGGTGCAATCGTCGAAGGGCGCCTGATTCACAGCAACGCGGCCGTGCAGGACAAGGTGGTGGCCTTCAAACTGAGCAGCGGCGAATAACCATTTTTTAGGAGAGAGCATGAACGCAGTGACTGAAACGCAAGACCCGCTGATCTTTACCGATAGCGCGGCGAACAAGGTAAAGCAACTGATCGAAGAGGAAGGTAATCCAGACCTGAAGCTGCGCGTGTTCGTCAGCGGAGGCGGCTGTTCCGGTTTTCAGTATGGTTTTACCTTTGACGAAGTGACGAACGAGGATGACACCGTGATGACCAAGAACGGCGTCCAATTGCTGATCGATCCGATGAGCTTCCAGTACCTGGTCGGTGCAGAGATCGACTACACGGAGGGATTGGAAGGTTCGCAGTTCGTCATCAAGAACCCCAACGCCACCACCACCTGCGGTTGCGGTTCATCGTTCTCGGTATAACCGGTTCTGAGGGGTGTTGAGAAACGGGGCGCAGATGCGCCCCGTTTGTTTTATGCGGGATAGATCGCGCCCAGCACGCAGGGATGGCGCGCGCCTGTGACGGCCGGCAGGTTGGCCGGCTTGTTTTCCAGGGTCTGCTGCGCCAACCAGGCGAAGGCGATGGCTTCCAGATAGTCGCCACTCACCCCCAGATCGTCAGTCGTACCTACGGTGCAATCGGGTAGCAGGGCGGTGAGGCGGGTGCGCAGGGCCTGGTTGTGTGCGCCGCCGCCGCACAGATAGATTTCCCTCGCCCCACGGCAATGCAGTTCGATGGCCTGCGCGATCGTCCGGCAGGTCAGCTCCAGCAACGTGGCCTGCACGTCTGCCGCCGTTTCGCTGCCTTCCAGTCTGTCTTGCAGCCACGACATGTTGAACAGGTCGCGACCGCTGCTCTTGGGCGGCGCCAAGGCGAAGAACGGTTCGGCCAGCATATGCTCCAGCAACAGGGGGCGTACTTTGCCGGATGCGGCCCACTCGCCGTTTTCGTCGTAAGCCTTGCCGGTATGTTGCATGCACCAAGCGTCCATCAGCAGATTGCCGGGGCCGCAGTCGAAACCCGAGGCGGCGCCTTTCGGCGGCAAGTTGGTCAGGTTGGAGATGCCGCCTATGTTGACGACGACGCGGTGGATGTCTGCATGGCGCAGGATACGGTCGTGGAAGGCTGGTACCAGCGGCGCGCCTTGTCCTCCAGCGGCGATGTCGCGGCTGCGGAAGTCGCTGACCACGGCGATGCCGGCCAACTCCGCGAGCAATGCGGCATTGCCGATCTGCAGGGTGTAGCCATGCTCGGGGCGGTGGCGGATGGTCTGGCCGTGGCAGCCGATGGCTCGGACCTGAGTTGGCGCGGTGCCGGCAAGATCGAGCAATCGTTCGATGGCTGCCGCATACAGCGCTGCCAAGCGGTTGCCGGCCAGGAGCGTGCGGTGCAGTTCGTTGTGGCCGGGCTGGTGCAGCGCCAGCAGCTCGCCTTTCAGTGCATCGTCAAACGGGAGATAGTATCTGGACAGAAGCCTGGGCTGGGAATCGCTCAAGTCAGCGAGGACGGCATCGATGCCGTCCAGGCTGGTTCCCGACATGAGCCCGGCATAAAGCTCGGCAGGTTGTCCCACGAACGGCTTAATCGAGCTTGGCGAGGTTGGTGTTGCGCAACTGGTTCAGGCGGGCAACGAAGTTGTCTGCCAACGAGCGGAAGGCGGGCATGTTGGTCGCATCCACCGGCATGGCGTTGGGCAGCGCGACGCGCAGCGGATCGCGCTGCTGGCCATCGAGTTTGAACTCATAGTGCAGGTGAGGGCCGCTGGTCATGCCGGTCATCCCGACAAAGGCGATTACGTCGCCCTGCCCGATCCGCTGGCCGCGATACAGTCCCTTCGCGTAACGCGAGAGGTGGCCGTAGACAGTGGTGTAACGACCGCCTTGATGGTTGACCATGACAACGTTGCCGTAGCCGTTCTGATTGCCGACGTACGATACTACGCCGTCCGAAGTGGCCTTCACCGGCGTGCCGATGGGCGCTGCAAAGTCCACACCCTTATGGGCACGCCACTTGTTCAGTACGGGGTGGAAGCGCGAGTTGGAGAACCCCGAACTGATGCGCGAGAAGGCGATGGGCGAGCGTAGGAAGGCTTTGCGTACGCTCTTCCCCTCCGGTGTGTAGTAGTCGCCATGTTCCGCATCGCGCTGGAAGTATACGGCGCGGTAGGCTTGGCCCTGATTGACGAATTCGGCAGCCTGGATGCGCCCGGTGCTTACCAGTGCGCCGTTGCTGTAGGCCATTTCATAGACCACGGTGAATTTGTCGCCACGCTTCAGATCGTGATGGAAATCGATGTCGCCGCTGAAGATCTCGGTCAACTGGTTTGCTGCACCCTCGGGCACGCCGGCGGCATCGGTCGCGGCGTACAGGCTGGTCTTGATCTCGCCGGTGCGCACGAACAGGCGCTTTTCCAGTTGAGCGGGAAGGATGCGGGCCTTGAAGTCTTCGCCCAGCTTTTCGATCACGATCTGGGCGCCGTTTTCTCCAAGATAGCGCAAGGCGACCAGGCTGCCTGCAGCGCTGGTTTCGGCCTGCACTTCCTTGCCAACCGCCAGCTTGCGGAAGGATTCCGCGGTGGCGTCGGTGCGCAGGAAATTGCTGGCCGCGGCGTCGTCCACGTTCAGGCGGCGCAGCAGTTCGGCGACAGTGTCGCCGCGCTGCACATGCTCGCTGCGCCAGAAGCTGGCGACGGTGGCCGGGGCAGGGGCGACCTTGGGCAAGGCGAGCTCTTCGACGGCAAGCTTGGTCGAGTCCAGGCCGAGCTTGCTTTCCGGCACCAGGCCGAAAGCAGTCACGACGCCCAGCAAGGGCATGGTGGAGAGGGTGACGAACCAACGCAATTTCAATTTGCGTTCTTGGCTGAGCAGGTTTTGGGTTAACATTCGCGCCTCCTTGAATTGCTACGCGGCATTTACAACGCTTTGTTTTTTCAATTGGTGCGCACTTTAACAGAAAGTGCTTACCCCTCAAAATCAAACTGATGGATGGGGAGTGTAAAAAACGGGCGGCAAATTATGGCCGACGAGCGGTTGAAAATCTGGAATGAGCGGTAATGCTTTGAAACTGGTATGAAATGATGGCTGAAATGACACCACAGGATGTGCTCGCGCAGATCAAGCGCGGAGCCGATGAGATTCTGATAGAAGGCGAATTGAAACAAAAGCTTGCGCTTGGGCGCCCGTTGCGCGTCAAGGCGGGTTTCGATCCCACCGCCCCGGATTTGCACCTCGGTCACACGGTGCTGCTCAACAAGATGCGCCAGTTACAGGATTTGGGTCATCATGCGCTGTTCCTGATCGGCGATTTCACTGGCATGATCGGCGACCCCACTGGCAAAAACGCCACCCGTCCGCCGTTGTCGCGTGAGCAAGTGCTCGCCAATGCGCAGAGTTACCGCGACCAGGTGTTCAAGGTGCTCGATCCGGAGAAGACCGAGATCGTGTTCAACTCAGCCTGGATGGACAAGTTCAGCGCGGTGGACCTGATCAAGCTGGCGGCTACCCACACCGTGGCCCAGATGCTGGAGCGCGACGATTTCGGCAAACGCTACAGGAGCAGCCAACCCATTGCCATCCACGAATTCGTCTACCCGCTGGTGCAAGGCTACGACTCCGTTGCTCTCAAGGCCGACATCGAGCTTGGCGGCACCGACCAGAAATTCAACCTGCTGATGGGGCGTGAATTGCAGCGCCACTACGGTCAGCCGGCGCAGTGCATACTCACCATGCCATTGCTGGAAGGTCTGGATGGGGTGAACAAGATGTCCAAGTCGCTGGGCAACTATGTCGGTATCACCGACACGCCGCAGGATATGTTCGGCAAGCTGATGTCGGTTTCCGATGAATTGATGTGGCGCTATCTCGAATTGCTGTCTTTCCGCAGCCTGGCCGAAATCGCGGGTTGGCGCGAAGAGGTGAAGCAGGGGCGCAATCCCCGCGACATCAAGGTGTTGCTGGCGCAGGAGATCGTTGCGCGCTTCCATTCGCACAAGGCTGCCGTGGATGCGCTGGCGGAATTCGAGGCGCGTTTCCGGCAGGGCGTATTGCCCGATGACATGCCGGAGGTTAATGTTTCCGCAGTCGATGGCAGCATCGCCATCGCCAACCTGCTCAAGCAGGCCGGGCTGGTCGACAGCACATCGGAGGCGTTGCGCATGATCCAGCAGGGCGCGGTCAAGCTGGATAGTGAAAAAGTCAGCGATAAGGCGCTGCAGCTCAATGCGGGGGCGGTCGTGGTGGCGCAAGTCGGCAAGCGCAAATTCGCCAGAATCACGGTTCAGTGAGTTGTGGCTGCGGCTACCAAAAATGACGTTACAATTAGCCACTTAACTGGCTGGTTTTAGGGGCATGACAAAAACAGCGTCATCCAGTATCGAGCGGGAAATGGCCGTGCTGTTCGCCGATATCAGCGGCAGCACGCGCCTGTATGAACTTCTTGGCGATACGAAAGCGTTTGCCGCCATCAACGGCTGTCTCGACATATTGAGGCGCGTGACGGCCGCGCATGGCGGACATGTCGTGAAGACTATAGGCGACGAGATCATGGCGGTGTTGCCTAGTGCGGATGCGGCGGTGCAGGCAGCTTGCGAGATGCAGACCGAGGTGACCGCGCAACCGCCGGTGGAAAACACTCCCATCATGGTCCGTATCGGCCTGCATTTCGGGTCGGTGCTCGAAACGGATGCTGATGTGTTCGGCGATACCGTCAACATCGCGGCACGCATGGTGAATATCGCCAAGGGCGGCCAGATCATCACTTCGGATTCTTCCGTCTCGACGCTTCATCCCATCATTCAGTCCAGCGCGCGCATGCTCGATGCGTTGACCGTAAAAGGCAAGGCTGAGGACATCCATGTGTTCGAGATCGTCTGGCATGAGAGCGAGGAAATGACCATGATGGTGGGGCGCACCCATGGGCTGCCCATCCATGAGTCTGCCGTGCGCCTGGTTCACCAGGGCCGGGAATTCTTGATCAACGCCGAACGGCCTTCGGTCGTCATCGGCAGGGACGAACAGGCGGACATCGTGATCGAGGATCGCAGGGCTTCGCGCATTCACGCCAAGATCGAACGCCGGCGCGACAAGTTCGTTTTCATCGACCAAAGCTCGAACGGCAGCTATGTCACCATCAGCGGCGAAAAAGAGATCCAGTTGCGGCGTGAGGAGTTTGTGCTGCACGGGAACGGCAGCATCAGTCTGGGGCATGCCTATGCCAAGGATCCCAGCGAAGTCGTAGAGTTCTTCTGCGTTTATTGAAGATCGGGCTTGGCGGCGTAGCCCATGCTACGAGAACATGCGCAGGACATACCAGATTGCAGCCCCTGCGACGGCAATCGCTGCAACCACCGCGATTGCCCTGATCCTGGCGCGTGCGCGGCGCGCCTGCTCTGCCTCTTCCGCCTCGCGACGAGCCTCGGCTCGAGCCCTGGCTTCGGCGTACTCGTTCTCACGGCGTAACCGCTCATCCTCCGCCAGTTTGCGTTTTGCCTCTGCATCGGCCCGCAGCTTGGCTTCGGCGAGTTCTTTCTCGCGGCGCGCCTCTTCTTCTTCGGCTTCCTTCCTGCGCTTGATCCTGGCTTCCAGTTTCTGTTTGGCCTCGGCTTCCAGTTTGCGTTGAATTTCGCGCTCGGCCTCGCGTTCGGCCATCACGTCAGCCAGCCGTTTTTCCTTTTCAGCCATGACACCAGCCAGTTCCCGGGCGCGGCGGGCTTGCTCCTCGGTATCCTTTTTGCGTTGGGCTTCCACCCTGGCTTTGGTCTCGGCGGCCTCGTTCTTGATCTCGCCTATTTTCCGGGCGAGACGCGCTTTTTCTTCGTCTTCCTTCTGGCGCTGGGCATCTGCTTTTGCCTTGGCTTCTTCGGCTTCCTTGTCGCGGCGAGCCTGTTCTTCGATCGCCAGCCGGCGGCGCTCAGCCTCCTCGCGCGTTTGGGCGTCGGCCTTCTCCAGCGCCGCGATGCGCAATCTGGCCAGTTCGGTAAATTGGCCGGCGGGATATTCTTCAAGGTAACGCTGGAAGTCCGCCTTGTTCCGGCTGTCGGTGATGCTCCGCCAGGATTCGATATCGCCCTGGCGCGGCGTTGCCTTGAAAGCGGCGCCGCCAGGCAGCACGATGGTCGAATCCGTCGCATCAAACATCTCATCTGCGGCAATCAGGGGCTTGTTCGGGACACCCGAAGGTATGGTGCTCGCCGCTAGCTTGAGCGCCTCCATGAACTCGGCGGCCGTCTGGAAACGCTCGCCCGGTCGTTTGGCCATGGCTTTCCTGACCACCTCATCGAGGGCTTTGGATACGGCGGGGTTGAGTTGCGAGGGCGGCACCGCTTCCTGGTTCACCGCCTTGTGCATGATGGTGATCACACTGCCGGTGAACGGGCGCGTGCCCGTGAGGAATTGGTAAAGGACGACTCCGGCGGAATAGATGTCGGTGCGGCGATCCACCGATTTCCCCATGAACTGCTCGGGCGACATGTAGGAAGGGGTGCCGAGCACGATCCCGACCTGGGTCAGGTGCGTCGACTCGATTTTGGCGATGCCGAAGTCCGCCACTTTTACCTGGCCGTCCTCGGTGATCAGGATGTTGGCCGGCTTGATGTCGCGATGCACCACGCCGCGGCTGTGCGAATAATCCAGTGCATCGAGCAACTGCAGCACGATGCGGATGCCGTTCCTGATCTCGAAGCGCTCTTCGTGGTCGAAGTATTCCTTCAGCTCCTTGCCGCGGATGAGCTCCATGACGATGTACGCCATTTCTTCATCTTCTCCGTACTCATAGACGGAGACGATCTTCGGGTGTGTGAGCCGCCCCGCAGCCTGCGCTTCGCGGCGGAATCTGCTGAAGGCTTCTTCCGCCTCCGTCTTGTCGAACGATGACTTCAGGACGGTCTTGATGGCGACGGTGCGCTGGATGAGCGGATCGAACGCTTCGTAGACGACGCCCATCGCCCCGCGCCCGAGTTCCCGCCAAATTTCGTATTTGCCGAGTCTGGTTAATTCTGCCATTGAGATTGATCGTTGATCATAAGAAGGTGGACGCCGTTCCGGATTCTACACGCGGCAGTAACCCGCCTCATCCGGCGACGGGTTGAAACCCCATCCCAGCAGCACCGACCATGCCTCCGTTCCGCATTGCGTCCGGTCGGTCGGGCGTATCCATTCCTGCCCGCCCCGGGATCTCAGATCATCGTGCTGGCAGTGATATTTCCTGCAGAATGCCTTGATGGAATTTTCGGTTGCGCCCATCAGCTCGGCGAATTTCCCTTCCCATAAGAGCTGGCTGCTGTCCTGGTGGCGGAGGGCTTTCGAACGCGGCGCGGTGCCGATGCCCTGAGTCATCTTGCTCGCGCTCAGTGCCCCGACCTCCACCCAGCCTTTGCTCAGATAGAAGGGGGGCAAGCCGTGGCGGGTGTCGTAGAAATAAGCCGGATTGTGATGGTTGTTGAACTCCACGACGTGATGCTCGCCGAATTGCATGATGAGCGCATGGGTGTCGCTCTTGCCCTCAGTCAGCCTGACGATAAGGCTTTGAGCGTGGTGCCTGAACATATGCAGTTCCAGGTTGCCGCGGATGAAGGCATCGCTGCCCAGCGCGAAGTACATGCCCTGCATGTCCCCGCAATACAACTCCCAGAAATTCCGGCGGCGCGGATTTCTCGCATTGTCGTCCGACAGTATCGATAAGAACCTATCGAGCAAGTGCCGCCTTAGGGAATGTGCGACCATCCCTCGCGCTTCCTGGTCGCATTGCCATTGGTGGGCATTGGCCGCGAGCCAGGGATTGCCCCATTGCTTGACCGAAAAATCCCGGAGCGCAGCGCCAATCTCCATCTGCTCGCTGCGCACGTGGCGGTTCAGCAGCAGGGTCAGCGCCGCACCGGCATGCAGCGGATGGGCGATCAGCAACAGCAGGAGGCTGTCGATGTTTGCGCCAAACGAGGCGTCATCCAGGGCAATGGCCTCCCTGATCTGGGAGAAAACGATCTTGCGGATGATCCAGCTGTCGCCACTGATCTCAAGGCGCTCGCGCAGGTCGTCGAATATCTCGAGATTTTCCTCCAGATCTGCCAGTTGGTAGGGCTTGCAGGGATCCTTGTCGAGCAGGTTGTGATGGACGGACAACGCGGCGACCCATGCTGGGTTGTAGCCGGGCGTGTCGAGGCAATCCTTGCGCTTGTCCAGGAATTGCCGCAGGGTCTCCCAATTGTGCCGACCCTCGGCAAGGTTGTCCGTGCTGGCGGGGTCGTAGGAGAAATAGCAGTTCAACAAGCCCCGGTAGCATTTGCGGAATGCACGGGTGCGGTAATGGTGCTGGTCGACGTACTCCAGCAGGATGGCGAAGAGTTCGCTGTGCTCGATCAGGCGCTGGGGCGGCGTGCCGAACGGTTGCGTGCAGCCGTAGCAGATCAGTCGCGCCTGGCGCAATCCCGAAACGTACCGGTTCTGTTCGAAAGCACGCAGTGCATCGGCGATGCGGTCTCCGGTCGATTCCTCCAGTTCCGATGTGCCGCCCAGCCAGGCTATCAGTCTGGAGCGTTCATGCGCGATCTGCAGCGAATCGCCGAGACGTATTCTGGCGAGCGCGACCTGGCTGACGTTGTGCAGTGTTCGCTGCAGTTGGTCGAGGGCGCTCATATCCGGCAGGTTCCGAAATCGCCGCGCGGGATTTCGAGATTTGCCGGGCGGACTTCATCGAGGCCGAAGAATTCCAGGCGCAGTTCGATGCGGCGGCTTTCTTCCAGGGATGCCTTGGCCGAGTTGAACGAATATCCCCCGACCAGGAACAGCTCGCGGACCTGCTCCAGTTCGGCGGGACTCAGCACATGCTCCTGCGTGGGCGGCGGAGCGAGCAGCACGCAAAGCACGCGCTGGCTGCGCTGCAGGCTCAGGTTGAGGTTCAGCAGGTAGTCGCCGCGCTGGTCGGCGAACCCCTCTGCGACGATGCGCTTGACCCATTTCTTGCCCAGTTCTTCGCGGGCGATAGAGAGCACTTCCGAGACGAAGGTGCTGAGGTACTGTGCCTGTTCGTTCGACAGTCGCGAGCTGCCGGTTTCGAAGCGTGCGCGGTCGCCGAAATCGATCACGCTACGGTTCTTGTCGATGGAGATGCCGGGATATTGTTGGGTTGCCTTCTCGATCTTCGCCAGGATCTGGTCGATTTCATGCGTGCGTTCGACTTCCCTGCGCTCCGTTTCGGAGACGTTGTTGGTGATCGCGAGCAGCGCCACGCTCATGACCAGCAGGAACATGACCATCAGCGCGGGACATGAGGTCGGCATACGAGATCCAGAATGGCTTCGCCTTCCTCCTTGTTGCGGTTGCCGAGTACGATCAGCTTGCCGAGCATGATGGGCGGCTACCTAGGCGTGGCCGGCTGCGGTGCCGAGGGTGTCTTCCAGTTCCTGGATACCCTCGCGCAGCAGTTTCACGGAATCGGACAGCGCCTGGTGGAAGTCGCGGTTGGCCTCGCCGACCGCCTTGGTCATGCCGTCGCTGAAAGACTGGTGCGCCTCGCCCAGCACTTCGGAGACTCTGGACAGGTAGCTGTCCGCCTCTTTTTGCGCCTCCACCAGTTTTGCCGCGGCCCCTTCGATGCGCGTGATCACGTCGCTCGACATGGAGGCCTCGCGGCGCGCCTGCTCGACGATGGCCTGCATCGACCCTACCATGCCGGCGATCGAATCGCGCACCGACTGATGGTCCGCCAGCATGCCGCTCAATCCCTTGGAGGCCGCGGATACCGAGCCGGCGGCCTGAGAGAGTTGGTTCGCCACCTGCGAAGATTTGTCCAGCGTGGCGGTGACGCCCTGGCCTGCTGCGGCGAAGTCTTTGGCCGCAAGGTACAGGGTGTCTGCGCCGTTATTCATCTTGGACAGCGCTTCGCCTGTTGTGCGCCGCATCGCCTCGACGGCGGCACGCATTTCGGTGGCGGCACGATTCACGCTATCCACGACCGCTTCGACATGACCGCCGAACTGTCCGACGACATTCTGGCTCTTGATGGCCAATTCATCGTGGTACTTCATGCTGGCATCCGTTGCGGAACGGACTTGTGCGCTCAGGCTGTCGATGACCTGGCCCATGCGCTCCGACAGGTCGTCCAGCGTGCCCTGCAGTTTCGCCTGCGTCTCGCCTTGCGAGTTGGACACGACCAGCCGCAGTTGGTCGATGAACTCGGTCATCTTGTCGTTCATGATGCGCTGGCGCGATTCTGCCGCCGCCATCGCTTCGGCCAACTGGTCGGCCATCGACGAGGTGCTTCGCAGTCCGGAGGCTTCCACGTTCGAGGCCATCTGCTCAAGGGTGACGACCGCTGCCTGAAGCGCCTGTATGGTTTCCTGCTGCAGGCCGTTGATGCCGGCGATCTGGTTGCCGAACAGATCCTTCATTTGCTGGCTGAAGCCTTGCAGCACGTTGGTCAGTAGGGACTGGACGGCCGCTTCCTGGTCGTTGCGTACCCCCTTGAACGATTCGGCGATCTTGTTGAGCGGCTCCTTCAGGCCGGCTTCGATGCTGCCGACGATGCGGTCCCCGAGAGTGGACGAGGCGGCATTGGCCGCAGCGATCTGCTGTGCCGAGAGTTCGGCGAGCATCTGCTTCAATTCGCCCTTGAGCAGGGTGGCGGTCTGGTTCGAGGACGACTCCGATGCCTTCACCAGCCGGGCCAGGTATTCCTCGCCTGCGCCGCCTTCGAAGAGCGCATCGAGGAGTTGCACGATCTTCTCGACCTCGGCATTCAGGCGGGCGACGAGCAGCTTTTCGATGAAGGTGACGATCATCGCGAGCGTGATGGCCGCTGCCGACACCAGGAATGCTTCCCAGACGCCGTGCAGCAGTTTGTTCAGGCTGTTGCGCACGACGATGGCGTTCTCCGACACCTCGAATGCCTGCAGGCCGATGAGGAGGCCATAGAACGTCCCGATGATACCCACGCCGGTGAACAGCCCCGGCAGGTGCTTGAAGAAATCGGCGCGCAGCGGAATGTCGACGACGATCTCGGGACGGAAGATCGCCCCAGCCGGCATGGTCGAGCGCATGCGTGTGACGGGCTGGCCTGTGAGGGCATCGGTCTCGGTTTGCTTGTGCAGGGTATCCGTGTATTCCTGCCAGAGATGCTCAAGAACGCCGGTTTTATCGAAGATGCGGCCCATGTCGGCGCCCGGCTTTCCCTTCAGGGCCTCCAGCTTCCTGGCGGTGGCGGATAACCGTCTCGACAGGAGCAGGGACGGCAGGAAAAAGAAGAACAGGAACGCGAAGAGCAGAACGCCGAGTATCGCAGCGAAGACATATATATGGTGGGGGAGGTTGGCAAGTGTCGGCATTGGCTTTACTTCTGTTTATATGGTCAGTGGAGCCGTAGGAGGGATGCAGGGCACCGTCCGCGTCGCGCCGCGAAAGTAGCACCCGGCCGGGGTGAAGTCAATTTGGGCGCCGCCCCGGGGCGGGCAGGGTAGGGTATTCAGGTAGAAAACAAATTGTGGTTGTGGGGGGCGGACTGTTTTGCTAGAATCGCGCCCTCAATTTTTTGGTAGAAGGTAGTTTGTTCATGACAACCGTACGTGTTAAAGAGAATGAGCCGTTCGAAGTAGCGATGCGCCGCTTCAAGCGTTCCGTGGAAAAGACCGGTCTGCTGACCGATCTGCGTGCTCGCGAATTTTACGAAAAGCCCACCGCCGAGCGTAAGCGCAAGCTGGCTGCTGCCGTGAAGCGTCACTACAAGCGTCTGCGTAGCCAAACTCTTCCTCCCAAGCTGTACTAAGTCGCGCCCTGTATGGGTGTGGCTGGCTCTGATATGAGTCTCAAGCAGCAAATCAGCGATGATATGAAAGCCGCGATGCGCGCCAAGGATGCGGCGCGCCTCGGGGCTATCCGTCTTTTGCTTGCCGCAATGAAGCAGCGCGAGGTAGATGAGCGCATCGAGCTGTCGGATGCTGATGTGGTCTCCATCATCGAAAAGATGCTGAAGCAGCGGCGCGATTCCATCAGTCAGTATGAGGCGGCGGGCCGCCAGGAACTGGCGGATGTCGAAAAGTTCGAGATGGGCGTGCTGCAAACCTATATGCCGCAACAGCTCGGCGAGGCCGAGATCAATGCGGCCATCGTTGAGGCTGTCGCCGCGACTGGCGCTGCCGGTCCGCAGGATATGGGCAAGGTGATGGGTGTGCTTAAACCCAAGCTGGCCGGTCGTGCCGACATGGGCAAGGTTTCCGCGCTGATCAAGGCGCAACTCGCCAAATAAATCCAACCCGGTTGAACGTTCTTCCGGCTCGTGGTCGGGAGAAATGAAAGGGTGCTGACTTGATTCCAAAAAGTTTCATTCAGGACTTGCTCAATCGTCTCGATATCGTGGATGTGGTCGAGCGCTATGTGCCGCTCAAGAAGGCCGGGGCGAACTATGTCGCCTGCTGTCCCTTCCATAACGAAAAATCCCCTTCCTTTACAGTCAGTCAGACCAAGCAGTTCTACCATTGCTTCGGCTGCGGCGCCCACGGCACCGCCATCGGCTTCGTCATGGAACAGGCGGGGCTGGGTTTTGTCGATGCGGTGGAGGAACTGGCGCGTGGTGCCGGGCTGGAAGTGCCGCATGAGCGCTCTGCGGCGGGCGAGCAGCACCAGAAGGTCGCGCCCGACCTGTACGGGGTGATGCAGACCGCGACCCGCTACTACCGCGAACAGCTCAAGCAGTCGCCGCGCGCCATCGATTACCTCAAGCGTCGCGGACTTTCCGGCGAGATCGCGGCGAAGTTCGGCATCGGCTATGCGCCGGAAGGTTGGCAGAACTTGGTTGCTGCGTTTCCGGATTACCAGAGCGACAGCTTGAGCGAGACCGGACTGGTGATCGTCGGCGACGAGGGCAAGCGCTACGACCGCTTCCGCGACCGCATCATGTTCCCGATCATTAATGTGCGGGGGCAGGTCATCGGTTTCGGCGGGCGTGTGCTGGACAAGGGGGAACCCAAGTACCTCAACTCGCCCGAGACGCCGTTGTTCGAGAAGGGCCGCGAGCTATATGGCCTGTTCCAGGCGCAGAAGGCGATCCGCGCCGCGCAGCAGGTGCTGGTGGTCGAGGGTTACATGGACGTGGTGGCGCTGGCGCAACACGGCGTGGAGTATGCCGTGGCGACCCTGGGTACTGCGACGACGCCGTACAACGTGCAGAAGCTGCTGCGCATGGTCGATCACATCGTGTTCAGCTTCGACGGCGACAAAGCCGGGCAGAAGGCGGCATGGCGCGCGCTGGAGAATGCGCTACCCCATTTGCAGGACGGCAAGCGCATCAGCTTCCTGTTCCTCCCGGTGGAGCATGATCCGGACAGCTTCATTCGCGAATTCGGCAGGGAGGCGTTCGAGCGGCGCGTGCAGGAAGCCATGCCCCTGTCGACTTATCTGTTGCGCGAGATCAGTGCTGAACTGGACTTGCGCACGCCGGAGGGGCGCAACCAGTTGCTGCAGCGCGCCAAGCCGTTGCTGTCCGCCATTACTGCTCCTGCCGCGGCGCTGTTGCTGCGCAAGGAAGTGGCTGCATTGGCTGGCGTGAGCCAGGCGGAACTGGAAGCGCTGTATGACATCAAACCCGTCGCTCGTGTGGCGGTACGGGCGGCCCCCCAGAAGGCGCGGCGCGTGCCGCCATCCGCGCTCCGATTGTTGCTGCAATGCCTGATCGCACAGCCGTCGCTGGGCGCGCAGATGAGCGGCGACTGGCAAGACGAAGGCAGCGAGGCCGAGGCGATCTCGGGGTTGCTGGCCGTGTTGCGCGAGGCGGATTTTGCCCTGAGCGGTCCGGCGCTGACGCAGATGTTCCAGGGGACGGTGCACGAGAAGGTGCTGGCGGCGGTCGAGGCGGACATGCTGAGCTGGGGCGAGTCGTTCGATGTCGAGGCCGAGTTCGCCGGCCTGATGGGCAAACTTACCGAGGAGCAGCGCCGCCGGCAGTTCCATGCCTTGCAGGCGAAAGCGCAGGGCGGGCTGGCAAGCCTGAGTGATTCGGAGCGCGAGCAGTATTTGAGGTTATTACAGCGGTAGGCCGGGCAATGGGGCTAACCCATTAATCGGGTAGAGAAAGAGTCGGTGGAATCGGGTATAATCCGCCGTTTTCCACGCCAACATGCAACGGGGAATCGGAGAATATGGCAACACCTAAGGACAAGAGGAAGCAGGACAAGAAATCGGCTGACGTGATCGAACAGCCGGTCGTTGACCAGCAGCAGGACATCGAGGCACGCCGTACGCGCCTGAAGGCCCTGATCGTGCTGGGCAAGGAGCGCGGCTACCTGACTTACGCCGAGATCAACGACCACCTGCCGGATATGCTCGAGGTCGAGCAGATCGAGGGTGTGGTGAGCATGATCAACGACATGGGTATCTCGGTATGCGATGTCGCGCCTGATGCCGAAACGCTGATCATGACCGAGACTGCTCCGCCCGTGGCCGACGAGGATGCTGCCGAGGAAGCTGAAGCCGCCCTGTCCACCGTGGACTCCGAGTTCGGCCGCACCACCGACCCGGTGCGCATGTACATGCGCGAAATGGGCACGGTCGAGCTGCTTACCCGCGAAAAAGAAATCGAGATCGCCAAGCGCATCGAAGAAGGCCTGAAGCACATGATCCAGGCGATTTCCGCCTGTCCGGCGACCATCGCCGAGATCCTGGCACTGGCCGCAAAGGTTGAAAACGACCAGTTGCGTATCGACGAACTGATCGACGGTTTCGTGGATAGCGAAGACGAGGCCGTGATTGGCGAGGAGGGCGACGAAGAGGCCGAGGAAGAAGGCGCCGAGGAAGTCTCCGACGAAGAAGAGGACGAAGACGCCACTGCGGCTGCCGCGGCGGCCAACTTGGCTCAGCTGAAGGCCGACGCGCTGGCGCGCTTTGCCATCATCGCCGACCTGTTCGTCAAGATGGGCAAGGCCTACGAGAAGCATGGCTACCGCAGCAAGCAGTACGATAAGTTGCAGACCGGCATCTCCGACGAACTGATGAACTTCCGCTTCTCGGCGAAGCAGGTGGACGCACTGTGCGACACGATGCGCGGCCTGGTGGAAGAGGTGCGCCGCAGCGAGCGCAGCATTCAGGATCTGTGCGTGACCAAGGGCAAGATGCCGCGCCCGCATTTCATCAAGGTCTTCCCGGGCAATGAAGACAACCTGGAATGGGTGGTTCAGGAACTGAAGGCGAAAAAACCCTATTGCGAAACGCTGGAGCGATACCAGCACGCCATCGTCGAGCAGCAGCAGAAGCTGCTCGACCTGCAACAGCGCGTGGGCATCCCCATCAAGGATCTGAAGGAGATCAACAAGCAGATGACCAACGGCGAAGCCAAGGCACGCCGCGCCAAGCGCGACATGATCGAGGCCAACCTGCGTCTGGTGATCTCCATCGCCAAGAAATACACCAACCGCGGCCTGCAGTTCCTCGACCTGATCCAGGAAGGCAACATCGGCCTGATGAAGGCCGTGGACAAGTTCGAATATCGCCGCGGTTACAAGTTCTCGACCTATGCGACATGGTGGATCCGCCAGGCGATCACCCGCTCCATCGCGGACCAGGCGCGCACTATCCGCATCCCGGTGCACATGATCGAGACCATCAACAAGATGAACCGCATCTCGCGCCAGATCTTGCAGGAAACCGGTGTCGAGCCGGATGCCGCGACGCTGGCGATCAAGATGGAGATGCCCGAGGACAAGATCCACAAGATCCTCAAGATCGCCAAGGAACCAATCTCGATGGAAACACCGGTGGGCGACGACGACGACTCTCACCTGGGAGACTTCATCGAAGACCAAAACACCACCGTGCCGATCGACGCGGCGGTGTACGAGAGCCTGCGCGGCGCGACCAAGGACATTCTCGACAGCCTGACGCAACGCGAAGCCAAGGTGCTGCGCATGCGTTTCGGTATCGAGATGAACACCGACCACACGCTGGAAGAAGTCGGCAAGCAGTTCGACGTCACCCGCGAACGCATCCGCCAGATCGAAGCCAAGGCCCTGCGCAAACTGCGCCATCCTTCGCGCTCCGAGAAGCTGAAGAGCTTCCTCGACAGCGAAGGCAGCTGATTGCTTTCGGGCCTATAGCTCAGTTGGTTAGAGCAGAGGACTCATAATCCTTTGGTCGTAGGTTCAAGTCCTACTGGGCCCACCAAACGAGGGATTAGCCAGGTGCTGATCCCTTTTTCTTTTATGGGGTTGTTTTCGCCGTGAATACCGTGTTGCCCGCAAGTGCGCAGCGCCGCAAGGCGCGTCTCGAATCCCTCGCCGCTATCGAGTTTCCCGCCGACCTGCCGGTGGTGGGCAAGCGCGAGGATCTGGCGCGCGCGATCCGCGACAATCAGGTGGTCATCGTGTGCGGCGAGACCGGGTCGGGCAAGACTACCCAATTACCCAAGATATGCCTGACCCTGGGGCGCGGCGTGCTTGGCTGCATCGGCCATACCCAGCCGCGCCGTGTGGCGGCACGTTCGGTGGCGTCGCGCATCGCGCACGAACTCAAGACCGAGCTCGGCGGTGCGGTTGGCTACAAGGTGCGCTTCAACGACAAGGTTTCCGCGGACACCAGCGTCAAGCTAATGACCGACGGTATCCTGCTGGCGGAGATCCATAGCGACCCGCTGCTGCGCGGCTACGACACCATCATCGTGGACGAGGCACACGAGCGTTCGCTCAATATCGATTTCCTGCTGGGTTACCTCAAGCGGCTACTGCCGCGGCGTCCCGACCTCAAGCTCATCATCACCTCGGCGACGCTGGATGCTGATCGCTTCGCGAAGCATTTCGGTGCGCAGGTGATCGAGGTGTCGGGGCGCAGCTACCCGGTCGAGACCCGCTACCGGCCGTTGCAGCTCAGCGATGAAGGAGAGGCTCAGGATGTGCCGCAGGCGGTGAGTTCCGCGCTGGATGAGCTGGCCGCGGGCGGGCTGCGCGGCGACGTACTGGTGTTCCTGCCGGGCGAGCGAGAGATACGCGACACGGCGGAAACGCTGCGCAAGCATCATCCGAAAGGCATCGAGGTGCTGCCGCTGTTCGCACGCCTGTCGGCGGCGGAACAGGACAAGGTGTTCAAGCCCACTTCCGGCATGCGCCGCGTGGTGCTGGCTACCAACGTCGCGGAGACTTCGTTGACCGTGCCCAACATTGGCTACGTGATCGACAGCGGACTCGCGCGCGTGAACCGCTACAGCATTCGCCAGAAGGTCGAGCAGCTGCACATCGAGAAGGTCTCGCGCGCAGCAGCGAACCAGCGCGCGGGACGCTGCGGACGGGTGATGAGCGGCGTGTGCATCCGCCTGTACGACGAGGCGGACTTCCTGCAGCGTAGCGAGTTCACCGACCCGGAGATATTCCGGGTCTCGCTGGCCACCGTGATCCTGCGCATGAGCGCGCTCAACCTGGGCGACATCGCCGAGTTCCCCTTCATCGAACCGCCCAGCCCGCGCATGATCGCGGACGGCTACCAGTTGCTCGCCGAATTGGGCGCAATCGACGAGTCCCGGGAGTTGACCCGGATCGGCCACGAGCTGGCCAAGCTGCCGCTCGACCCTAAGGTCGCTCGCCTGCTGCTGGCGGGACGGCAATACCATTGCCTCGACGAGATCCTTGTCATCGCCAGCGCGCTGTCGGTGCAGGACCCGCGCGAACGCCCGCTGGACCGGCAGGAGGCGGCGGATGCCGCGCACAAACGTTTTGCCGACGAACGCTCCGATTTTCTCGCCTACCTGAAAGTGTGGGCGTGGTTCCAGGAGGCGGTAGCGCACAAGAAATCCAACCGCCTGCTGGCGGAAGAGTGCCGCAAGAATTTCCTGTCCCCGTTGCGCCTGCGCGAATGGCACGAGCTGCACCAGCAGCTGCACGCGCAGGTCGCCGAGATGGGGATGAAGGAAGGCGAAAAACTTATGCCCGGGTACCCGAACGAACAGTCCGCGCGCTACGAGGAGATACACAAGGCGCTGCTCTGCGGTCTGCTCGGCAACATCGGCATGAAGGGCGTGGAAGGTAACGAGTACCTCGGCGCGCGCGGCATCAAGTTCGTCATCGCGCCGAATTCGGTGCTGGCGAAGAAGGGCGCGAAGTGGGTGATGGCGGCGGAGCTGACCGAGACGCATCGTCTGTATGGGCGTTGCCTCGCGCGTATCGAACCGGAGTGGCTGGAAGAGGTCGGGGCGCACCTGATCAAGCGGCACTACTACGACCCGCACTGGGAGAAGAAGGCCGGACAGGTGGTCGCCTATGAGCGCAGCACCTTGCATGGCCTGTTGCTGAATCCGAAGAAGCGCGTGCATTACGGGCCGATGAATCCCGCCGAGTCGCGCGAGGTGTTCATCCGCCAGGCGCTGGTGGAGGGCGAGTTCGACACGCGCGCGCCATTCTTCGCCCACAACCAGAAGCTGATCGCGGACATCGAGGCGCTGGAACACAAGGCGCGCCGCCCCGACGTGCTGGTGGACGACGAGCTGATCTTTGCCTTTTACGACAGCCGCCTCCCTGCGGACATCCATAAGGGTGCGACGTTTGAGCATTGGCGCAAAGAGGCGGAGCGCGACAACGCGAAGCTGTTGTACCTGAAGAAGGACGACCTGATGCGCCATGAGGCGGCAGGTATCACGACCGACCAGTTCCCGCCGCAACTGAAGATAGACAACGTCAGTTTCGCACTGGGCTACAACTTCTCGCCTGGCAAGAGCGACGACGGCATCACATTCAGCGTGCCGCTCGCACTCATCAACCAGGTGAGCGCTACGCGCTGCGAGTGGCTGGTGCCCGGCCTGCTGGCGGAGAAAGTACAGCAGCTGATCAAGACGCTGCCACAGCGGCTGCGCCGGCATATGGTGCCTGTGCCCGAATTTGCAGCGGCCTTCTGTCGCGAGGTGCAGCCGTCCAACACTGCGCTGTTGTCCGCTCTGGCGCGCTACATCCGCGAGCAGAAACAGGTCGACGTTCCGCTGGACGCGTTCCGCCTCGAGCAACTGCCGCCGCACCTGTTGATGAACTTCCGCGTGATCGACGAGCACGGCCGTCAGCTCGGCATGTCGCGCAATTTCGCGCAACTGCACGGCGAGCTGGCTTCGCGCGTCGCCCCTGTCGCAGTCGCGGCAGCGGCGGAAGAGAAGGGCGAGGGTGATGCCGCCGCGGAGCAACGATACACATCGTGGAGTTTCGGTGCATTCGCCGAGACGCGCGAAGTGAGGCGCGCCGGCCAGAACGTCACACTGTTTAACGCGCTGGTGGACGATGGGGACGCGGTGGTGCTGCGCGCCTTCGATACGCGCGAGGCGGCGCAGGTGGCGCATCGCGGCGGGCTGCGCCGCCTGTTCATGCTGCTGTTGAAAGAGCAGGTGAAATATCTGGAGAAGAACCTGCCGGATGCGCAGAAACTGTTCATGCTGTTCATGCCGTTCGGCACCCAGCAGGAGTTGCAGCAGCAGATACTCGCGCTCACATTCGATCGCTGCTGCCTGAACGATCCCTTGCCGTCGAACGAGGCGGAGTTCACCGCGCGCGGCAAGGAGGCGAAGAACCGCCTGCTGCTGATCGCGCAGGAGATCGCGCGGCTGGTCGGCAACATCCTCAACGAATACCAGGCGGTGCAGAAGAGCCTGCCGCAGATCAAGGCACATGCCCAGGCTGCACAGGACGTGCGCGCGCAGCTGGAAGGCTTATGCCACAAGCGCTTCGTCGCTGCGACGGCCTATGAGCGCCTGCAGCATGTGCCGCGCTACCTTAAAGCCATCAGTCTGCGCATCGAGAAGCTGCGCAGCAACCCGGTGCGCGATGCGCAGTGCATGAGCCAGATGCAGCCCCTGTTGCAGGCGTTGCAGAAACAGCGCCAGGCGCAGCAGGGAAAGCCCGACCCGCGCATGGACGAGTTCGCATGGTTGCTGCAGGAGCTGCGCGTGTCGTTGTTCGCGCAGGAACTGAAGACCCCGGTGATCGTGTCGGTGAAGCGGCTGGAAAAGATGCTGGCGGCTATGCGTTGAGTCAACAAGCTATAATCCGATAACTGTTCGATATTCGAGGAATAAATGGACAAGAAATTGCGCGAAGCCGCGCTGCAATACCACCGCCAGTCCCCGGCGGGCAAGATCACTGTGGAGCCGAGCAAGCCGATGCTGACGCAGCGCGACCTCGCGCTGGCGTACTCGCCCGGCGTTGCGGCGGCGTGCGAGGAGATCGTGCGCGACCCGAACGAGGCGCGCAACCTGACCGCGCGCGGCAATCTGGTGGCGGTGATCTCCAACGGCACGGCGGTGCTGGGCCTGGGCAACATCGGCCCGCTGGCGGGCAAACCGGTGATGGAAGGCAAGGGCGTGCTGTTCAAGAAGTTCGCGGGCATCGACGTGTTCGACATCGAGATAGCCGAGAACGACCCGGACAAGCTTGTGGACATCGTCGCGGCGCTGGAACCGACCTTCGGCGGCATCAATCTGGAAGACATCAAGGCGCCGGAGTGTTTCTACATCGAGCGCAAGCTGCGTGAGCGCATGAGCATCCCGGTGTTCCACGACGACCAGCACGGTACGGCGATCATCGTCGGTGCGGCAATGTTGAACGGCCTCAAGGTCGTGGGCAAGGACATCGCGAAGGTCAAGCTTGTGGTGAGCGGTGCTGGCGCGGCGGCGCTGGCTTGCCTGGACATGCTGGTCGGTCTCGGCGTGAGAATGGAAAACATCACCGTCACCGATATCAAGGGCGTGGTCTACAAGGGCCGCCCCGAAGAGATGGACGACAACAAGGCGCGCTATGCGGTGGAAACTTCCGCGCGCACGCTGGGTGAAGTCATCGCGGGTGCTGACGTGTTCCTCGGCCTCTCCGCCGGCGGCGTGCTAAAGCCGGAGATGGTCAAACTGATGGCCGACCGGCCATTGATCTTCGCGCTGGCGAATCCCAATCCGGAAATTTTGCCGGAGCACGCCAAGGCGGTGCGTCCCGATGCGATTCTCGCGACCGGACGGTCGGATTATCCGAATCAGGTGAACAACGCGCTGTGCTTCCCCTATATGTTCCGCGGCGCGCTCGACGTGGGGGCGACCACCATCAACGAGGAGATGAAGCGCGCGGCGGTGCGTGCCATCGCAGAGCTTGCCTGCGCCGAGCAATCGCATGCGGTGGCCGAAGTGTATGGTGACGAGGAATTGCGCTTCGGCGAGAACTACCTGATCCCCAAGCCGTTCGACCAGCGCCTGATCGAGCGCGTCGCCCCCGCCGTGGCGCAGGCCGCGATGGACAGCGGCGTGGCGACGCGCCCCATCGCCGACATGGGGGCGTATCGCGAGCAGATATCTCACTTCGTGTACCAGTCCGGCCTGTTGATGAAGCCGGTGTTCGAGATGGCGAAGCGCCACCCGCAACGACTGGTGTATGCCGAAGGCGAAGATGAGCGTGTGCTGCATGCGGTGCGCGTTGTGGTGGATGAAGGATTGGCGAAACCCATCCTGGTCGGCAACGCCGCGGCCATCGCTCAGCGCATCGAGAAGCTTGGCCTGCGCCTCAGCGTTGGCGAAGATTTCGAGCTGGTGGATAGTTCGAGCGATGCGCGCCACCCGACCCTGATCGCGGCGACGCTGGTGCGCGAAGGCCGTGCCGATGCGATGCTGTGCGGCACCTCCGCGAAGCTGCAGGAACATCTGTGCCACGTGCAGGACGTGGTCGGCTTGCGCCAAGGGGCATCGGTGTTCGCGGCGATGAACATCCTGATGTTGAGGGAGCACACGCTGTTCATCTGCGACACGCATGTGAACCTCGATCCGACTGAGGAGCAGATCGCCGAAATGACGCTACTGGCGGCGGAAGAAGTTCGCCGCTTCGGCATCACGCCGAGGGTGGCGCTGCTGTCTCATTCCAACTTCGGCAGCCATGACGATGCCTCGGCGCGCAAGATGTGCCGCGCGCGCGAGTTGCTGGAGCAGAGGGCGCCGGAACTGGAAGTGGAAGGCGAGATCCACGGCGATGCCGCCGTCTCCGTCGCGATCCGCGCGCAGTTGTTCCCCGATTCGCGCCTGAAGGGCGACGCCAACCTCCTGGTCATGCCCAGTCTGGATGCGGCGAACATCGCCTTCAACCTGCTCAAGGTACTGGCGGGCGATGGGATCACCATCGGGCCTGTGTTGCTGGGGGCGGCGAAATCGGTGCATATCCTGACCACTACCTCTACCGTGCGCCGCATCGTCAACATGAGCGCGCTGGCGGTGGCCGGCGTCAAAACACATTAGGAGAGCACGATGAACAAGCAAGAGGTTGAAATGCTCAGCAATGAGATCGAGATGCTGATGGCCGAGCGCGCACGTCTGCTCAAGGTGGTCGGCGCGGCTGCAGTGCTGGTGGCGAACACCGATGAGAAGAGTTTGCCGGATGGCGCGGTAAATGCGGCGGAGGTACTGTCCCAGGCGCTGAATGCGCTGCCAGAAGAGACGCTGAAGGACGCGCTGGAGTCGGTGAAGGCCGAAGTCGAATAGCGTGCACATGGAAGAGCGCGTCGGACTGATACTCACCGGCGGCGGCGCGCGCGCCGCCTATCAGGTCGGCGTGCTCAAGGCGATCGCCGAACTCCTGCCACGCCGCGCGCATAACCCCTTTCCGGTGATCTGCGGCACCTCGGCCGGTGCACTCAATGCCGCGACCATCGCGGTGAACGCGCAGAACTTCCGCAAGGGGGTGGGCTACCTCAACAACATCTGGAAGAATTTCCACGCCAACCAGATCTACCGCACCGATGTGGTCGGCGTGTTCAACAACACCATGTTGTGGCTGGCAGGGATGATCCTGAGCGGCTTGGGGATCAACAAACTCAAGCAGATATCCTTGCTCGACAACTCGCCCTTGGCCGAGTTGCTGGATGAGATCCTGCCCTGCGACAAGATACAACCGCACATCGATGCCGGTCGGTTGCGCGCTTTGAGCATCACGGCATCCGGCTACGGTTCCGGGCAATCCGTCACGTTCTACCAGGGCGTGGATGAGATCGCGCCATGGCGGCGAACCCGGCGGATCGGCGTGCCGACGCGCATCGATAACAGGCATTTGCTGGCCTCTTCTGCGATCCCGTTCATCTTTCCCGCGACCCTGATCAACCGCGAATACTTCGGCGACGGGTCGATGCGCCAGATCGCGCCGATCAGTTCCGCGCTGCATCTGGGCGCGACGCGCATCCTGGTGGTCGGTTCCACCAATGACGGCCTCGAGCAAGGCCGGCACCCGGATGGCAGCGAATATCCCTCGCTGGCGCAGATCGCCGGGCATGCGTTGAACAGCATTTTCCTCGACAGCATGGAAGTCGACCTGGAGCGGGTGCAGACCGTCAATCGCCTGGTTTCGATGATGCCGGAGGATATGCGTCAGCGCACTGGCCTGAAGCACGTCGAGATGCTGGTGATCTCGCCCAGCGAATCCATCGACAAGATCGCCGCAAGCCATGCCCACGACCTGCCCTGGACGATACGCATGCTGCTGCGTCTGGCCGGCGCAGGGAAGCAAAGTGGCAATGCGACGCTGGTCAGCTTCCTGTTGTCCGAGAAAAAATATTGCAGCGCGCTGATCGATCTCGGTTACCGCGATGCGATGCAGCGCCGCGACGAGATCGCGCGCTTTTTCGAAGTGCGTGCCCATCGGGACGAGGGGATGCCGCAATGAATGCGGATTCGGTCCAGGCGCGTACCTGGCGGCTGCTGGAGCTGCTGGCGGATGGGGAGTTCCATTCCGGCGAAGCGCTGGCGCAGCAATTCGGCCTGTCGCGTGCCAGCGTGTTCAATGCGCTGGAAAGCGTGGCGGAATACGGCATAGAACTGCAGCGCATCCGCGGGCGGGGTTACCGGCTGGCCCGTCCCTGGCAACGCCTGGAGCGCGACGAGATCCTGCGCTTGCTGGGCAAGGAGGCGACTCGCTTCGACATCGAGGTGCTGGCACAGGCGACTTCCAGCAATGCCTTGCTGCTGCAGCGCGCCGCGGCGAATGCTGCAAGCGGCAGCGTGCTGGCGGTGGAATTGCAGACCGCGGGGCGCGGACGACTGGGGCGCGCCTGGCATTCCGGGCTGGGCAATGCGCTGACCTTTTCGCTGTTGTGGCGCTTCGAGTGCGGCCTGAACGCGCTGTCCGGGCTGAGCCTGGCGGTGGGCGTGGCGATCGTGCGCGCGTTGAATGAATTCGGGGCGCAAGGCGTGAAGCTGAAATGGCCGAACGACGTCCTGACCGATCAGGGCAAGCTGGCGGGCGTATTGATCGAGGCGCAGGGCGACATGCTCGGCCCGAGTGCGGTGGTGATCGGCATCGGCCTCAACTGCACTCTGTCTGTGCAGCTTGAGCGGCAGATCGATCAGCCCGCCAGCGCCTTGGACGAAGTGTGCGGTAACATGCCATCGCGCAACCAGTTGCTGGCAGCTCTGCTGCGCGAACTGGCGGCTGTCCTGCAGCAGTTCGCGCAGGACGGGTTCGCCGCATTGCGCGACGAGTGGGAGCGATACCATGTGCACCAGCAGAAGACGATTCAATTACGCATGCCGGATGGCCAAATAGTCAGCGGAATCGCATGCGGTGTGAGCGATTCCGGCGAGCTGTGCGTGGAAACCGCGCAGGGGCTGCGCCAGTTCAATTCAGGTGAAGTGGGAGGACTGCGATGAGGCTGCTGCTCGACGCAGGCAACACACGCATCAAATGGGCCCTGGTGAGCGGGGATGAATGGCTGCGCAGGGGCGATTCGCCGACCGAGCGGGCGGAGGAATTGTCGCAGCAGCTGGCCGATGTCGGCGAGGTGCGTCAGATCTGGGTGAGCAATGTCGCCGGCGAAACGGTGGCGCGGCATATCCGCGAGCTTCGTGTGGGGCAGCATGGTGAGCCACACTTCATCGTCGCCCGCACAATGCAATGCGGCGTGCGCAACGGCTATGACGATCCAGCGCAACTGGGCAGCGACCGCTGGGCCGCCCTGATTGCGGCATGGCATCTGGCAGGCCGGGGGTGTCTGGTGGTGAACAGCGGCACGGCGACCACGGTAGATGCCTTGTCGGCGACGGGCGAGTTCCTTGGTGGGCTGATACTGCCGGGGATGGTGCTGATGCAGCGCAGCCTGTCGGCGTCAACCGCACGGATCAGACTTGCGCAGGGTAGCTATGCTGCGTTCCCGAAAAATACTGCCGATGCGCTGTTCAGCGGGGCGATCCAGGCCAGTTGCGGCGCGATCGGGCGGCAGCATGCGCTGCTGGACGATGCGGGCGCGCCCGTGGTGCTGGGCGGCGGGGCTGCGGAAATCCTGCGCGAGCACCTTAACCTTCCGCTGCTCGTCGTGGATAATCTGGTCCTGCAAGGGATTTTGTTAATCGCACAGGAAGCGAGCGAGTGATGAGGACGTTATTCTGGATTCTGTTGCTGGGGAATGTGATTTTCTTCGCGGTGATGCAGTGGGGCGGGCTGATGGCTGGCGACGAACAGGCGGCGCAGCCGCAACCCCCGCTGAATGCTGAGAAGATCCGCCTGGCGGATATGCCGCAGAGCGCGCCAGTCGCAGCCTTACCGGCCTCTGTTCCCGCCTCGGCGCCTGTGGCAGTCCCGGCGCCGGTCGAAGTGACACCGGCCCTTCGCGCATCGACCAAGCTCGATATGCTGGCCTGCATGGAATGGGGGGAGTTTTCAGGCGCGGACTTGAAACGGGCGACGGCGGCCTTAGGGGCCTTGCGGCTTGGGGATCGGCTGAATCAGCGCCAGGTCGAACAAAGCATCGGCTATTGGGTGTACATCCCCCCGCTCAAGGACAAAGCTGCGGTCGCGCAGAAGATCGCACAGCTCAAGGCGCGCGGCATCGAGGAGTATTTTGTCGTGCCGGATGCGGGACCCTGGTTGCATGCCATTTCGCTCGGTGTATTCAAGACTCAGGAGGCGGCGCAGAGCTTCCTGGAAGGGCTGCGCGCCAAGGATGTGCGCTCGGCCCAGATCGGTGAGCGCGCCAGCAAACTCAAGATGACCGTATTTGTGCTGAATGGGCTGGATGGCACAGCTGAAGCCAAATTGACGGCGATGCAGAAGGATTTTTCCGGAAGCGAGCTAAAGAAAGTGCCATGTGCATTGACAAGGTAGGCGGAAATCTGGAGAATGCCGCGCTCTTCGCGGTGATATAGCTCAGTTGGTTAGAGCACAGCACTCATAATGCTGGGGTCGGTGGTTCAAATCCACCTATCACCACCAAACAAGCAGAAATAAAAAACTCCAGCCTAGGCTGGAGTTTTTTATTTGGTGCTGTGCAACTTCGATTTACTTGTTGTCTGTGAAAAGCTGCTTCACCATCCACAGAGCAAAGCTTACAACAAACAGGCTAGCGCCAATTGATACCAAGTCAGCGATGTACGACATTTTTCTCCTCCCGAGAGAACTAGGTTAAACACAACAACGAAATGGGTATTCGAATCCTAGCACAGTTATTTTTTATGGCAAGCATTTTGTAAATGCACGGCGAGCCCGATGGGTAGACCCATAGGCAACGGGGGAGGCTGGAGAGGAGAAAGCGGGGAGTTGTTAAAAACTCCCCGCTATAAGTTTCTGCTTAGCTCTTGAAGAGCTGGATGGTGATCCACACGGCAAATGCAACTGAGAACAATGCGGTACCAATAGATGCTACGTCTGCAATAATCGACATGTTTTCTCTCCCTTGAAAGTGTTTAAGTTTTGATGACACTTGCGGTGGCAATAGTTGACTAAATTAAAGACAATAGCCGACTAAAGCTTTTTTTATTATACAAGCATTTTTGTCGACAATTCCCACAATTTAATTGTGGATTAAGCAGGTCGGGTTTGATGGAAATCTTCAGGAATTCAGGAATCGATACAGCGTGTTAACGAAACTCTATATAAAGACCTACGGTTGCCAGATGAACGAGTATGACTCGGACAAGATGGCGGATGTCCTGCGTGCCTGCGAGGGCATGGAGCAGACCGACAAGCCGGAAGAGGCCGACGTCATCCTGTTCAATACCTGCTCGATCCGCGAGAAGGCCGAGGAAAAGGTGTTTTCCGATCTGGGGCGCGTGCGTCCGCTGAAACAGGCAAAACCGGGCCTGCTGATCGGCGTGGGCGGCTGCGTGGCGAGCCAAGAGGGCGAGGCCATCGTCAAGCGCGCGCCCTATGTGGACGTGGTGTTCGGCCCGCAGACGCTGCATCGACTGCCGCAGCTCCTTCAGGCGCGGCGCGAAACCGGGCTGCCGCAGGTGGATATCAGCTTCCCCGAGATCGAGAAGTTCGATCATCTGCCGTCAGCAGAAACGGCATCCGGCGCGGCTTTCGTTGCCATCATGGAGGGCTGCAGCAAGTATTGCACATTCTGTGTGGTGCCCTATACGCGTGGCGAGGAAGTGTCGCGCCCGTTTGCCGACGTGATGCGTGACGTGGAGGAGTTGGTCGCTCAGGGCGTGAAGGAGATCACCCTGCTGGGCCAGAATGTGAACGCCTACCGCGGCGCGATCGACGACGGCGACGACATAGTGGATTTCGCGTTCCTGTTGCAGGCCATCGCGGCGCTGGATGGTGTGGAGCGTCTGCGCTACACCACCTCGCATCCCAAGGAAATGACGCGGCGACTGATCGATGTTTACGCGAACACGCCCAAGCTGGTCAGTCATCTGCACCTGCCGGTGCAGTCCGGTTCGGATCGAGTTCTGGCGGCGATGAAACGCGGCCACACCGTGCTGGAATACAAATCCATTATTCGCCAGGTGCGTGCGGCGCGTCCCGACATCAGCATCACTTCGGATTTTATCGTCGGATTTCCAGGCGAGACCGAGCAGGATTTCGAGGCAACGATGAAGCTGATCGAGGAGGTTGGCTTCGACGTCAGTTTCAGTTACCTGTATAGCCCGCGTCCAGGAACGCCTGCTGCCGAGCTGCACGATGATACCCCGCATGAGGTGAAGGCTGCGCGCCTGAAGCGCTTGCAGGATCGCATCACGGAACTGGAAAATGAAGTCGCGCAAGCGATGTTGGGCACAGTACAGCGCGTGCTGGTCGAGGGCACATCGAAGAAAGATGCACAGGAGCTGGCGGGGCGCACCGACAACAACCGCGTGGTGAATTTTCGCGGCTCGCCCGATATAACCAGATCGCAGGCCATGATCGGCCGCTTCGTCGAGGTGAAGATCACCGAGGTGGTGAGACACACATTGCGTGGTGAGTTAGTATTGAGCGCATCTTGATGAATACAGAGATCCATACGTTGCAATTCGCACTCGAGCCGCTGGACAACCAGCGGCTGGCGCACCTGTGCGGCCCGCTGGACGAAAACCTGCGCCAAATCGAGACGGCGCTGGAAGTTACCATCGCACGGCGCGGCGAGCACTTCAGCGTGCAGGGCGCGCAGGCGGAACTGGCACGCGAGGTGCTGCAGGATTTCTACCGCGAGGCGAAGCACGACATCACGCTGGAGCGTCTGCAGCTCGGATTGATCGAGGCGATGAAGTGGCGCACCGAACCCCAGCCTTCCAATGACTTCATTCCGTTGCTGATGACGCGCAAGGCCGAGATTCGCGGGCGCACGCCGCGCCAGAATAGTTATCTGCAGGCGATACAGGAACATGACATCACCTTCGGCGTCGGTCCGGCCGGCACCGGCAAGACCTATCTCGCCGTGGCCTGTGCAGTGGATGCGCTGCAGCGCGAGACGGTGCGCCGTCTGGTGTTGGTTCGGCCGGCGGTCGAGGCCGGCGAGAAACTCGGCTTCCTGCCCGGCGACCTTACGCAGAAAGTCGATCCTTATCTGCGTCCGTTGTACGACGCGTTGTACGACTTGATGGGGTTGGAGAAGGTCAGCCGCGCCTTCGAGCGCGGCGTGATCGAGATCGCACCGCTGGCCTACATGCGCGGGCGCACGCTGAACCACTCATTCATCATCCTCGACGAGGCACAGAACACCACGCCGGAACAGATGAAGATGTTCCTGACCCGCATCGGTTTCGGCAGCAAGGCGGTCATCACCGGCGACGTCACGCAGATCGACCTGGCGCGCGGACAGAAAAGCGGGCTGGTCGAGGCGCGCCACGTGCTGGAGGATGTGCGCGGCATCGCGTTCAGCGAATTCCTCGCCGAGGATGTGGTGCGCCATCCTCTGGTGCAGAAGATCGTTACGGCCTATGAGCGCTATGAAGAGAAAAGAAATGCATAAGACTACGCTACCCAAACTCTCCCTGGCCGTGCAATACGCCAGCGAATCGGCGCATCTGCCGACTCGGCCGCAGTTCCGTCGCTGGGTCAAGGCTGCGCTGCAGCGCGACGTGAGCCTGACGCTGCGTATTGTCGACGAGGTCGAGGGGCGCGAACTGAACAAGGGGTATCGCGGCAAGGACTATCCGACCAATGTGTTGACGTTCGTTTATGACGATGAGCTGCTGTACGGCGATGTGATCGTCTGCGCGCCCGTGGTGGAGCGCGAGGCGCGAGAGCAGCATAAGGATCTGCTGGCGCACTATGCGCACATGACCATCCATGCGCTGCTGCACCTGCAGGGCTACGACCATGAGAACGATGCCGATGCCGCCGAGATGGAAGCGCTGGAAACGCGGCTGATGTTAAAATTGCGCCACCCCGATCCTTATCAGGAAACTTAAAGCACTAAATGGACTCACCCGAGAGTAACAAACCCAGCCTGTTAGAACGCCTTTCCGCACTGTTGCTGCGCGAACCTGAAGACCGCGAGCAACTGGTCAAACTGCTGCACTCCGCCTACGAACACAATCTGCTCGACGCCGACGCGCTGTCCATGATGGAAGGCGTGCTGCAGGTGTCCGAGCGACCGGTGCGCGAGATCATGATCCCGCGCGCTCAGATGGACGTCATCGACATCAGCGAGTCGCCCGAGAAGTTCATCCCCTTCGTGATCGAGACCGCACACTCGCGTTTCCCCGTCATCGACGGCGACAAGGACAACATCATCGGCATCCTGCTGGCGAAGGACCTGCTGCGCTATTACGCGGGCGAGGAGTTCAACGTGCGTGACATGCTGCGCCCGGCTGTGTTCGTGCCCGAGTCCAAACGCCTGAACGTGCTGCTGCGCGACTTCCGCAGCAACCGAAACCACATCGCACTGGTGGCGGACGAATACGGCGGTGTGTCCGGGATGGTGACCATCGAGGACGTGCTGGAACAGATCGTCGGCGACATCGAGGACGAATACGATTTCGACGAGGATGAGGACAACATCATCCCTGATGGCGCAGGTAACTGGCGCGTCAAGGCCGACACCAAGATCGCCGACTTCAACGAGGTCCTCGGCACCGAATTCAGCGACGAGGAATGCGACACGGTGGGAGGACTGGTGCTCAAGGCTGCCGGGCAGCTGCCCAAGCGCGGTGCGCACATCCATCTCGGCGACCTGACCTTCACCGTGCTGCGCGCCGACAGCCGCAGGCTGTATTCGCTGCTGGTCGAGCGCAAGAAGACCGAAGAGGTCCTGTAGGGGCGGGTCTCAGACCCGCCCGGATTTCCGGATATTGCGCCGAACAAAAGGGCGGGTTTGAAACCCGCCCCTACGTCAGAACTGCTCGTTCTCGCCCAGGTAGCGCCACTGCCCCAGCGGCAGATTTCCCAGCTTTACCTTGCCGATGCGGATGCGTTTCAGGCCGGTCACCTTCAATCCGACCAGTTCGCACATGCGGCGGATCTGGCGTTTCTTGCCTTCGCGCAGCACGAAGCGCAGCTGGTCCTCGTTCTGCCAGGTCACCTTCGCGGGTTTGAGATATTCGCCGTCCAGTTTGAGGCCGTGGTTGAGCAGCGCCAGCCCGCCGCCCTCCAGCTTGCCCTGTACGCGCACCAGGTATTCCTTGTCCACTTTGGAATCTTCGCCGATCAGCTGCTTGGCGATGCGACCGTCCTGCGTGAGCACCAGCAGGCCGGTCGAGTCGATGTCGAGGCGGCCTGCAGGGGCGAGCCCCACCAGCTGGCTGCGATGGAAGCGCAGCGGCGAAGTGTCTTCGGCCCAGCGCGTCGAGGCATCCAGCAGGGTGCTTGCCGGTTTGTAGTTGTGCTCGGCCTGTCCGGAGACATAGCCGATGGGCTTGTTGAGCAGGATGGTCACGCGCTGCTGCTGCGACGCTTGTGCCGCGTTGCGAAGGGTTATCTGCTGGTGCGGATAGACCTTGCTGCCTAGTTCACTGACCGTTTCGCCGTCCACCTGCACCCAGCCCTTTTCGATGTAACTGTCGGCTTCGCGGCGCGAGCACAGACCGAGTTCGGACATGCGTTTGGAGAGGCGGACTTTTTCCATGGGGTGAGGTGTTCTGAGTGATTGGGGGGCGATTTAATCACAAAATGCCGCCCCGGGCGGAATCGGTTATTCTTGACGACTCATTTGAGGCTAGTTCGTTCGATGTTCAAAAAATATCAATCCCTGATCGCCGCCTTCGCCGCCGGTTTGGTGTGCGTGCTTGGCTTCGCGCCGTTCGGCCTGTTTCCCGTGCCGGTGCTGGCGCTCGCCGTGCTGTTCGTTTTGTGGGCACGCGCCGCTACACCTCGCGCAGCAGGATGGCTGGGCTTCGCGTTCGGCTTCGGCTTGTTCACCGCGGGCATCGGCTGGATCTACGTCGCGCTGCACGATTACGGCGGCATGCCGCTGTGGCTGGCTTTGCCCGCGACGCTGCTGTTTGCTGCTTTCCTCGCCTTATTCCCTGCGCTGGCGGGTTTCGTGCAGGCGCGTTTTCCGGCCTGGAGGGGCGCGGTGTTCTGGAGTCCAGAAGAGGAAAAGCGCCCGCACCCCGATGTGACGTTCCGCATCCCCGTGCAGGTCGCGCTGGGCGTGCTGATGCCCGCGGCGTGGGTGTTGGTGGAGTGGGTGCGCGGCCTGATCTTCACCGGCTTCCCGTGGCTGACGCTGGGCTATGCCCACAGCGATAGCTCGCTCGCAGGTTATGCGCCGGTGCTTGGTGTGTATGGTGTGTCGCTGGTGGCGGCGGTCAGCGCCGGTTTGCTGACCACGCTTTGGCTGGAACGCTGGAACCGGCAGGGGCGCATCGCCCTGGCGGTGCTCGTTGTGTTGTGGGTCGGCGGTGCGGCCTTGCGTAGCGTCGCGTGGACGCAGCCGCAAGGCGAGCCGTTCGGCGTGGCGCTGGTGCAGGGCAACATCGCGCAGGACATCAAGTTCAACCAGGACGCACTGGTCGGCACGCTGGAGACCTACCGCCGCCTGGTGACACAGGGCGAGGCGCGACTGACCGTCCTGCCCGAGACGGCATTCCCGCTGCTGCGCGAAGAAGTGCCGCCCAGCCTGGTCGAGCAATTGCGTCAGCATGCGAGGATGAACGACGGTGACATGCTGGTAGGCGCATTCGAGCACGACGAGAAGGGGTTCTATAACAGCGTGTTCACGCTGGGCTCGGCGGAAGAACAGCACTACCGCAAGGAGCACCTGGTGCCATTCGGAGAATTCATTCCGTTGCGCTACGTCCTGGGGCCGCTAATCAACGACGTGCTGAACATCCCGATGGGCGACCTTGCCCGCGGCGGCGAGCGCCAGAAACCGCTGGAAGTCGCGGGGCAGCGTGTCGCCGTGAACATCTGTTACGAAGACGTGTTCGGCGAAGAGATCATCCGTGCCCTGCCGCAGGCCACGCTGCTGGTCAACGTCACCAACGATGCCTGGTACGGAGACTCCTATGCCGCCGAACAGCACAACCAGATCGCGCAACTGCGCGCGCTCGAGACCGGTCGCATGATGCTGCGCGCCACCAACACCGGCGTGACCTCCATCATCGGCGCGGACGGCAAGGTGCTGAAAAAACTTCCCCAGCATGAGGAGGGCGTGCTGTCCGGCACGGCGCAGGGCTACGAAGGCATCACGCCCTACGTGCGCCTGGGCAATACCGGAGTGGTATTGCTGCTGATCGGCCTGCTGGCCTACGCATGGATGAGGCGCGAGCCTTTGCCGGAAAAAGGCACGGCGGGGGAGCAGGGGTGAGCTGGGTCTGCTACCTGCTGCGCTGCGCCGACGGCACCCTGTATTGCGGCATCACCAACGATCTCGACAAGCGCCTTGCGGCGCATAACGCCGGGATCGCGGCGAAGTACACCCGCACGCGCGGGCCGGTCGAACTGGCGTACATGGAGCGCTGCCCTGACAAGTCCGCCGCGCTGAAGCGCGAGATGGCGATCAAGCAACTGACCCGTGCGGAGAAACTGGCGTTGATCGACTCCGGCTCGATAGTCGCAGCCTGATTTACCTGGTCGTGTCGATGAGAGTCGTTCGCTGTGGCATGCCCAAGCCATTAAATGCGAGATCAATCAAATGTTGCGTGCGTTGACGTTCCTGCTCGTCGTTCTTTGCGCCTCTCCCGGCGCAGCCGCCGTTACGCCGCAACATCCGGAAAACATGGCGGCACAAATCAATGCCCCTGCCGACGAAGGCATCCGTTTTTCCTGTCATCCATCCCGGCTCAAAGCCATCGAAGCCGGCATGTCTGCGTATCTGTCCACCCTGAAAGTCGCACCTTCTCTGATTGTCAAAAAAACAGATCGGGTGAACGGCATCGCGGTTTACACGTTGAATACGCCTAAGGGCGATACCAGCACGCTTGATGTCAATGACAGGCCGGAGTTGCAAATTCGGGACGCCATCGTATTTCTTCCCGCGAAACAAGGGAAAAAGCGAAAAGTCGTCACCGTGTCCAAAAAGGAAATCCTGCTGACGCTGCTTCAGCATGGCCGGCTCACCGAATTCAAAGGCGATGCCTGCGACGTGCAAGCGCTGAAGGAACACATCGGTATACGCCAGAACATTACAGCCTGGGCGGAAGACCTGAATTGGGTTTGGCCCGACGGCAGCCCTGCGAAATGGAACGACAAATATTGGGATCATGGCACCCCAAAGCCGGGATACCCGCTGCATGAAGCGCTCAACGATGTCTTCATGAACCAGGACAAATATTCCATCGGTTGCTACACGGCCAGCAAGCTGCTGATGGTTCAGGGTGTGCTGGACTATTTTCGCCGCATCAAGAAGGATCGCGTGCAGCAAGAGCGAGTGAAGCAGCGGCTGTTGGCCGACCATGATCCGCTGCGGTACATCGAGCCGGGCAGGATGTGGGACTTCGAAAAAGATTTCGATCCGCGAGAGCTGCATCGCCCGGGCAAACTCCTGAAGATCGAATACCGCATCGCACCGAAGAACTTTGTGCCCGGCGACTGGGTTCATTTTTTGAATACCGATCCGGCTAGCTACCGGAAGACCGGCTATGAGGGCTCCAATCCGATCTATCTGGGACGAAACAAATTCGCCGATTACTTCAACGACCATCACCACTCGTACACCTACCAGCAGAAGCTGGATGAGGTGTATCAATGGAGGAACGGTGTTTTCAGCCGTTTGCGCGATGCCGAAAAGATCAAGCCGCTTACCCCCGAGGATGTCGAGATCTTGAGCCGCCCGCCCTCGGAAGGCGGCCTCCTGACAGACATGAGGGTGTTCCCGTATTTCTTCGGCTATGAGGACTTGCCGGAATTGGCTGCCAGGCCGGCATCCGAATAGCCGTTCCTCAAGCTAGTACAGACAATCCGATATTCGTGCCAGAGGAACGTTGTGCTGACCTTGCCGCCCGAAAACCAGTAAAATGCGCGCTTTCGCAAATCAAGTCGTTTTTTGCACATGCCTACCAAAAGTGAGTCTTCACCGAAGCTGAGCCAAGGGCTCAGCTTTCAGCAAATCATCCTGACCCTGCAGAAATACTGGGACAAGCAGGGCTGCGCGCTGCTGCAGCCTTACGACATGGAAGTCGGCGCGGGCACTTCGCACACCGCCACCTTCCTGCGCTCGCTCGGCCCGGAGCCCTGGAAAGCCGCTTACGTGCAGCCTTCCCGCCGCCCCAAGGACGGCCGCTACGGCGAGAATCCTAACCGCCTGCAGCACTACTACCAGTTCCAGGTGGTGCTGAAGCCAGCTCCCGCCAACATCCTCGACCTGTATCTCGGCTCGCTGGAAGCGCTGGGTTTCGACCTCAAGCAGAACGACATCCGCTTCGTCGAGGACGACTGGGAGAACCCGACGCTGGGCGCGTGGGGTCTGGGCTGGGAGGTATGGCTGAACGGCATGGAAGTCACGCAGTTCACCTATTTCCAGCAGGTCGGCGGCATCGACTGCAAGCCGATCACCGGCGAGATCACCTACGGCCTCGAGCGCCTCGCGATGTACCTGCAGGGCGTGGAGAACGTCTACGACCTGACTTGGACCGAGGGTGTGTCCTACGGCGACGTGTACCACCAGAACGAGGTCGAGCAATCGACCTACAACTTCGAGCACAGCAACGTCGAATTCCTGCTGCAGGCCTTCGGGGCGCATGAAGGCAACGCCAAACACCTGATGGAGCAGCAACTCGCGCTGCCCGCCTACGAGCAGGTGCTGAAGGCCGCGCACACCTTCAACCTGCTGGATGCGCGCGGCGCGATCTCGGTGACCGAGCGAGCCGCCTACATCGGCCGCATCCGCAACCTGGCGCGCAGCGTCGCGCAGAGTTATCTCGACAGCCGCGCACGCCTGGGCTTCCCGATGGCACCGAAGGAATGGGCCGACGAAGTGATTGCGCAACTCGATAACAAGAAGAAGGCTGCCTGACATGACGATTGCCAAGAATAATCTGCTGGTCGAACTGTTCGTCGAGGAGCTGCCGCCCAAGTCGCTGAAGAAGCTGGGCGACAGCTTTGCCGAAACATTGGCTGCGAGCTTGAAGGCACAAGGCCTTGCTGCTGCCGATGCCGCCGTGACTGCCTATGCTTCTCCGCGCCGCCTTGCGGTTCATGTCGCCGATGTGGCGGCGCAGGCGGCGGACAAATCGGTTTCGCAAAAGCTGATGCCTGTCGCCGTCGGTCTGGATGCCAACGGCCAGGCGACGCCCGCACTGCTGAAGCGCCTCGCCGCGCTGGGTGCGGATGCCTCGGTGGTGCCGCAATTGAAGCGCGCACAGGACGGCAAGGCCGAGGCGCTGTTTTTCGACAGCGTGGTGAAAGGTGCGCACCTGGTCGAAGGGCTGCAGAAGGCGCTGGAAGATGCACTCGCCAAACTGCCCATCGCCAAGGTGATGACCTACCAGTTGGCCGACGGCTGGAGCAGCGTGAACTTCGTGCGCCCCGCGCATGGATTGGTCGCGCTGCACGGCGCGGACATCGTGGCGATTTCTACGCTGGGTTTGAATGCCGGGCGGACGACGCAAGGTCACCGCTTCGAGGCCGCTAACGCGACTGTGGTGCTGAAGGATGCGGACAGCTATGCGCAGCAACTGGAAAGCGAAGGCGCAGTCGTTGCGAGCTTCGCTGCGCGTCGTGCGGAGATCGTCAAGCAACTGACAGCCGCTGCCGCGAAGGAAGGATTGAAGCCCATCGAGGACGATGCGCTGCTGGACGAAGTGACCGCGCTGGTCGAGCGTCCCAACGTGCTGCTCGGCAAGTTCGAGGAGGCATTCCTTGAAGTGCCTCAGGAATGCCTGATCCTGACCATGAAGGCGAACCAGAAATACTTCCCTCTGCTGGACGCGAACGGCAAGCTCACCAACAAGTTCCTCATCGTGTCGAACATCCGTCCGGCGGATGCGAGCCTGGTGGTCGGCGGCAACGAGCGCGTGGTGCGTCCGCGCCTCGCCGACGCGAAGTTCTTCTTCGACCAGGATCGCAAGAAGACGCTGGCGTCCCGCGTGGAAGGCTTGGGCAAAGTGGTCTATCACAACAAGCTCGGCACACAGGGCGAGCGCGTGGAGCGGGTGCGACAAATCGCGTTGATGATAGGCAATGAACTCGGCGGCGAAGCGCTTGCTGGGCAAGCACAACAGGCTGCTACTCTGGCTAAGGCCGACCTGCTCACCGACATGGTGGGCGAGTTTCCCGAGTTGCAGGGCATCATGGGACGCTACTATGCGCAGCACGACGGCCTTTCCGACGATGTCTCTTATGCGATTGAAGACCACTACAAGCCGCGCTTTGCGGGCGACGAACTGCCTCGCAACATGGTTGGCATTTGCGTGTCGCTCGCTGACAAGCTGGAGACATTGGCGGGCTTGTTCAGCATCGGTCAGGTCCCAACCGGCGACAAGGATCCGTTCGCGTTGCGCCGCCATGCGTTGGGTGTGATCCGTATTCTGATCGCAAAGGATTTGCCGCTGCAACTCGAGACGTTGCTGTTCTACGCGTTCGGTTTCTTCAGTGAAAAATCTGTCGAAGCGACTAATCAACTGACGAGCTTCATTTATGAACGACTCGCGGGCTTGCTGCGCGAGCAGGGGTACACCGCTCAGGAAGTCGATGCGGTCCTGTCCCTGCGCCCGCAGCAGTTGAGCGAAGTTGCACAACGGCTTGCCGCAGTGCGCGCCTTCGCCGCGTTGTCTGAAGCCGCCGCGCTGGCCGCGGCCAACAAGCGTGTCGGCAATATCCTGAAGAAGGTCGAGGGAGCGGTGAGCGACAAGGTCGATGTTGCCGTGCTGCAAGAAGCCGCAGAGCAGGCGTTGCATCAGGCGTTGGGCGAGATCGCGCCCAAGGCCGATGCCGCTTTTGCCGCAGGCGATTACACCGCCTCGCTGCAGGCGCTCGCTGCGTTGCGTGCGCCGGTGGATGCCTTCTTCGACAACGTGATGGTGAATGCCGAGGACGAAAAGTTGCGCACCAACCGCCTCGCGCTGCTGGCGCAGTTGCAGCAGGCGATGAACCGCGTTGCGGATATTTCCAAACTGGCAGCCTGAACCTACGGATGGAACAGCCATGAACCTCGTCATCCTCGACCGCGACGGCGTGATCAACTACGACTCCGACCAGTTCATCAAGAGCCCGGAGGAGTGGAAGCCGCTCCCCGGCAGCCTCGAGGCGATCGCGCGGCTGAACCAGGCCGACTACCGGGTGGTGGTGGCGACCAATCAGTCCGGCGTCGGGCGCGGGCTGTTCGACATGGCGATGCTGAATGCGATCCACGACAAGATGCACAAGGCCTGCGCGCAGGTCGGCGCGCGCATCGATGCCGTGTTCTATTGCCCTCATACCGCCGAGAGCAACTGCCATTGCCGCAAGCCCAAGAGCGGCATGTTGGAGGAGATCGCGGCGCGCTACGGCGTCAGCCTCGACGACGTGCCCGCGGTCGGCGACTCGCTGCGCGACCTGCAGTGTGCCGCCGCAGTGGGCGCGCAACCCTACCTGGTGCTGACCGGCAAGGGCGCGAAGACGCAGGCGACCGGCGGCTTGCCGGAGGGAACCATCGTTCTGCCGGACCTTGCGGCGGTCGTTACGGAGCTGATCTGATGCTTGCCGTCCGCTCGTTCGTATTCCTGCTGCTGCAGTTCGTGCTCACGCCGATCTTTTCTACGCTGGCCCTGCTGACCTTTCCATTCCCGCCGCTGGCGCGCTATCGCCTCATCTCCAGCTATGCACGGACCATGATCTGGCTGCTGCGCCTGGTGTGCGGCATCCGCCACGAGGTGCGCGGCCTCGAGAACATTCCCAAGGAACCGTGCATCGTGCTGTGCAAGCACCAGTCGGCCTGGGAGACGCTGGCACTGCAGGTCATCTTCCCGCCGCAGGTGTGGGTGCTGAAGCGCGAGTTGCTGTGGTTGCCGTTCTTCGGCTGGGGGCTGGCGATGACCAGCCCTATCGCGATCGACCGCAGCGACGGCAAGGGCGCGATGAGGCAGTTGCTCAAGCAGGGCAAGGACCGTCTGGCACAGGGCTTCTGCGTGGTGATCTTCCCCGAAGGGACGCGCGTGCCCTACGGCAAGCGCGGCAAGTACAAGATCGGCGGCGCGCTGCTGGCGGCGAGCTCCGGCGTGCCGGTAGTGCCGGTGGCGCACAATGCCGGACGTTTGTGGGGGCGCAAGGCGTTCAGCAAGCACCCCGGCTTGGTCACCATGAGCATCGGCAAGCCCATCATTACGCAAGGCCGCAAGGCCGAAGAGATCAACGCCGAGGTCGAGGCGTGGATCGAGAACGAGATCCAGCAGATCGCACATTGATGTTCAAGCGACTGCGCAACACGGTCACTCCTCCCGCCGCCGAACAGCGAGCCGCGCTTCTCGCCGGCAAGCACATCACCTACACCCTCAAGCGCAGCGGCAAGCGCCGCAGCATCGGTCTGCGCATCGACGATCGCGGCCTCACCGTGAGCATGCCGCTGCGCGCATCGGAAAGCTGGCTGCACAGCGTGCTGCAGGACAAGGCTCATTGGGTGGTCGAGAAGCTAGATGGCTGGCAGTCGCGCAAGCCGGCGGAGGTGCGCTGGGCGGACGGCGAGAGCATTTCCTTCATCGGCGAGAAGCTCACGCTGCGCATCCGTCCCAGCTTGTTCGCCGGAGTCCCGCAGCAGCGCGGCAGGGAGCTGTGGCTGTTCGTCGTAGACCAGTCCGACGCTGCTCATATCGAGGGCCTGGTGTCGGACTGGTATCGAAGGCAGGCCGAGCCGTTGTTCGCCGAGCGTGTCGCGCATTACGCGCCGCTGCTGAACGTTGCTCCTCGCGTCCTCAAGCTGTCGTCGGCGAAGACGCAGTGGGGCAGCTGCACGGCGCGCGGCACGGTGCGGCTCAACGAACAGCTAGTCCGCCTGCCGCTGCGCCTGATCGATTACGTGGTGGTGCACGAACTGGCGCACCTGCGCGAGATGAACCACTCGGCGGCGTTCTGGGATGTGGTGGGCAGCACCTGCCCCGATTATGCGAAGCTGCGCCGCGAACTGAAGTCGGTGGGACTGTAAGCGCACAAGCTATTGATCCGGCCAGATGAAATTTGAAGTCCGTTCGCCCTGAGCTTGTCGAAGGGTGAAGGGGCTTCGACAAGCTTAGCCCGAACGGCTATTGTGACTTCACCGTGCCGGATTAATAGGCGCGAGCCGTTTCCGCTGTTTCGTAAATGCATGAAGAAATACGGGAAGACCGCAATGCCTGCCTATGCCTATCCGCTGCTCATCAAGCAGTTGCTGCTCACGCCGCTGGCCAATGCGACGGAGCAGGAGATCGTCTACCGCGACAAGAGCCGTTACGACTACCGCACCCTGCGCGAGCGCATCGGCCGCTTGGGCAGCAGCCTGGGCGTGATGCCGGGACAGACGGTCGCGGTGATGGACTGGGATAGCCACCGCTACCTCGAATGCTTCTTCGCCATCCCGATGCTGGGCGCAGTGTTGCAGACAGTGAACGTGCGCCTGTCGCCGGAGCAGATCGTCTATACCCTCAACCATGCGCGCGCCGACGTCTTGCTGGTCCACGAAGATTTTCTGCCGCTGCTGGAGAGTTTTAGCGCCCAACTGGAAACGGTGCAGCGCTTCGTCCTGCTGTCCGACGCAGAATTTCCGGATTGCCCGGCACCGTTTGCGACCGACTATGAGACGCTGCTGGCGGGCGGCGATCCGGATCATGAATTCCCGGATTTCGACGAGAACACGCGCGCGACGACTTTCTATACCACCGGCACGACGGGGCACCCCAAGGGCGTTTACTTCAGCCATCGCCAGCTGGTGCTGCATACCCTCGCGGCCGCGGCGGCCTTCGGTACGGCGCCGGTGCAGGGACGCTTCGGGCGCAGCGATGTGTATATGCCGATCACGCCGATGTTCCATGTTCATGCCTGGGGCTTCCCCTATATCGCCACGATGCTCGGCGTGAAGCAGGTCTATCCGGGGCGCTACCAGCCGGATGTCCTGTTGCAGCTGATCCGGCATGAGGGCGTGACGTTCTCGCATTGCGTGCCGACGCTGCTGCACATGCTGCTGTCGGCTGCGCAAACGGCGGAAGTGACGTTGCATGGCTGGAAGGTGGTCATCGGCGGGTCGGCGTTGCCCAAGGGCTTGGCGCAGGCTGCGCTGGACCTGGGGGCGGATGTGTATGCCGGATACGGACTGTCCGAGACCTGCCCGATCCTGTCGCTCGGGCTGCTGGAGCCCGGTGAGGCAGAGGATGAGGACGCTGCCTTGTCCCGCCGCATCCGTGCCGGACGCGCCATTCCGCTGGTGGACATGCGCGTGGTGGATGACACGGTAGCGGAGCTGCCGCATGACGGGGTGAGCACGGGAGAAGTTGTCGTACGCGCTCCCTGGCTGACTCAGGGTTACCTGCATGACGAAGCGGCGTCGGCCACGCTGTGGGAGGGCGGCTACCTGCATACCGGCGACATCGGAAACCGCGATGCGACCGGGATGCTGAACGTCACCGACCGGCTCAAGGATGTCATCAAGTGCAGCGGCGAATGGCTATCTTCGCTGGAGCTGGAAAGCCTGATCTCGGAACATCCTGCGGTCAGCGAAGTCGCTGTGATCGGCGTGCCGGACGAGAAGTGGGGCGAACGCCCGCGTGCAATGGTGGTGCTCAAGGATGGGTATGAGGCGGACGCCCATGCCTTGCGTGAACCGGTGAATCGGCGCGTCGACGAGGGGCGGCTTCCCCGATATGCCCGTTTGATGGAAATCCATTTCGTAGCCGCCTTGCCGCGTACCAGTGTCGGGAAGCTGGACAAGAAGGTGATGCGGCAGCATGCGGGGTGATGGTGCGTAGGGGCGGGTCTCAGACCCGCCCGCTTCAATTCGACAACGGGCAGGTTTTAAACCTGCCCCTACGACAGGGCGATATCCTCGCCCTGCGCCGCGAAAAGCTCGGTGAGTTTTGCGTACAATTCGCTGCCGTCGCGCTGGCTGCGCCATGCGCCGTCCTGCCAGGCGTAGTGGAAGCCGCCGGACTTAGCTGCGACCCATATTTCCTGATTGACGTCGTGGCGGTTGACGATGATCTTCTGTCCGTTGTCGAACTCGATCTCCAGCACGTTGCCGCTGCGGTTGCACTCGACGTCACCGCCGCAGTTGTCGACGGCTGTTTCGATGCGCGCTAGCGCGGCATCGGCCAATTGGTTGAATTCGCTTTCGTTCATGCTCAGCCTTTATAATCCGGTCGGTTAAATTTCTATTCTCTTGGTAAACCATCATGCGCCTGAAACTTACGCTGGCCATTATCGTGGCTCTGGTCTTGTCGCTGCAAGGCTGCGGCAAGAAAGGACCGCTGAAACTTCCCGCTGCCCAGTCTCTTGCGGCGGCACAAACAATTTTCTGAACGGACGATCAATCATGAGCAGTCATTTTCAATATCGCGAAGGCGCGCTGTGCGTCGAGCAAGTGCCCTTGGCCGACATCGCCGCGCAGTTCGGCACTCCCTGTTATGTATATTCGCGCGCCGCGTTGACTGACGGCTACCGACAATTCAGCAACGCGCTGCAAGGCCGGGAACATCTGATCTGCTATGCGGTGAAGGCGAATTCCAACCTGGCGATCCTGAACGTGTTCGCTCGCCTGGGGGCGGGCTTCGATATCGTTTCCGGCGGCGAGCTGCAGCGCGTGCTCGCGGCTGGCGGTGATGCGGGCAAGGTGGTGTTCTCCGGCGTGGGCAAGAGCGTCGCCGAGATGCGCCTGGCACTGGATGCGGGCATCCTGTGTTTCAACGTCGAGTCTGCCGCCGAGCTGGAACGGCTGAACGAGGTGGCCGGCAGCATGGGCAAGGTCGCGCCGATCAGCCTGCGCGTGAATCCCGACGTGGATGCGAAGACCCATCCCTACATCTCCACCGGCCTCAAGCAGAACAAGTTCGGTGTGGCCTACACCGAAGCCGTCGCTTTGTACCGCAAGGCAGCGACGCTGCCGCATCTGCGCATTACCGGCGTGGACTGTCACATCGGATCGCAGCTCACCGAGACCAGCCCGTTCATCGCCGCGGTGGAAAAGGTGCTGGCGCTGGTCGATGCGCTGGCGCGCGAAGGCATTCGTCTCGAACACATCGATCTGGGCGGCGGCCTGGGTATCCGTTACAACGACGAGACGCCGCCGGCAATCGCGGACTATGTGGCTGCGTTGCTGGGCGCACTTGCCGGACGTAGCGAGAAGCTGGTGCTCGAGCCGGGGCGCGTGCTGGTTGGAAACGCCGGCGCGCTGCTGACGCGCGTCGAATATCTCAAGCCCGGCGAGGAGAAAAATTTCGCCATCGTCGATGCGGCGATGAACGATCTGATGCGTCCCGCTTTGTACGATGCGTACCACAACATCCTGCCGGTGCAGCGCGAAAACCATGTATCGCAGAGCTATGAAGTGGTCGGCCCGATCTGCGAAACGGGCGACTTCATCGGCCATGCGCGCGAACTGGCGATCGCCCCGCAATCCTTGCTGGCTGTGCTTTCCGCGGGCGCATACGGGATGAGCATGAGCTCCAATTACAACACCCGTCCGCGTGCCGCCGAGGTGATGGTGGACGGTGCATCGGTGCATCTGGTGCGCGAGCGGGAGACCGTGCCACAGTTGTTTGCGGGCGAAAAAATAATCTCGTGAGTGTTGCAATTTCCGCAAAAGTTTTTCACGAAATTTGTTGCGCGTTTTTTTAAACGTGGATACAGTGCCGATGCCGCAAGCGTCTATCGCTGAAAAACAGGGCGTTTGGGTGTGTAGTGAGTTGTAGTGAATGTTCTAAATTTTTATGGAGAATGAAAATGGCAACATCCGATACAAAAGCCAAAACGCCCGCAGCCAAAAAGCCCGCAGCGAAAAAAGCAGCCGCCAAACCGGCAGTAAAAAAGGCAGCAGCTAAACCGGCAGCAAAGAAAGCAGCCGCGAAGCCCGCAGCGAAAAAGACAGCAGCCAAGAAACCCGCAGTCAAAAAAGCAGCAGCAAAGCCGGCAGTAAAGAAGGCAGCAGCTAAGCCGGTAGCAAAGAAGGCCGCCGCCAAGCCCGCAGCTAAAAAGACAGCAGCCAAGAAACCCGCAGTCAAAAAAGCAGCAGCTAAGCCGGTAGCAAAGAAAGCCGCCGCCAAGCCCGCAGCGAAAAAGACAGCGGCCAAGAAACCCGCAGTCAAAAAAGCAGCAGCAAAGCCGGCAGTGAAAAAAGCCGCCGCCAAGCCCGCAGCGAAAAAGACAGCGGCCAAGAAACCCGCAGTCAAAAAAGCAGCAGCAAAGCCAGTAGCAAAGAAAGCCGCCGCCAAGCCCGCAGCGAAAAAAGCAGTAGCCAAGAAACCCGCGGTCAAAAAAGCAGCAGCTAAGCCGGCAGTGAAAAAAGCTGCAGCGAAGCCAGCTGGCAAGGGTATTCTGGGCGCGTAGTTTTCTGCCTCGCTAGGGGCGGTTGCTTTACCGCCCTTTTAGCCAACTTGCTCCACCGGCAACCCGTCTTCTGAAACGGGTGGGTTGTTGTTCTCGCACAAACAAGAGTCCGTCAGAATGCCGTAGATATTCTTGTCTCCGGGTCTCCCCTAGATCAGGAAGATCGTTGCCAATCCCAGGAAGATGAAGAAGCCGCCGCTGTCGGTAATGGCGGTGATCATGACGCTCGAGCCGATGGCCGGGTCGCGCCCGAATCTTTGCATGATGAGCGGGATTGCCATGCCGACGATGGCGCCGACGGTGAGGTTGAGCAGCATCGCGCTGGTCATCACGACGCCGAGTGAGACGCTGTGATACAGGAAGTAGGCAAACAATCCGGCAATACCCCCCCATACCAGACCGTTCAATCCGCTGATCGCCAATTCCTTGGCCATCAAGCGACGTGCATTGCCCGGTGTGATTTGCCCTAGCGCGAGCGAACGGATGATGATGGTGGTGGTCTGGTTCGCCGAGTTGCCCGCGATGCCGGCAACGATGGGCATCAGCGTGGCCAGTGCGACGAATTTCTCGATCGTTCCTTCGAATTCGCCGATCACGCGCGATGCGAAGAACGCGGTGCACAGATTCAGTGCCAGCCAGGTCCAACGGTTCTGCGCGGACTTCCATACCGAGGCGAAGATGTCTTCCTCCTCGCGCAGACCGGCCTGGTTGAGCAGGTCGCTCTCCGATTCGGTACGGATGAAGTCCAGTACCACGTTCACCGTCACACGTCCGATCAGTTTGCCGTCCTCGTCCACCACCGGCGCGGAAACCAGGTCGTAGCGTTCGAACGCCTGCGCGGCCTGGTCCGCCTTTTCCTCGGGATGGAGCTGTATGGTGTCGGTCAGCATCAGGTCGCCGACGACCACTTCCGGTTCGTTGACGACGATGAGATTGATCGGCAGCACGCCCTTGAAGCGGTCGTCGCGGTCCACCACGAACACCTGGTCGGTGTGGTCGGGCAGTTCGTCGAAGCGGCGCAGGTAGCGTGACACCACTTCCAGCGTGACATCCTCGCGCACCTGGATCATGTTGAAGTCCATCAGCGCGCCGACTGAATCCTCTGAATACGACATTGCCGCGCGCAGCTGCTCGCGTTCCTCGATGGACAGCGACTTGAACACGTCGCGCATCACGTTCTGCGGCAGGTCGGGCGCGAGGTCGGCGATCTCGTCGGTGTCGAGCTGCTCGGCCGCGGCGCGCAGTTCCTCGCGGTTCATGGTCGCGATCAGCGATTCGCGCACCGCATCGGAAACCTCGATCAGTATTTCGCCGTCGCGTTCCGACTTGACCATATCCCACACCAGCAGACGCTGCTCGATGGGAAGGGCTTCGAGGATGTAGGCGATGTCGGCTGGGTGCAGCCCGTCCAGCTTACGCTGCAATTCGGTCAGATGCTGCTTGTGCAGCAAGCTGCCGACCAGGGCGTGGCGGTCCTGTCGTGGCAACTCCTGATTGTGCGCCACCGATTCCACCAGGGCGTGTTTGTGCAGCAGCGACTCCACCTGCTTGAGGTGTTCCTGCACGTTGTCGGTGTGGTGGCTTTCCTGGGTGGTGTCGGTCATTGCGCGCCCCTGTGAATCGCGCGCTATTGTAAAGAAATGGCGGGGTGGACGCTCAAGGAATTTCCGCGTAATTCATCCGTGCCAGGATGATGCCGGTCTTGCGCAACAGCCCCCCCGCCTCACGGTGCTTGTCGTAATAGCGCGGGTTGGGGACCATCGCCGCCAGCTTGGCGGCTTGTTCGGCGGACAGCCCCGCGGCGCTGGTGCGGTAGTAATGGCGTGCAGCCGCTTCCGCGCCGAACACCCCGTTGCCCCATTCGATCACGTTGAGGTAGATCTCGAAGATGCGCCGCTTGTCCATCACCGCTTCCAGCATCAGCGTGATGATTGCTTCCTCGCCTTTGCGCCACGGCGTGCGCTTGGTGGACAGGAACAGGTTCTTGGCGAGCTGCTGGCTGATGGTGGAGCCACCCGCGACGATCTTGCCCTTCTTCAGGTTCTTCTCGTAAGCCTTCTGGATGCCCTCCCAGTCGAAGCCCTCGTGATCGACGAACTTCGCATCCTCCGCAGCGATCAGCGCGCGCTTGAGGTTGTTGGATATCTTCTCGTAGGGTACCCACTTGTGCTGCAGCTCCGCGTCAGGGTTCTTGTCCTGCATCACCTCAAGGCGGTCCTCCATGAACGAACTGGTGGACGGGTTGAACTTCACCCACCACAGGATATGCGCGAAGATCCACACCTGATAGAGCACTACCAGTGTGAACAGCGCCAGTAGGATGCGCCAGGACCAGTAACGGAATTTCTTCATGCGGAGCCCTTCGACATGCTCAGGACAGGCGCAGCCTGTCACGTACGGGTTTGGTTTCGGGCCGAACGCGGCGCCAGAGGCAGAACGCCTCGGCGGCCTGTTCGACGAGCATGCCGAGCCCGTCGGCGACACGCGCGCCGTGCTGCCGGGCGAACGCCATGAACGGCGTTTCGCGTCCGTACATCATGTCGTAGGCCAGCGCGCCGGGAGCGAAGATGGTCGAGGGGATTGGGATTTCGCTGTCGGTTAGGCCGGCAGAGGTGGCGTTGATGATGACATCGAATTGGGCATTATCCAGTTCGCCGAATCCAACTGCCTCGACGGAAACGACGTCGTTTTTGACCGACTTTTTCAGGGCAAGCGCCTTGTCCGGCGTGCGGTTGCTGATGACCAACTGTTTGGGCTCTGTGGCGAGAATCGGGTGCAAAACGCCCTGCGCTGCGCCTCCTGCTCCAATCAGCAGGATACGCTTGCCTTTGAGCGGGATGCCAAGGTTTTGCTCGATGTCACGTACGAGGCCTGCGCCATCGGTGTTATCGCCAATGATGGCATCACCTTCAAACTTGAGTGTGTTTACCGCTTCTGCCTCAAGAGACTTTTGCGATAGTTGATTGGCAAGATTGAAGGCCTCCACCTTGAACGGCACCGTGACGTTGCAGCCCTTGTAGCCTTTGGCACGCAATTCCTCGATCTTCGCGGCGAAGCCATCCAGCGGTGCCTCGATAGCCTCATAGCTGATGTCTTGCCCGGTCTGCTCTGCGAACATCCTGTGGATCAGCGGCGACTTGCTGTGCGAGATGGGATTGCCGAGGACGGCGTATTTGTCGGTCATGTGCTTACTCGCTTTCCATCCGGTCGGCTGAAGTAAACGTCCAGGTGCGGATGATGGTGAGGATGTCGGTGTCCTTGGTGATGTCCGGCGGCAGCGGTGCATAGGGGGCGGCGAGCTTCACGATGCGCATCGCCGCGGCGTCGAGGATGCGCTGGCCGGACGAACGGCTGACCTCGACGGATTCCAGGCTGCCGTCGGCGCGGATCGAGACGCTGAGCTGCAGCTTTCCATATAGCTGTTTGCGGCGCGCTTCCTCGGGATAGTTCAGGTTGCCGATGCGCTCGACCTTGATGCGCCAGTCCTCGATGTACTGCGCGAAGCGGTATTCCTGGGTGCGTGCGCCGATGAACTTGCGGCGCGGCATCTTCTGGTAGGCATCGAAATTCTTGTTGATCTGCGCTTCAAGGCGGGCGATCTCCATGGATTTCTCCACCAGGTCTTCGCCGCTGTTGGGAGCGGTGTTCTGCTGTTTCTTGAGTACCGGCTGCGTTACCTTGTAATCGCTCTTCAGCCTGGACATGATCCGCTTCGATTCTTCTTCCATTTCGGCCACGCGCTTGGCGACCTGTTCCGGCGTGAACTGTTGGTCGTCGCTGATGGTGGGCAGCGGGGTCTTGGCCTGGCGGTCTTCCGGTGTATTGCCGCCGCCGTCGAGGTTGGCCTGCGCCAGCGCATCGGCCTGGACGGGTTTGGACTGCGACTTGCTGTTGACCAGCACCACTTGCAGCGGCTGGGCGAAACTGGCCGCGTTGCGCGGGTCGGGCATCACCAGGCCGACGCCGAATAGCGCGAAGGCGTGGAGCGCGATGGAGAAGATCATCGCGGCCGTCAGCGGCAGTTTCAGCCATGTCAGCAAGCGGCAGCCTCCTTTATAGTTTTGCAGCCATTCATGGGCCAAGTATGTCGGCTGCTGGCGGCAATCGCGGACGGTCGCATCCCCACTACGCGGGGCCCCTGCTTCCTGCTCATGCCGCCTCCTCATCATCAACTTTTTCGATGAAACGCGTCTGCACATCCAGATCGATCAGGTCGATGTCGCCGATCGCCAGACGCACTCGTGTGCCGCCGGGCAGTTCGGGCAGCGACGAGGCGCGGAAGACCAAGGGGATGTCGGTCAGCTTGACCAGGTTTTCGCGCAGTACCACGGCTTCGGCCTGTTCGATCTTTTCCTGCTGCAGCCAGCGCAAACACCAGTAGCGTTCCATGTGCCGCTGGAAGTCGTTGTAGATGCCGTACATGGTGTCGAAGTCGCGCATCGCGGCATACAGCGCGGTGTCGTTCTTGGCGTAGGCGGGCTCGCCGCCGCTCAGCATGGCGATGATCTGGCGCTGGTTCACCATGTCCACGTAACGGCGCAGCGGCGAGCTCGACCACATGTATTGCGCCACGCCCAAGCCTTGGTGCGGCGCGGCGACGGTGCTCATCTTCACCTTGCCGCCCTGCTGGGTGCGGTAGATGGCGACGAAGCCGTGCGCCGCAATGTGCCTGCCCCATTCGCTGTTCACTAGGATCATCAGTTCGGACACCACCTTGTCGATGGGCGAGCCGCGCCGGCGGGTGGTGATGCTGATGCGGTCATTCTCGACGTTGAAGTTGTAGTCGACCTGTTGCGTGCTGTTGTCGGACGGCTTGCCGCGCAACGCTTCGAGTTTCTGCGCCAGCTGCCACAACAGTGCCAGTTCGGCGGCCCAGGGATAGTCGAGCTTGCCCGCCGCCAGCGTCTCCTCGTTGAACAGCGGTTCCAGCGTGTCGTGGCGCAGGTTCGCGGCGATGTGGATGCGCTCGACGCGGCTTTCGTGGCTCAGTATCTCCAGTGTTTCGGCATCCACTTCGTTGTACATGGACAATGCCGGGCAGACGCTGTCCGCGCACAGGGTGAACGCCTGTACCACGCTGTCCGGCAGCATGGTGATCTTGTTGCCGGGCATGTACACGGTGGACAGCCGCCCGGCGGCGACCTTGTCGCCGTCGGAATCGCGCGGCAGTCCCAGCGCCGGGGCTGCGATATGCACGCCGATGCGCCAATTGCCGTTGGGGAGCTTTTCGACCGAGAACGCGTCGTCGATCTCGGTGGTGGTCGCATCGTCGATGCTGAACGCATTGGCACCGGCCAGCGGCAACTCTTCCCATGTGCCGATCTCGACCGGCGGGAAGCCCGTGCCCTTGGGGAAATGCTCGAACAGGAAGCGGTTCAGGTGATAATCCTGCGTGGAGGGCAGCGCACCGCAGCGATGCAGCAGGTGCGCGGCGGACAAATGGGTTGCCGCGCAAGCGGCTTCCAGCGCCTTGGTCTCGAGGGTGTTGCGGTCCGGTTTGTAGAGCAGTTGCAGAAGTTTGTCGGCAAACTCCGCGGGCAATTCGAACCGTGTCAGCTGGCCGGTCATGTGTTCCTGCAACGCCAGTTGCTGGCGTTTCTTCTCGGCTCCGGCCAGCGCGGCTTTCAGGACGTCGGGGGGGGCTGCACGATAGCGGCCCTTGCCTTTCTTGTGGAAATAGATCGGCGCACCGTGCAGGCGGATCAGGGCTGCAGCCGCTTCCAGCGGATTCGGCGCGTGGCCGAAATATTCGGCAGCGATCTGCTCGAAGCCGAATTCCTCCGGCGGGCAGCATTCCCACAGGAAATCCACCTCGATGCCGTTGGCGAGCTGCTCAGCCTGCGGCAGGAACTCGGACAGGGAGGGCTGGGTGAAACGCAGCATTGCATTGGCTGCCTTGATCTTGCTGCGCTTGCCGGACTGGCTTTCGACCTGGAGCGAGGTAGTGTTGTCGACCATGATGCTGCCGACCTTGAAACTGCCGTCTTCTTCGTAAAGGATATTCATTGGGGATTGCAAAAAAAATCTGACGCGAATTATACCAGCTGGGGCGTGCCGTTCCGGTTCCGGTGGACAACAAAAAAGCCGGCTGAGCCGGCTTTTTGGTCCGAGAGGGAAGTGGATTACTTCTGGCTCAGAATCCACGCCACCATGGTCTTGATGTCGCCGTCGCTGACAGTCTTCGCTGTGGCCGGCATCGGCATCGCGCCGAACGACCCGGAGCCGCCGTTGCGTACCTTGGCTTCCAGCTTGCCTGGTGCGCCCTTGTCGCCCTTGTACTTCGCTGCAACGTCCTTCAGGGCCGGCCCTACGGACTTCTTGTCGAGGGTGTGGCAAGAGGCGCAATTGCTCTTCTTGAACACGGCTTCGCCGCTCTCTGCGGCAAGGGCTGTAGACGAAACGGCCAGGGCGGCGGTCAGGGCGATGAGGTGGCGGACTTTCATTGTGATCTCCTTCGGTAAGCGGTCAGTGAGGGCGAATTTACTCTTGCTGGCAGGTGACACATTGACATAAATCAAACGGATCGCATGCATCGGGCAAATAGACTGGTCCCGCGTCCGTTGGTTCCTTCTGTAATGAGCAGAGTCACGCTCCGTCACTTCCTGTCCATGGCCGCGATGCGCTGCTGCGCCTCCTTCGCCAGCGGATGACCCGGCCGGGCGGCGATCAGCTTTTCGTAGAGCACGCGGGCCTGACGCTTGTCGCCCAGATGCTCTTCGACAATTTCGGCATTGGCGAACATCGCTTTCGCCGCATCTTCGCTGCCGGGGGCGTGCGCGACGATGCGGTCGTTGATGCTGAGGGCCGAATTCCAGTCTTGCATGGTGTACCGCGCGATCTTCTCCGCCTTGTTCAGTGCGTCCAGCACTTCCGGCCCCCTGAATATCCCGGCTATCCGGAGATAGCTGTCGACGGCCTTCGCGGGCTGGTTCGTGCGGTTCTGGTAGATGGACGCCATGTTGTTCAGTGCGCGCAGCACAATGGGCGTGTCCCGGTATTTCGCGATGATCGCTTCATCGGTCTTGAGAGCGTTCGGGTAGTCATGCATGTCCTGGTCGTACATCTCGGCCAGCGATTCATAGCCTTGCGCGGTCTCGGCGGTGTCCGGGTATTGTTCTATCAGGCGGTTGAAGGTCTGTGCGGCGCGTTCATAGGTATGCTGCGACCGACGCTGGGTGTTAGCGATAGAGAGCAGGCTGTCGGGGCGGAACGGGCTGTCCGGATAGAGCGCCAGCAGCTTGTCGAAGTGGTAGATGCCGATCTGCGGATCGATCAGCAGCGCCTGTCGGGCAAGGGCATGCTCGATGTCGTCCTCGTTCGGGTAGCTCCGGTTGTTCACCAGGAAGGCCGCGCATTCGGCCACGATGGGTGCGGCGAAGCCGGGCTCGTTCGAGGTGCCGGAGATCGCGCTGAGGTAGGTCGCGATGCGATGGTCGCGGTCCCCGTTCAGCGACTTGGTCCACCGCGCCATCTCGTCGAGCAGGGCCGCTTGCTTCTTCAACTGGTTGCCGCCCAGTTCGGTCAAACGTTTTTCCGCTTCGATGGCGAAGGCGGAATCGGGATAGACGACTCTCAGCATCAGCCAATCCAGTGCGGCAGCGGGGTAGTTCTCCATGCGGTGATGCACTTGCGCCTTGAGATGGTAGACCTCGGCGGTTTCCGGCAGGCCGGCGTGGCGCTGGATGAAACGATCCGCTTCCTGCAACAACTCGCCGTCGATGGGGACCGCCGGGGAAGAAAACAGGCTGAAGAAGCTCTTGCTGCGAGTGGTTTCGTTGATCGTGCGGCGCAGAAGATCGATTTCTCCGGCGGCTACGCTGTTTTCGGGCTTGCGCTCTGACGATGGGGCAGGACGGTAATTCCCGGCATCAGCCGGCGTGCCTGCGCTGGTTGCCGGGGCAGGGGGGGCAACGGTGACTTCTTCTGCCAGTGCAGAAGCGGACAGCAGAACCAGGGAACCAAACAAAACCAAGTGACGCATCGTATTCCTCCGTTGATCGGGATAAAAGGCGCGCTAAATAGCGCCCGCGTGTTCGGCCTGCACATCCGCAAAGTAGCTGCTGCGCACCATGGGGGCGCAGGCGGCGTGGCTGAAGCCCATTTCCTTTGCGGCTTGCTCGAACATCTTGAATGTTTCCGGCGGTACATAGCGCAGCACGGGCAGGTGGCCGTCGGAAGGTTGCAGGTATTGTCCCAGCGTGAGCATCTCCACGTCGTGCGCGCGCAGGTCGCGCATGACGTGCAACACCTCCTCGTCGGTCTCTCCCAGTCCCAGCATCAGGCCGGACTTGGTCATCACCTGCGGGAAACGCCCCTTGAATTCCTTGAGCAGTTTGAGCGAGTGCGCGTATTCGGCGCCGGGGCGCGCCAGAGGATAAAGGCGCGGCACGGTCTCCATGTTATGGTTCAGCACATCGGGCAGTTCGCTGGCCATCGCATCCAGCGCGATGTCGAGGCGGCCGCGGAAGTCGGGCACCAGCGTCTCCAGCCTGGTGGTAGGCGATGACGCGCGAATCGCGCGCAGGCAGTCGGAGAAATGCTGCGCTCCACCGTCACGCAGGTCGTCTCGGTCCACGCTGGTGATGACCACGTAGCGCAGCTTGAGCAAGCCGATGGAGTGCGCGAGGTTCTTGGGCTCGTCCGCATCGGGCGGCAGCGGCTTGCCGTGCGCCACGTCGCAGAACGGGCAGCGGCGCGTGCACACGTCGCCGAGGATCATGAAGCTGGCAGTACCTTTGCCGAAGCATTCGCCGATGTTGGGGCAGGATGCCTCCTCGCACACGGTATGCAGCTGGTTCTCGCGCAGCATGCGCTTCACCTCGTTGTAGCCCGCGCCGCTGCCAGCTTTGACGCGTATCCACTGCGGCTTGCGCAGGCGTTCCTGCAAGGGCACGATCTTGATGGGGTTGCGCGCGGTCTTTTCTTTTCCGGTTTGCTTTTCGGCGGTACTCATATGTCCGTTATTCGTGAATTTCATTTCGTAGGAGCGGGGCCTGCCCGCGATACATATTTCATTCGCGGGCAGGCCCCGCTCCTGCGGAAGCCAGATGTCGCTGCAATCCGTGAACCAGGTGCTGCGCCAGTTCCGCCTGCAGTTCGTTGAGCGGGGCGGTGATGCCGAGTTCGCAGGCCTGGGTGACGCGCAGCCCGGCGTAGCCGCAGGGGTTGATGTTGGCGAACGGCGCCAGGTCCATGTCAACGTTGAATGCCAGGCCGTGATAGCAGTAACCGTTCCTGATCTTCAGTCCCAGCGAGGCTATCTTGGCGCCGTTGACGTACACGCCCGGCGCACCCTCGCGGCCTTCGGCAACAACGCTGTAGTCGGCCAGCAGGTCGATCACCGCCTGTTCCATCAGCCGCACCAGTTCGCGTACCCCGATCTTCCAGCGGCGCATGTCGAGCAGCAGGTAGGCGACGATCTGGCCGGGACCGTGGTAGGTGATCTGGCCGCCGCGGTCGATCTTGACCACGGGGATGTCGGTGGGGTTGAGCAGATGCTCGGGCTTGCCCGAGAGTCCTTGCGTATAGGTTGGAGGATGCTGCACCAGCCAGATCTCGTCGCGCGTCTCGCCGCTGCGCTCGGCGGTGAACTGCTTCATCGCGTCCCAGGTCGGCTGATACTCGACCAAACCCAGCGTTCTGATGTGCGGGAGCATCGCTGGGTTACAGGACCATCACCACCATGGGATGGTCGCAAAGTTCCTGGTAGACCGCGTCGAGCTGCTCGCGCGAGGTGGCGCGGATGGTGCAGGTCAGGCTGACATAGCGGGCGTTCTTGCTGGCGCGCATCTCCATGCTGGCCGCGAGGAACCCGGGGTCATGCTTGTTGACCACTTCCAGCACGGCCTGCGCGAAGCCCGCCTGCTGCTGACCGAATACCTTCAGCGGAAAGTCGCAGGGATACTCGACCAGACTGTCTCTCAATTCGCTCTTGGTTGCTTCGTTATTCATTTGCGCATCACATCCCGTTTGAAGTCCTGATACAACTGATACAGCCTGGCGAACATCGCGCCGGGCTTGCCGGTACCCACCGGCTTGCCGTCGACATGGGTGATCGCCAGCACCTCTTTGGTGGAGGAAGTGAGCAATAGTTCATCGGCGGCGAATACCTCTTCCTTCATCACCCGGCGTACTTCGCAGGGAATGCCGTTGGCGGCGGCGATCTCCAGTATCACATCGTAAGTGATGCCGGGCAGCATCAGGTTGTCTTTGGGCGGCGCGAGCAGCTTGCCGTTCTTCACCACGAAGATGTTGCTGGCCGCACCCTCGGTCATGAATTCGTTGTCGCGGATCAGGATGGTTTCCGCGCAGCCCGCTTCCACCGCCATCTGGCGCAGCAGCACGTTGGGCAGCAACGAGATGGACTTGATGTCGCAGCGCAGCCAGCGGTTGTCCTCCGCCGTGACGCAGCAGACGCCGCTGGCCAGCAGCTCGGCGGGCGGCGCGGGCAGCGGGCTGGTCATGGCGAAGACGGTAGGCGGGACTGGCGGGTTGGGGAAGGCGTGGTCGCGTTTGGCGGCGCCGCGCGTGATGTGCAGGTACAGGTACTGATCCTCGCCCTCGTTGCGCGCGATGATCTCTTCGACGATGTGCGTCCATTCCGCCTCGCTGTGCGGATTGGGGAGTTTGATGCCGTCCAGGCTGTGCTGCAGGCGACGCAGGTGCTCCGGCAGGCGGAACGCCTTGCGCGAGTAGACCGGGATCACCTCATACACGCCATCGCCGAAGATGAAGCCGCGATCCAGCACGGAAACCTTCGCTTCCGCGATGGGCATGAATTCGCCGTTCAGGTAGATCGTCATGTCGCTCTCCTTTATTGGAACAACAGCCGTATGCTATCCCATCCGCGCGAGAATACGTTCGCCAGCGGAACCGCATCCAGTGCGATCAGGGGGAATTCCGCATAAGGCTTGCCCGCCAGCGTGAGTTTCAGCACGCCCAGTTGCTGGCCGCTGCTGATCGGGGCGAGGATGGGCTGGCGCGTTTCCACCGTGGCCTTGAGCTGGGCGAGCTTCCCTTTGGGGATGCTCAGGAACAGGTCGCGGCGGAAGCCGACCCCGACATGGCTGTCGGTTCCCTTCCAGATGCGCAACTGGGTGATGGGCTGGTCCTTTTGATACAGGCGCACGGCGTCGAAATACTGGAAGCCGAAATTCAGCAGCTTCTGGCTCTCGGTGGCGCGCAGGCTGTCGGAGCTTGCGCCGAGCAGCACCGAGATTAGGCGGCGGTTGTCGCGCCTGACCGATCCGACCAGGCAGTAGCCGGCGGTCTCGGTGTGGCCGGTCTTGATGCCGTCGGCATAGGGGTCGATCCACAGCAGGCGGTTGCGGTTGGCCTGGGTGACGTTGTTGAAAGTGTATTCGCGCAGGGCGAACAGCTGGTACTGCTGCGGATAGTCGCGCACGACGGCGGCGGCCAGCAGGGCTAGGTCATATGCGCTGCTGTAGTGCTGGGCGTCCGGCAGGCCGACCGGGTTGGTGAAGTGGGTGTTATTCATGCCCAGCCGTTTCGCTTCCTTGTTCATCAGGTCGACGAAACCGGCCTCGCTGCCGGCGATGTGGTCGGCCAGCGTGATGGCCGCATCGTTGCCGGACTGCACGATCAGGCCGCGCAGCAGCTCATCCACCGTCACGGTCTGTCCCGCCTTGAGCAGCATGCGCGATTCGCCATTGGTGTTGCGTACCGCGGCGGCGGGAACGGTTAGTTCCTGATCCTGCGACAGGGTGCCGTGCTTGAGCGCATCGAAGGCCAGATAGGCGGTCATCAGCTTGGTCAGCGAAGCGGGCTCCATGCGCGCATCGCCGTTCTGGTTCACCAGCACCTGGCTGCTGGTGTAGTCATACAGCAGGTATGACTTGGCGGCGAGCAGCGGAGCGCCGGGTGCGGACACCGGTAGCGCATGGCTCAGGGCGGGCAACAACAGGCTGATGAGCAGGAGGGCGAATTTCATGGTCGAGTGGCGATAACGGGGCGCAATTATAGTCGCAGCCGCATGGGCGAAGGTAGCCGCAATATATCTAGACCGAAATATATAGGTATTCCGGCATATTGTTCTTTGATTAGGTGCTGGTTATAAAGCGCCCATCATTGACGAAGTGAAGGGAAATGCGATGGCCCTGTTTGCCGGTATGAAAGACTTCTTCGGATTCGATTACTACCACAAGCGGAATTTGCGCGACAGGTTGAACCTGATCGGGGTCGCGGAGGCGCATATCTTGTGGAAGACACGCCTGGGCCACCACATTCAGGGAAATATCCGCGAGCCGCTGGAAGCCGCATTGGTTGGCCAGGATAGCATTTGCCAGCTGGGGAGCTGGATCAACGGCCAAGAGTTCGCACCGTTCCGCGAATTGCCGGAGTTCATGCAATTAAGCGAGGCGCACCAGCAGTTCCATCAATTGGGCAGGCTTATCGTTGAAAGGTTGAAGGTGGGCGATCGCAGCGGCGCCGAGACGATATTCAGGAACGAATACAATCAGTCGTTGCGCCGCACCATCCAGGCGCTGACGGAGATCAACAAGCGTCTTCACGAAGATTGATCCACGCGGCGAAGCACCCGCTTAGAACATGTCGCTCAGTTGTGCGGTTTGCACCGCGAGTTCATTGGCCTGAAGGCAAAGATCCTCAGTATCCGCCAGGTCGATACCCAGTTCCAGCCATTCCCTTTCTTCAACTTCCCCGCCGGTGTGTTCGGCGATCCCGAAGTCGGGCAGGATCTTTTCCGTCACGCTGACCAGACGAACCAGCGGATGCTGTTCGCCCATTTCATCGACATAGGGCGGGTGGTGGTAGCCCAGCACGGCCGCGATTTCCGGCGGCAGGTGCCAACGCCGGGCCAATTCCGAGCCGATGTAACAGTGGGTGATGCCCAGTGTTTCCAGTTCGATGTCCAGTATCGGGCGTTCGGGTTGCATGCCTAGTTGCTGATGCAGTTCGTTGCTCGCTTCTGCATCGATGTGATGCAGCGCCATGAATCCGATGTCGTGCAGCAGCCCCGCCAGGAATATCTGGTCTTCCTTGGGGCGAAGTTCTCTGGGCATGGATTGCGCGATCACGCGCATTACGATGGCCATGGTCATGCTGTGCAGCCACAGATCTTGCGGTTTGAAGTGTCTGCATGCGGTCAGTTTGGAGAGGTCTGATAACGCGGCGATGCCGATCGCAACCGACTTGATTCGGCTCAGGCCGAGCAGCAGGGCGGCATCGGGGACGGTGCTGACCTTGCGCGCTATGCCTAGCGCAGGTGAATTGGCCAAGCCGATGACTTTGGCGGAAATTTGGGGATCCTGTCCGATCAGGGTGAGCAATTGCGCTTCGCCCTCGTCAGTATCCAGCGGCAGCGCCAGCAGCTTCTGTGCGGTGGCCGGCATGGCGGGCAGGGAATCGAGATTGGACAAGGCTCGTTTGAGCCTTGCGCGTGTGCTTTCGTCGGTCATGTATCGAGTATCTCTTAAGTTCGTATTCTTTGGGACCGTTGGCGATTGTCGCAATATCGGCCCCGGGCTCATAGGCAGACTATACGAGAGATTGCCGGATTGCGCGAGGGGGTTATTCCGTGCGGGTGGGCGGCTTGGCGAGTTTGCGCTGCAGTGTGCGGCGATGCATGTTGAGAGCGCGGGCGGTGGCGGAGATATTGTCGTCGTGTTCGCGCAGCACGCGCTGGATGTGCTCCCACTCCAGTTTGTCGATCTGTGTCGGCTGCGCCTTGAGCGGCGCGTTACTGTCCGGCGCGTGGTTGAAGGCAGCGACGATCTCGTCCGCATTGGCGGGCTTGGACAGGTATTGCGTCGCGCCCAGCTTGATCGCCTCGACCGCGGTGGCGATGCTGGCGTAGCCCGTCAGCACAACGATGCGCGTGTTCGGGTCGAGGTCGTGCAGCGCCTTGACCAGAGATAGACCAGGCGCGCCGCCCATCTTCAGGTCCACCACGGCATATTCCGGCGGATTGGCTTCCGCCAGTGGAAGCGCCTGCTCCACGCTGTGCGCTACGGTGACGCAAAAGCCGCGTTTTACAAGGGCGCTGCGCAACACCTTGCAGAAGGTGATATCGTCGTCCACCAGCAGCAGCGAGGCCGATTCTTCACATTGCAGCGTCATGACTGCGCTCCGGCCAGCGGCAGGATAAGTTGCGTGGTCGCGCCGCCCGTGTCGCGGTTGAACAGCCGCACCGTGCCGCCCAGGCGCTCGACGGTGGCGTTGGCGAGGAACAGGCCCAAACCGCGTCCTTCGCTCTTGGTGGTGAAGAACGCCGACCCTGCCTTGAGCCCGGCTTCCTCGCTCAGTCCCTTGCCGTGGTCGTGGATCTCCAGCATGAAGCGGTTCGCATCCCAGTGCGTCTCGATATCGATCGATTGCGGAGCCGCGTCGGCGGCGTTGTTAAGCAGGTTCATCAGCGCTGCACGCAGCGTGGCATCCGCACTGACGAGCGGCGCAGGTTGTGCATCGCTGTTACGGTATCGATATTGCGCCGTCGGGCGCAGCAGCTGCCATTCATCCAGCACCTCGGCTACCAACTTGTCCGCCGGAAGCAGCACAGCAGCGCCGCTGTCCTGAGCATTGGCCAGTATCTTGTCGAGGATGCGCTTGCAACCGCGCACCTGCTCGTCGAGGATGGTCAGCGCGTCGTGCCATTCCGGTTGTGCCGTTGCATCGTGCTGCAATTCGCCGATCACCACCGACATGGTGGACAGCGGCGTGCCCAGTTCGTGCGCCGCGCCGGCGGCCTGCGTGCCGAGCGCCACGATGCGTTCGTTGCGCAGGATCTCCTCGCGTACCCGCACCAGCGCCTCGTCGCGGTTGCGTACCGCCTGCGCCATCTGTACCACGAAATAGGCCACCACCACCGCGCTGATAACGAAGCCGAACCACATGCCCATCACATGCGCATTGAATGCGCTGTCGCTGTCGTGGTGATGGTTGTGCGGCAGCGGGATGTAATAGAGCATCAGCACGCTGTAGCAGGCAGCCGTGATCGCCGCCATGCCCCAGGTGTAGCGGGCCGGGAGCGTGGCGGCGGCGATCACCAGCGGCAGCAGGTAGAGCGAGACGAAGGGGTTGGTCGAACCGCCGCCGTAATACAGCAGGATAGTAAGCGCCAGCACGTCCACGCACAGCTGTGCGAAAAGTTCCGAGTTGGAGACCGGTTTGCTGCTGCGCAGACGCAGCCAGGTGAGAAGATTGATTCCGGTGAGCGTGGCGACGGTCAGCAGCATCGGCTGCCAGTCCAGTTCCAGTTCCAGTATTTTCCATACCGCGGCCAGTGTCAGCAGTTGCGCCGCGACCGCCATGCCGCGCAGGGCGACCAGGCGGCGCAACTGGCTGTGGCCGGGCAGGGAAGAGAGTATCGTGCTGTTCATGTCGCGATTGTAAAACGGATAGCAGAATCGCTGTGTGCGACAAGATGCCGCAGGGCGGGTGCGACATCATGACGCATTCTCAATCGCTGTATTTTGCCCAATACTCATTCCCGCCCAAGGTAAGGCATTCCCGCTCCCGGCACCCGATGTGAATTCAAGCATGGTGTCTCCTCCCCTGGCACAGCAGGGAGCGTGATGTCTGCTTTGGGCTTTTTGTTTCTGCGCTACGGGGCGGGTACAATCCGTTCCCTTACTCATACGAACAGGGAACTGACATGACTAATCTTCTTCGAGTCGGCGCGTTGCTGGCTGCATTGTCCTTGAACATCAGCGCTTATGCGGGCGACATCCAGGTCGACGGTGCATGGTCGCGAGCCACCGCGCCGGGGCAGGCGGATGCGATGGCGGACCTGTCCATCACCAGTAAGCAGGCGGCCACCCTGGTCGGCATTTCCAGCACAGCGTGCAAGAGCGTCGAGTTGCACAGCATGACGCACGAGGGCGGCGTGATGAAGATGCGCGAAGTGAAGACGCTGGAGTTGCCGGCCGGCAAGCGCGTGAGCCTGGGCGAGAGCGGCTATCACCTGATGCTGATCGGCCTGAAGGCGCCGCTCAAGGCGGGCGAGGCGGTGCCGCTGATGCTGAAGATCAGGGCGGCAGGCAAGCGCGAGGTGAATGTCGAGGCCAAGGCGGAAGTGAAGCCGCTTGCCGAGGCCAAGGCCGAGCCGAAAGCGGATGAGCACATGCATCATAATCATCACTAAACCATCACTAAGTAAGTGTTGGCTTCGTTGCAAAATCAGGCGGCACGTGCCGCCTGATTTATTTTTAGCCATTCGTTTTTTCTCATGGTGTAAAATTCGCCTCAATTTATTTGAGGAAAAACCATGTCTCTTACGCCTTCCGCCGCCGACAAGAAAGCCCGCACGCTGTCCGAGGCGATGCCCTATATCCAGCGCTTTTTCGACAAGACCATCGTGGTGAAATACGGCGGCAACGCCATGACCGATCCGGCGCTTCAGGAGAGCTTCGCGCGCGACGTGGTGCTGCTCAAGCTGGTCGGGATGAACCCGGTGGTGGTGCACGGCGGCGGCCCGCAGATCAACGAGCTGCTGCAGAAGGTGGGCAAGAAGGGCGAGTTCATCCAGGGCATGCGCGTCACCGACGAAGAGACCATGGACGTGGTCGAGATGGTGCTGGGCAAGGTCAACAAGGACATCGTCAACCTGATCAACCGGCATGGTGGCAAGGCGGTCGGACTGACCGGGCAGGACGGCGCGTTCATCCGCGCCGAGAAGATGATGCTGGAGAGCAAGGACGAGCCGGGCAAGATGCTCGACATCGGACTGGTCGGCGAGATCACCAAGATCGACCCGGCGATCATCACCTTCCTCGATTCCGGCGATTTCATTCCTGTGATCGCCCCCATCGGCGTCGCTCCCGACGGCGAGACGCTGAACATCAACGCCGACGTGGTAGCGGGCAAGCTGGCCGAAGTGCTGAACGCCGAGAAGCTGGTGCTGCTGACCAATACGCCGGGCGTGCTGGACAAGGACGGCAACCTGTTATCCGGCCTGACGCCGAAGAACATCGACGACCTCGTCGCGGATGGTACGCTGTCCGGCGGCATGCTGCCCAAGATCGGCTCGGCACTGGATGCCGCACGCAGCGGCGTGAAGTCGGTGCACATCATCGACGGCCGCGTGGAGCATGCTCTGCTGCTGGAGATCCTGACGGACGAGGGCGTGGGCACGCTCATCAAGAGCAAATAATGACAAGGCGTGTCTGGATTTTCGATCTGGACAATACCTTGCACAACGCTTCGGCTCATGTGTTCCCGCACATCAACCGCAGCATGACGGAGTATCTGCAGCAGCATCTGCAGCTGGATGAGCAAGCGGCGAACGCGCTACGCATGCACTACTGGCAGCGCTACGGTGCGACGCTTTCCGGGCTGATGCGCCACCACGGCACCAATCCGGATCATTTTTTATGGCACACCCATCAGTTCCCGGATCTTGAGCGGATGGTGTTGCGCGAGCCGCGCCTGCGCCATGTGCTGAAGGCGTTACCGGGCAGGAAGGTGGTGTTCTCCAATGCGCCTCGGCATTACGCGCATGCGGTGCTGAGACTGCTGCGCATCGAAGGCCAGTTCGACGACGTGATGGCGGTGGAGCAGACGCGTTACCGCCCCAAGCCGGACAGTTTCGGTTTCATGCGCCTGTTGCGGCGGCACCGCCTCAAGGCGGCGCAGTGCGTGATGGTGGAGGACAGCACGGAGAACCTGCAAGCCGCGAAAAAGCTGGGGATGCACACCGTATGGGTGACCACCGAGACGCGCAAGCCGCCCTATGTGGACGTGAAGGTGCGGAATGTGATGGAGTTGCCGCGCGCGATGTCGCGGCTGGACTGAAAGGGAAAAAGATGGCGAGCAAACCGGGCGAACGCAAACTGCAGATCCTGCAAACCGTGGCTGCGATGCTGGAACAGCCCAAGGGCGAGAAGATCACCACCGCGGCGCTGGCGGCGCGGCTGGACATCTCCGAGGCGGCGTTGTACCGCCACTTCGCCAGCAAGGCGCAGATGTTCGAGGGCCTGATCGAGTTCATCGAGCAGACCGTGTTCGGCCTCATCAACAAGATCACCCAGGAAGAGAAGAGCGGCCTGCAACAGGCCGAAGCCATCGTCTCGATGCTGCTCGGCTTTGCGCAAAAGAACCGCGGCATGACGCGAGTGCTGACCGGCGATGCGCTGGTGAACGAGGACGAGCGCCTGCAGCAGCGCATCAACCAGCTGATGGACCGCATCGAGGCGACGCTCAAGCAATCGCTGCGCATGGCCGCGACGCAGGGCGAGATGGGCGAAGCGGTGGACGTGGGCGCTCACGCCAACGTGCTGGTGTGCCACGTGCTCGGCCGCTGGCAGCAGTTCGCCAAGAGCGGTTTTACGCGAGACCCGCTGGCGCAGTGGGCGGCACAGCGCGCTATCCTGCTGGGCAAATGAAAAACTACTGCGGTGGTCACCTGCGGCGTTGCGCGGTGCTCGGAATCCTCATGTACTGAATGTACATTCCGGTTCCTGCGCTCCGTGCGCCTTGCATCTGACCATCCTCGCTACGTTTTTCAAGAGCCTGCCGAATGGGCGGTTGATTGCATCGCAAAGTTTGGGATAGCGTTAATCCATTTAATGGGAGAGCGGCAGGATGATTGATGATGTTGGCAAGACCATAAAGGCCATTCTTTACGACAGAATTGTAAGCCCACTTTTTGGGACATTCATACTTTCATGGTGTGCATGGAATTGGCGTTTGATTCTTCTTTTTCTGTCCGACTCGTCAACAACAATTGCTAAGAAATTTCAGTATGTCGATTCCGAGTTATATCCAAGCAACGGTGTGACATTCATTTACGGCTTGCTTTTACCTGCCACAACAACGGCCTTCTTCATTTACGTATATCCGCCGATTGCAAGAGGGGTTTATGGTTACTGGCGCGAACAGCAAAATAAACTCAAGAAAGTTCAAATCGAAAAAGATGGTGAGACGCCATTAAAAAAGGAAGAGGCACAAGAAATAAGAAATCAGGCTTTACTCTCAGAGCTTCGTTATCAGGAAGAACGAGAAAAGAGAGAGACGAGAATTAGAGATTTGGAAAGCCTTGTTAAGTCGCTACAACAGAAGGAGGAGGCTATTCCAATTGGTAAAGGCACAATCGTCGATCTTGGTACGATTGTAGAAAAAGAAAAGACTGCAACGAATTTCCTGTCATATGGTGCGCACTCCAGCGAGGTTAGGGACGGAATGCTGTCGGTGCTGAGATTGTTATCTCAGATTTCCCCAAAAGGGGGTGTAGATGAGGATGAATTTACCCGTGTCGCGACCAGCTCAAACTCAGAATTAGGCTTAGCTGAGCAAGGGATAAATTTCATCTTGCACTGTTTGGATAATTTGATTGAAGGCAAATATGTGCTGAGAGCGCCTAATGGTGATTTGTACATTCAACCAAAGGGAAGAACTGTTCTTGTAAACAAGAAATTCGAAAACGAAGTATAGATGGCCTGACAAAAAAATGATCCTGATCCTCGAACCCAACGTCGGCGACCAGTCGCCGGAATACCGGCAGTTGCTGGCGCACCTCGCGACTCTCGACGGCATCCGGACGCGCATTCATGTCGAGCGCGGCACCGAGCAGACGCTGACGGAGATCTACCTGATCGGCAACACCAACCAGCTCGACATCGACGAAATGCAGAGTCTGCCTTGCGTCGAGCGCGTGGTGCGCGTGTCCGAGGAATACCGCATCCTCGGTCGGCACAAGGACGAACAGCGTCCCACCCATTTCGACTACAACGGCGTGCGTTTCGGGCAGGATACGCTGCATGTGTTTGCCGGTCTGTGCGCGGTGGACAATCGCGAGCATGTCGAGATCATGATGAAGGCGGTCGCCGACGCCGGTCAGGTGTGCACGCGCATGGGCGCGTACAAGCCGCGCACCAGCCCCTATGCCTTCCAGGGGCACGGCAGGAACTGCCTGCCCTACGTGTTCGAGCTGGCGGGCAAGTACGGCATCAAGGTGATCGCGATGGAGATCACCCACGAATCCCACCTCGACGAGATCCGCGAGGCATTGCGCCAGACTGGCGACCCGACCGGCGTGATGCTTCAGATCGGCACGCGCAACACGCAGAACTTCGAGCTGCTGAAGATCGTCGGCCGCCAGACCGAGATGCCCATCCTGCTCAAGCGCGGCTTCGGCATCACGCTGGACGAATCGCTGAACGCCGCGGAATATCTGGCCTCCGAGGGTAACCGCAAGGTGATCTTCGGGTTGCGCGGGATGAAGACCAACATGGGCGACCCGCACCGCAACTTCGTCGATTTTGCGCACGTGCCGGTGGTCAAGCGCCTGACGCGCATGCCGGTGTGTATCGACCCGTCGCACTCGGTCGGCACACGCGCCGCGGCGCCGGACGGCATCCTCGATGTGATGCACGTCACGGCGCAAGGCATCATGGCCGGCGCGAACATGGTGCTGGTGGACTTCCATCCCGCGCCGCCCAAGGCGCTGGTGGACGGTCCGCAGGCGCTGCTGCTGAAAGAGCTTCCCTGGTTCCTCGAAGACGTGCAGATCGCGCGCGAGGCCTACCTCAAGCGCGTCGCGCTGCGGCAACGTCAGGAGTGATGCGACGCCAGCTGCTGGATGTAACTTGCGAACGCCGGATCCTCTCCTCGCAACAAGGTGGGTAACGCGTCGCGGAAATCCGCGCGGTCGCACCACTCGCCCATGTAGTCCTCCCAAGAGCGCCAGCGGCGCAATTGCTTCTCTCTCATGCCTTCCTCGTAGAGCAACAGGTAGGCACGCTCGAACAACGAGATCAGCATGCTGAAGATGATGAACATGCGTTCGTGCTGTTCCGCCGAGAGCTCGGGAGTCTCTTCCGTTGCGAACAGGCGCAGGTCGGGATTGGCCAGCGCGATCTTGAGGAACTCCTGATAGTTGTCGGAGAGCAGCTGGTAGACTTCCTCGTCCTCGTTGTCGCGCTCCTTGCGCTGTTCGAAGATGAACACCGCGATCGCCAGCGGCAGGCCGATCACGGTCACTACATAGCTCAGCAGCTCCCAGGTCTCCAACGTGAGCATCAGATCAATCCCAGCGCCACCAGCGCGATGAACGCCGCGAACAGCACGAAGTGGCTGATGCCTTCGATGGCGTTGGTCTCGCCGTCGTGCAGATTGTTCATCACGGCGAGGAAGGTCAGCAGCAGCATGCCGGCCTGGACCGGCGTGAGCGCCATGTCGATGCGCTCTCCGTTGAACAGGGCGATAGCCTCGATCACCGGCAGGGTGAGCAGCACGGTGGCCAGCGAGGCACCCAGCGCGATGTTGACCGTGGTCTGCATGCGGTCCTGCTGCGCGGCCTTGAGCGCGGTGAGTATCTCCGGGCTGGCGGAGATCAGCGCCACCAGCACGGCGGGGATGGCCTTGGGCAGGCTGCTGCCGGACAGACCGGCATCCAGCAGCACCGACAGCACTTCCGAGAGCAGGCCGACGAGCGCGATCGCGCCGATCATTACCCCGATGTGTAACGCGTTCGGGCTGTGCGCTTCATCGTGCGACTCTTCTTCCGTCTCGGCGGAATATTCGAAGAAGTTGCGGTGTTCGACCGTCTGCAGGCGCAGGAACGCCATGTACATGATCGCCATGATGCCGATGGAGAACACAGAATAGATCTGCCATTTCGCCTCCGGCACGAAGTCGGGAACAAACATGCCGACGCCGATGGCGACTAGGAGCATGGAGATGAACGAGTTGGCGGAGGAGACGTTGTATTTGGTCTGGCCGTGCTTCAGCCCGCCGACGATGGCCGCAAGGCCGAGGATGCCGTTGATGTCGAACATCACCGCGGAAAATACCGTGTCGCGCGCCAGCGTCGGGTTCGGCTCGCCCTGCAGCAGCACCACCAGGATCACCACTTCCACCGAGACGGCTGCGAGGGTGAGGATCAGCGTGCCGTAGGGCTCGCCCAGGCGCATCGCCAGCACTTCGGCATGATGGGCGATGCGGAAGGCCACGCCGATGATGGCGGAGAGGATCACCAGCAGCAGGCCCCACAGCATTGCGCCGCCGTTTCCCGCGGCGGCATGTTCGAAGGTGAGGCCCAGTCCCAGAACAATAAGGGCGATGGCGATGGGGAATTCTGATTTGAGATATTTCACGAGTGAGCGGAATGTGTAGTTCAGGAAGCCGGATGTTAACGTTAAGTTGTTGACTGGTATAGTCTCAACCCAATATTATGCCCGCCATAACAAGCAGTTAATAATCACTGGACAGGCCTTGGGGCATCATGGCGAGCTTGTGCGGGGGATTAGGAGGAATCCTGGCAACCCAATAAGAACGAGGTGATTTACATGGCAGAGCACAAGAAACCAGCTGCAAAAAAGATAGCCGCGGCCCGCCCGGTTGCCGGCAAGTCAAAGTCCGCCAAGGCGTCGTCCGTCGCCATCGCCGTCAAGAAGACGGCTGCAAAGAAAACCACCGCCGCTACGGCCGAACCGAAAAAGCCCAAGGTTACGGTAGTGAAGAAAACGGCGGCGCCCGCCGCCGAAAAGAAGGCCGCTGCCAAGAAAGCCGTTGCGGCAAAATCCCCGGCCAAGGACCGTCCAACCCCGGAAGAGCGCTACCGCATGGTTCAGACCGCGGCCTATTTCATCGCCGAACGCAACGGTTTTCAGGGGTGTTCCACAGACCATTGGGCGGCGGCCGAGCTGGAGATCGCCGCCCGGCTGGGAGCGTAGTCGCGTCACTTTCACTGATCCGCAATGCATGCGGATCGGCGGGAACGTTAAATGTCCAATCCGATGAACTGGTTCGGGCGGTCGGGTTTGTTCCCTGCCGCACTTTTGACCAACGATTCGAATTCCTTCGCCGGCACCGGCTTGCTGAACAGATAGCCCTGGAAGGCCGAACAGCCGTTGTTTTGCAGTATCTCGAGCTGCTCTTCCGTTTCCACGCCTTCGGCGATCACGTCGAGTCCGAAGTTCTTCGACATATCGATGATGGTCTTCACGATCACCGCATCGCTCTTGTCGATCACGATGTCGCGCACGAAGGACTGGTCGACCTTGATCTGGCTCAACGGCAGGCGTTTCAGGTAGCTGAGCGACGAATAGCCCGTCCCGAAATCGTCCATCGAGAACTGCACGCCGACGTTCTTGAGTTCGTTCATTTTCTGGATGGTGTCTTCCACGTTCACCAGCACCAGACTTTCCGTCAGCTCGAGCTTCAGCAGCGCGGGGTTGACGCCGGTCATCTTCAGCGTCTCCTGAACCCGTTTTGCAAAGTCGGCCTGGCGGAACTGGCGGGCGCTGACGTTCACCGCCAGTTGCAGGTAGCGTGTTTCCGGGGCAGCTTCCCAGCGCTTGAGTTGCTGGCAGGCCGTTTCAAGTACCCATTGTCCGATGGGCAGGATCAGGCCGGTTTCCTCTGCGAGCGGGATGAATTGGGCGGGCGAGATGAAACCGCGTTCCGGGTTGATCCAGCGCAGCAGCACCTCGGCGCCGATGATGCGCCGCTTGTTGTTGACCTGCAGCTGGTAGTAGAGCTGGAGCTCGTCCTTGGCGAGCGCGTGGCGCAACTCCTTTTCCAGGGCGGCGCGCGATTCCAGCTGGATCTGCATCGAGGCTTCGAAGAAGTGCATCGCATTGCGCCCGGCTGCCTTGGCCTGATACATCGCGGTATCGGCGCGCTTGAGCAGCTCATCCGCGGAGATGCCGCGCTCGCGGAACAGGCAGGCGCCGATGCTGGGGCTGGTGTGGTGTTCGTGCTGCTTGAGGATGTATGGAGCGTTGATGGCCTCGATGATCTTCTGGCCGACCACCCTGACCTGGTTGCCCGCCAGTATTTCGCTGCTGCTGAGGTCTTGCAGCAGGATCACGAACTCATCGCCCCCGAGCCGCGCTACCGTGTCGGTCTCGCGTACGCACAACCTGAGGCGGTTGGCGACTTCGACCAGCAGCATGTCGCCGACATCGTGCCCCTTGGTGTCGTTGAGTATCTTGAAATTGTCCAGGTCCATGAACAGCAGCGCGCCGTGCTGGCTGCTGCGGTGGCTGGCGCTGATGGCCTGGTCGAGCCGGTTCATGAACAGCCGGCGGTTCGGCAATTGGGTCAGCGTATCGTAATAGGCGAGGCGATGGATCTCTTCCTCGGCACGCTTGCGCTCGGTGATATCCATGAAGATCGCCACATAGTGCGTGACTTCGTTTTCCTCGTTGCGCACGCTGGTGATGTTCAGCCACTTGGGATAGACCAGGCCATCCTTGCGTTTGTCCCACATTTCGCCGGACCAGCTGCCATACTCGCTCAGCGACTCCCACATGGTCTTGTAGAAATCGGCATCGTGCTTGCCTGATTGGAGGATGCGCGGATTCTGGCCGATCGCCTCGGCTGCGGTGTAGCCGGTGAGGCGCTCGAACGAACGATTGACGCTGATGATGCGGGCCTGTGCGTCGGTGACGACGATCGCTTCCTGGGTCTCGAACGCGATGGCCGCGATGCGCAGCTTTTCCTCGGTTGCCTTCTGCTGGCTGATGTCCTGCACCGTGCCCAGCGAGAGCAGCGGTTTGCCGTTCTGGTCGTAGTGCGTAGTGCCGCGCTCTTTCACCCATTTGATGCGTCCATCAGGGAACTGCAGGCGGTGCTCGATATCGTACTCGCCTTGATTCGCCACCGAATCCTGATAGCTCTGGTTGACCATTTTGCGGTCTTCGGGATGGATCAGCGCCAGGAACGATTCATAAGATGCTTCGAAGCGTTGCGGGTCGATCTCGAAGATCCTGAATACCTCGTCCGACCAAGTCAGCCGGTTGGTGGTGAGATCGAGTTCCCAGTGGCCGATCCTGCCCAGACGTTGCGCCTCTTCGAGCATGTCTTCGTGCAGTTTGGTGTGGGTGATGTCGGTGCGTATCGCAATATACGCCTTGGGTTTGTGCCCCTCATCCAGTAGCGGCACGATGGTGGTATTCACCCAATAGATGCTCCCGTCCTTGGCGCGGTTGCAGATATCGCCATGCCATACCTCGCCGCCGACTATGGCTTGGTACATATCGCGGAAGAATCCGGCATCGTGGTAGCCAGATTTGAGCATGCGATGGTTCTGCCCCAGCAATTCTTCCCGGGTGTATTTGCTGATGGCGCAGAACTTGTCGTTGACGTAGGTGATGGTGCCGCGCACGTCGGTGATGGCGACGATGGCGTGCTGGTCGAGCGCGAATTTCTGCTGGCCGAGTTCATTCAGCGTGCGATGCAACTCGGTTTCATGCAACTCCTGGCTCAGTTGCGAACGGCTCAGGCTTGCGCTGATCAGCAGCGCCAGAGCCAGCAGCATTGCGATGAGGGCGGCAGTCTGCCGACGCATCGATTTGTGCGAGGTGGAAAGTGTGGCGGCATCGATGTGCTTGACCAATTTCCAAGCCAGCCCGCTGTCCGATACGGCACCTTCCGCGATTGCCTGATAGGGATGGATGGTTTCGAACAGCCACAGGCCCCCGGCCTCATCCTTGAAGTGCCCGGTCGATGCGGTACTGATCTTTTTCCATGCCTGCGGATAGCGTTCCGCCATGCTGGGCCGGGCCGACAGCATGAAACCGAATTCATCGGACGCAACCGGGCTGTGCAGCCAATGGCCCTGCTGTTCGAGCAGCATCCAGTTCGATTCGTCAGTGTTGGCAACCTGCGCGATGCGCTGGAACAAGTCCTCCGCTTCATAGGTGACGATGGCGATGCCAAGCCGCTGCTGGTGCGGCCCGAACAGCGGGGTGGCGGCGCGCAGGACTGGATGGTAAGGCTTTTCGATCTGGCCGTTTTCGATCTCGAGATCGAGCCGCGAAAGGTAGACCTCGCCGTGCTTCAACTTCATCGCTTCATCGACGTAATAGCGCTGGCGTTTGTTTTCCGTCTGTCCGAGGGGGGCGGTCCGTGCCTTGCCAGCGACCCATTCGACCCGCACCCGCTCCATTCCCGTTTGATCGATCCAGCGTATCTTGTTGTAGATGCGCTTTGCATCGATGAACGCGGCGAAGTCGCTGGCCGCATTGTCGAGCATGGTGGCGTCGGGATTGGCGAGGGCCTTCGCCAGGGGCTGGGAATGCGCCAGATACTGGGTATCGCGCGCCAGCGAGAGCAATATCCGCTGGGTGGTTTCCACTCCGGCGTGGAGATGGTCCTTCTCGTTCTCGATCAGCGTGACCTCATCGTCGGAAGACTCGCTGACGTAAAAGATGCCGCCCAGCGCGCAGATGAGCAGCGCGGCGGGCAGGAAATTACGTGCTAAGCGGGACCAGAAACGGGAGGACATGGGCAAGAAATGTTGGTTGCAGAGCGTAGTTAAGCCGATAAGCCATTATTTTTCAGCGATTTTACCACGGCATCTTTGGCGTCTGCTCGACGGCCGATGTGTCCGCGTGGCGAGCCATTACTGCTTTTCGAGGCAGGCGAAGTAGAGGGCTGCGTCCGGCTGGGTGCGGTCGCGTTGCGCCTGCCAGATCATCTCGGTCAGACACTCCATCATCGCGTGCTGTGCCTCGTGCTCCGATTCGAACTTGTGCGTCAGTCGGGTGAAATGCGCGCGGATGCCGGGCGGCTGGTCGATGGAGATCTGTTCCTCGATGGTGAGGTGCATCATCAGGTGCAGGAAGGGATTGACCGCGCCGTGTTCCGGCAGGTAGTCCTTGTCGCGGTGGGCTTCGCTGTCCTCGAAGGCGCTGTGGAATTCGGGATGCTTGGCGATGAGCTGTGCGGCGAGGTCTTCCAGCGGCGTGAGCAATTCTTTGGCCCGCCGCTTGCGCCAGGATTCGAACAGGAAGTTGCGGGCTTCGTCGCGGCTCGGATTGAACATCAGAAAACCTTTTCCTTGTACTCGCACAGGCTCTCGATGATGCACTCGCCGCACTTCGGTTTGCGCGCCTGGCATATGTATCGTCCGTGCAGGATCAGCCAGTGGTGCGCGTCGTGCTTGAACTCGTCGGGCACGACCTTGAGCAGCCTGTTTTCGACTTCCAGCACGTTCTTGCCGGGAGCGAGGCCGGTGCGGTTGCTGACCCGGAAGATGTGGGTGTCCACCGCGATGGTGGGCTGGCCGAAGGCGGTGTTGAGCACCACGTTGGCGGTCTTGCGGCCCACGCCGGGCAGGGCTTCCAGTTCCTCGCGTGTCTGCGGCACCTCGCCGCCGTGGCGCTCCAGCAGCAAACGGCAAGTCTGGATCACGTGTTTGGCCTTGGTCTGGTACAGGCCGATGCGCTGGATGTATACACGCAAGCCGGCTTCGCCGAGGTCGAGCAATGCCTGTGGCGTGTTTGCGATGGGAAACAGTTGCCGTGTAGCGGCGTTGACGCTGACATCGGTGGCCTGTGCCGAGAGCAACACCGCGATCAGGAGTTCGAACGGCGTGCGGTACTCGAGCTCGGTGGTGGGGTGAGGGTTTGCCGCTTGCAGGCGCAGGAAGATCTCGCGGCGTTTGGCCGCGTTCATCCGTGCGATGCGGGGCTGCAGCCGCCTTCGACCGGCGCGATGCTGGCGCTGGCGCCATGCGCCTTGCGTTCGGCGCGTAGCGCGAGCCAATTGCGTCCGGCGATCAGCAGGGCCAGGCCGATGAAGGCGCCGGGCGGCAGGATGGCGAGCAGGAAGCCCTTGTAGTCAGGGATGAGGTGGATGACCCAGTCCTTCGCCCCTTCACCCAGCGCGAGGTCAATGCCGGATAGCAGCGTGCCGTGCCCGAAGATCTCGCGCATGCCGCCCAGCACCGTCAGTACGGCGGTCAAACCGAGGCCCATGGCAAAGCCGTCCAGTGCGGAGGGAGCCACGGTGTTCTTGGAGGCGAAGGCCTCGACGCGCGCCAGCACGATGCAGTTGGTGACGATCAGCGGGATGAAGATGCCGAGCACCACATACAGCCCGTACATGTAGGCGTTCATCAGATACTGCACGACGGTGACCAGAACCGCGATGATCAGAACATAGACGGGGATGCGTATCTCGTTCGGGATGAAGTTGCGGATCGGGGCGATGCTCGCGTTGCTGAGGGTCATCACCAGTGCAGTGGCTAGGCCGAGACTGGCGCCGTTGACCACTGAAGAGCTGACCGCCAGCAACGGGCACAGGCCGAGCAACTGTACGATGCCGGGATTCTGTTTCCACAGGCCGTTATGCAGGATGTCCTTGTATTCACCCAGGCTCATTTTCTGGCCTCCTTGGCTGCGGCGGGTTGAGGATTGGCTGCGAGCAGCTGGTCGCGGTTTTGCTCGAAATACAGCAGGGACTTGTGCACCGCCTTGACGATGGCGCGCGGGGTGATGGTGGCGCCCGCGACGTAGTCGAACTGGCCGCCGTCCTTCTTCACTTTCCACGCCGCTTCCTTGCGTTTTTCATGCGACTGGCCGTCGAATCCCTTGATCCACGGGCTCTTCGGCAGTTCGATGTAGTCGCCCAGCCCCGGCGTTTCGCGGTGGGAAACCACGCGCACGCCGCTGAGTTCGCCATTGCTGCGGATGGCGACGATCAGGAAAATCTTGCCGCTGTAGCCGTCCGGTGCGATGGGCTGCAGCACCACTGCGCTGGCCTCGCTCCCAAGGCGCGCGACGTAAGCGGCGGTGGTGTCCGATGTTCCGAGCAGTTCGCTGGCGGGCACCTGGACGGTATCCTGCACAATGGCATTGTCGAACAGTTCCTGTGGCACGACCTGGGCGATCAGTTTGAGCTTCTCGTCCTCCACGCTCTTGGCGATGCTGTCGCGGGTGAGGAAATAGGTCGAGGCCAGCACGACCGTAGCGAGGGTCGCGAAGAACAGCAGGTTCGCGGCGGCGTGGACTGAGGCTTTCGCCATGGTGCGCCTCATGCCTTTTTCTCCTTCCTGCCGAATACCTTGGGTTGCGTGTAGGCGTCGATCAGCGGCACGCAGATGTTCATCAGTAGTGTGGCGAACGCCATGCCGTCAGGGAAACCGCCGAACACGCGGATGATGTAGGTGAGGAAGCCCGCACCCGCGGCGAAGATCATCTTGCCGCGCGGTGTGGTCGGGCCGGTCACCGGGTCGGTCAGGATGAAGAACGCGCCTATCATCGCAGCACCCGAGAACCAGTGGAACAACGGCGTGGCATAGTGGGCCGGGTCGATCAGGTGGAAGATGCCCGCGGTGGCGAAGATCGAGCCGAGATAGAACACCGGGATGTGCCAGCTGATGATGCGCGTGGCCAGCAGGTAGGCGCCGCCGAGCATGAATCCCCACGCCACCATTTCGCTGCCTTGCCCCGCGAGGCGGCCGTAGATCGGCATCCCCATGATGTCCTGCATGGGGCGGTCCAAGTGCAGCTGGGTCTTCAGGGTGTCCAGCGGCGTGGCCATGGTGATCGCATCCAGCGTCACGCCCGGCGGCAACGCGCCCGAGAAGATGAAGTTCAGTTGGTCGAGGAAAGTCAGTTCGACCTGTCCCAGCCCGTGCGGGGTGAGCCAGTGCGTCATCTGCACCGGGAACGAGATGATCAGCACGGCATAGCCGATCATCGCCGGGTTGAACGGGTTGTTGCCCAGCCCGCCGTACAGGTGCTTGGAAACGCTGATGGCGAACGCCGTGCCGACCACAACCAGCCACCACGGCGCCAGCGACGGGATGGACAGGGCCAGCAGCCAGGCGGTGAGCAGGGCGGTGTTGTCCTTGACGAACGGCGCGACGGGACGGTCGCGCAGCTTGAGCATGGCGGCCTCGGTCGCCAGCGCGGTGACGCTGGCCAGCGTGAGCGAAATCAGGATCGCCGGGCCGAAATACCAGACATACAGCGCGATGCCGGGAATCAGCGCCAGCATCACCCTGAGCATGATCTGCGAGACGTTGTCCGGTTTGCTGATGAAGGGGGCGAAAAGCATGTCTGGCTATTCCTTCGGCTGTTCGACGTGGGACTGGGCGAGTTCGCGGATGCGCTCGCGGCGCGCCTCGATCTCGGCGATCTCCGCCTGCTGTTCCGGCGTGAGGTTCTCGACGTTCTTCGGTTTGACCGCGGCAGCCTGTTCCTTGGCGTGGTCGATGGCTTCCTGGATCTTCAGCTGCAGGGTGTTTTCGGGGTTGGCTTGCGCCGGTGCCTCGACAGGCGGAATCTGTTTCGCGGTCTGTTCCTTTACCGCTCTTTCCTTGGCTGCCAGACGCTCGGCCTTTTCCTGCTTCTCGCGCTCGATGCGGTATTCGCGGTACTCGAAGCGTTCGCGCGCCCGGTCGGCTGCTTGCTTTTCGTTTTCGCGCGCGTGGATCTCGCTCTTGGAGAACAGGAAATACTGCACCAGCGGGATGTGGCTGGGGCAGACGTAGCTGCACGCGCCGCATTCGATGCAGTCGAACAGGTGGTATTCCTGCGTCTTGCCGAAATTCTTCGCCTTGGAGAACCAGTACAGTTCCTGCGGCTGCAAGTCTGCCGGGCACGCCTCGGCGCAGCGCGTGCAGCGGATGCAGGGCAGGGCGGGCGGCGCGGGCGGGAACAGGGCGTCCGACATGGCGATGATGCAGTTGGTCGCCTTGATCACGCCGACCTGCGCCGAAGGCAGGCGGAAGCCCATCATCGGGCCGCCCATGATGTGGCCGGTGGTGCCGGGCTGCAGGCCCGCCTGAGCCACCAGTTCGTCCACCGGCATGCCGAACGGCACCTCGAAATTCTGCGGTTCGCCGACGTTGCCAGTCACGGTGACGATGCGCGAGAGCAGCGGTTCGCCGTGCGCGACGGCACGCCATGCGCCGTAGGCGGTGCCGACGTTGAAGCACTGCACGCCCATGTCGGTGGAACGCACCCCGTGCGGGACCTCGATGCCGGTGAGCACGCGGATCAGCTGTTTCGCGCCGCCGCCCGGATATACCGTCGGCACCGCGATGACTTCCATGCGCTCGTGCTTGCCCGCCGCCACTGCCGCGCGCATCGCCGCGATCGCCTCGGGCTTGTTGTCCTCGATGCCGATCAGCACTTCATCGGCGTACAGCAGGCCGCGCATGATCTCCGCGCCCTGCAGGATGTCTGCCGCCCGTTCGCGCATCAGCCGGTCGTCGCAAGTGATCCAGGGTTCGCACTCCGCGCCGTTCAGCACCAGTGTGGTGATTTTGTGCTGGTGCGAATACAGCTTCATGTCGCTGGGGAATACGGCACCGCCCAAGCCGACCACGCCCGCCTCGCGCAGGATGTGGCGCAGTTCGGCGTGCTGCATCTCGCGCCAGTCGTGGGTTTTGCGTTCGGTCCATTCGTCCTTGCCGTCCGGGATGATGGTGATGCAGAGGTCGGACAGGCCCGACGGGTGGGCAACCACCTGCATGTCGATGGCGGCGACGGTGCCGGAGGTGGGGGCATGTACCGCGCTGGACAAACGGCCTTCCGGTGCGCCGATGATCTGGCCCTTGAGCACGTGATCGCCGACTTTGACCGACGGCTTGGCGCTGTTGCCGACATGCTGATGCAGGGGAACCACAAGTTTCGAGGGCAGCACCACCTGCGCGATCGCTTTCCCGTTCGATTGCGTCTTGTTGGTCGGCGGGTGCACTCCGCCATGGAATCTATGGAGTGTTCTCATGCGGGTGCCTGGCCATAAGTTTCCTGGCGCACCGGTCTCAGCGCGTAAAAGGGATACTCCCTCTTCCAGGTGGTGATCTTCTCCTCGATGGGGACCATGCTGATGCAGTCCACAGGGCAGGGCGCGATGCACAGTTCGCAGCCGGTGCATTCCGAGGCGATGATGGTGTGCATCTGCTTGGCCGCGCCCGCGATGGCGTCCACCGGGCAGGCCTGCAGGCAGAGCGTGCAGCCGATGCAGATGTTTTCGTCGATGAAGGCGACCGACTTGGGCTTGGGTTCCGCTCCTGCGCCGAAAGGCTTGAAGTCCACGCCGAGCAGCTCGGCCAGCTTGCGGATGCCTTCCTCGCCGCCGGGCGGGCACAGGTTGATGTCGGCCGTGCCCTCGGCGATGGCCTCGGCGTAGGGGCGGCAGCCGGGATAGCCGCACTGGCCGCATTGCGTCTGCGGCAGGATGGCGTCGATCTTGTCCGCCAGCGGGTTGCCTTCGACGCGGAACTTGATCGCCGAGTAGCCCAGCACCGCGCCGAGTCCGATGGCGATGGCCGACATCACCAGGATGGCGGTCAGCATGGGAGCACCCGTTGTGTCAGGCAGTTCGCGGTACGCATTACTTCACCAGCCCCGAGAACCCCATGAAAGAAAGGCTCATCAATCCGGCGGTGACCAGCGCGATGGCGGAACCCTTGAAGATGCCCGGGACGTCCGCGCCTTCCATGCGTTCGCGCATGCCGGCGAACAGCACCATCACGAGCGTGAAGCCCACCGCGCCGCCGAAGCCGAACAGCAGCGACTCGACGAAGTTGTGTTTCGCCTGCACGTTGAGCAGGGGAATGCCCAGCACCGCGCAGTTGGTGGTGATCAACGGCAGGTAGATGCCCAGCACCTGGTACAGCTCCGGGCTGGTCTTCTGGATCGCCATCTCGGTGAATTGCACGATGCCCGCGATCACCACGATGAACGACAGCGTGGTGAGGTAGGCCAGTTCCGGTCCGAGCAGGTACTGGTTGATCAGGTAACTGCTGCCGGAGGCCAGCGTGAGCACGAAGGTCGTGGCGGCGCCCATGCCGATGGCGGCTTCCAGTTTCTTGGAAACCCCCATGAACGGACACAGCCCGAGGATCTTGACCATCACGATGTTGTTCACGAACACCGTGCCGATCACTATAAGTAAGTAGTCAGCCATCGCTTGCTCTTAAAAACAGCCGCGGATTATGCGCTTATTTGCTAGCCGCTTCAAGATTCGCCGGGGAATATGGATATAGCCGGAAGTTAGATTTCGATCCTCGTGCCCATTTCGATGACCCGATTAGATGGGATCCTGAAGAAGTCTGCCACGTTCATGGCATTTTTCGACAAAGCCAGGAACAGCTGCTTGCGCCACCTCGTCATGCCGGGCGTGGGGCCTGCAACGATCACGTCGCGCGAGATGAAGAACGAGGTGGCCATCATGTCGAAGGGCAATCCCCGTGAGGCACACAATTCCAGTGCCGCCGGAATGTCTGGGGTATCCATGAAGCCGTAGAAAATCCTGACACGGTAAAAATTATTTCCCAGGTTGTCGATCAGCAGCCGGTTGCCTTTGGAGACATAGGGCTTGTCTTCGACGATGACGGTCAGCAGGATGTTGCGTTCGTGCAGTACCTGGTTGTGTTTGAGATTGTGCAACAGTGCGGCAGGCGCGCCTTCATCGATGCCGGTCAGGAAGACGGCGGTGCCCTGTGCCCGATTGACGCTGTCTGCACTATCCACAAACATCTGTACGGGCACGGATCGACGGGATATCTCCTCCAATAACAATTTCCGCCCGCGTTTCCAGGTGGTCAGAACGGTAAATGAAAGCGCTGCGATGCCCAATGGGAACCAGCCGCCTTGCGGAATCTTGAGGGCATTGGCCGAGAAGTAGGCCAGGTCGATGCAGAAGAAAGTGCCGATCAACAGGGTGACGAGCAGTGGCGACCAGCGCCAGGCTACCAGCACGAAGCCGATCAGTACGGTGTCTATCATCATCGTGCCGGTGACGGCAATGCCATACGCCGCTGCCAGATTGCTGGAGCTTTGGAAGGTGAATACCAGGAAAACGACCGCCAGATAAAGCGTCCAGTTGGTCAGTGGGACATAGATCTGGCCTTGAGCCTTATCGGAAGTCTGGCGGATTTCCATGCGCGGCAGAAGACCCATCTGTACCGATTGGCTGGCGACCGAGAACGCGCCCGAGATCACGGCCTGCGAAGCGATCACCGTGGCTGCGGTGGCGAGCAACACCATCGGTATCAAAGCCCATGCCGGGGCGAGCAGGTAGAACGGGCTTTCGATGGCTTGGGGGTTGGCCAGCAACAGCGCGCCTTGCCCGAAGTAGTTTAATACCAAGGCTGGCAGCACGAAGGAGAACCAGGTCAGCCGGATCGGGAATTTCCCGAAGTGTCCCATGTCGGTGTAGAGGGCTTCGCCGCCGGTGACGGCCAGCACCACGGAGCCCAGGGTCAGAAAAGACAGCCAGGGATCCAGGATAAGGAAGCGGTAGGCAAAGAGCGGATTGAGCGCAAACAATACTTGCGGGTTTTGTGCGATGGACAGCGCACCCAGCAGTCCCAGGATTGCGAACCAGAAGATCATGATGGGGCCGAATGCCATCCCCACCGCTCCGGTGCCACGCTTCTGCACCATGAACAAGGCGGTCAGCACCATGATGGTGATGGGCAGGACGTAGCTGTTGAGCTGGGGCGCCACGACATTCAGCCCCTCGACGGCGGAAAGCACGGAAATGGCGGGGGTGATCATGCTGTCGCCGTAAAACAGCGCGGCGGCAAATACGCCGAGTACCGCGATGAGCCATTTCGTGGCGGGACGCTTGGCGGACAGTTCGCTGGCCAGCGCCAGCAGTGCCAGTGAGCCGCCTTGGCCGCGATTGTCCGCGCGCATGATGATGGTCACGTATTTGAGTGACACCAGCAGCATGATGGTCCAGAACATCACGGACAGCACCCCGAGCACGTTGACTTCGGTCACCGGCAATGGATGATGCCCGGCGAAGGTCTCCTTCAATGCATACAGTGGGCTGGTTCCGATGTCGCCGTAGACCACGCCGATGGCGCCCAGCAGTAAAGTGGGCAATTTTTGTTTCACATGCGTACCGCTCATGCCGTCTCCTCTTCTCCCTTTGCGGAAGAATGGGGCGGCACTCTACGCCTGCGCCATGCTGAATGCAATGCAAGTGCCGGGGTGCGGCAGCATGTCCATGACTCGCTGCGAGTGCGGGCATTTCCCCCTCATACAAGTTAAGATTGCAAATATTCAGGATATAAAGTCAGACGCATGGCCAAGGACCCGACCGATTACAGCACCGTCGATTTCATTGCGCCTACCTTGCATGTGACCTGCGGCCAGGTGTTGATGGACCGGCAGCGGCATATCGCTATCGTGGCGAAGAAAGGCCGGACCTGCGCGCATCTGGTGCGCGTGAAGTCCGGAGTGTTGAAGCTGACCAGGCTTTCCGCCAAAGAACTGGTCGAGGAATGGTCGGATGCGGATTACCCGTTCGACCGTGCGGTGGCCAAGCTGCTCGATCTGGGCAAACAGCATGGCATGACCGATGGAGCGCGCCGCGCGCTTGAAGAACTGACCAGATCGGGACGCGAGCCGGTGCAGCAAAGTTTATTCGGGTGAGGCATTCGGTTAAAGGGCGGCTTTCGACGGCGGGTTCAACAGGAATCCCAACCTACTTTTTCCCGCAGGCGAGCTTCCACAAAGCCTCCCCGTTGCTGCCTTTGGGAATGGACTCCCATTCCGGGGATTCATAAACGATGCTGCCCGTTACCTCGCCCGCGCCCATATTCCCGGAGTACATGGAGGCCGCGACAATTCTGGATTGCCCTTTGGGGCAGTCGAACTCATATTGCGTTTCCCAAGACAGGAATTCCTTGCTATCGCTTAGCCTGGATGCTTTCCTGAGATCGACCATAGACAATATGGTTACCTTGTCGCCGTTTTTTTCGAGCGGGGATGAGCTGGCATAGACGGTGCGCGCGTCATCTTGCACAACCTTGCGCCAGCCGGCCTTGTCCTTACCCCCGCTTGCTTTTGCCTCGGCCTTTTTCTTTGGCAGATCCTTCTTGCAGACATACGCGCCGCCCTGCGTTTTCCCGTACCACTTCATACCCTTCGAGTGAACATTGCCGCTGCGGAGATTGAGCCAGACGACGGTGTCGTCCGGGCAATGTTGCTGCGCGGCTTGTTCGCTCTGGAATTGCTCGGCGGCCATTGTTGGAAATGCGAGCAGGCATAACAGGAACGGCAAAATGGAAACGGCTCTCAAGTTCTTTCTCCCGGCATCAACGTTTGAGGCTCAACTTTGCCACAGCGGCGGCTCATCCATCGCCGCGATCTGTTCGCGCAGTTCGAGGATGTGGTTCTGCCAGTAGTGTTGCGTGTTGAACCACGGGAACGCCTGCTTGAAGGCGGGATCGTCCCAGCGCTGCGCCAGCCAGGCGGCGTAGTGGATCAGGCGCAGGGTACGCAGGGCCTCGACCAGGTGCAGTTCGCGCGTATCGAATTCGAAGAAATCCTCGTAGCCGGCGAGCACGTCGCCCAGTTGCCGCACGCGGTCGGCGCGCTCGCCCGACAGCAGCATCCACAGGTCCTGCACCGCCGGTCCCGTGCGGCTATCGTCGAAGTCGACGAAGTGCGGGCCGTCGTCCGTCCACAGCACGTTGCCCGCGTGGCAGTCGCCGTGCAGGCGCAAGGTTTGCAGCTTGCCCGCACGGTCGAATCCGTGGCGCACGCCGTCCAGCGACTGATCGGCCACGCTGCGGTAAGCCGCCAGCAGGTCCGGCGGGATGAAGTCGTTCGCCAGCAGGTAGTCGCGCGGCGCGATGCCGAAGCTCGCGATGTCCAGCGCGGGACGTTGGGTAAAGGGCTTGAGCGCGCCGATGGCGTGGATGCGTCCGAGGAAACGCCCCATCCATTCCAGCGTGTCGCGGTCTTCCAGTTCGGGCGCGCGTCCGCCGTGCTTGGGGAAGACGGCGAAGCGGAAACCCTCGAAGTGGTGCAGCGTCTTGCCGCCGATGTCCAGCGCGGGCACCACGGGAATCTCGCGCTCGGCCAGTTCCTGCACGAAGGCGAGCTCTTCGAGGATCGCCGCGTCGGTCCAGCGCGCGGGGCGGTAGAACTTCGCCACCAGCGGCGCGCCGTCTTCGATACCGACCTGATACACGCGGTTCTCGTAGCTGTTCAGCGCCAGCAGGCGCCCGTCGCTGCGCAGGCCGAGATGCTCCAGCGCGTTCAGCACGCAGTCCGGCGTGAGCGAGGAGAAGTTGGGATGTGTCACCGGGCGTTCATGCGCCGGATGGCTTCGGCGCATTCCGCCACCAGATCGGTGCCGCGGTAGACCAGGCCGCTGTAGACCTGCACCAGCGATGCGCCTGCTTGCATCTTCTCCACCGCGTCCGCGCCGTTGAGGATGCCGCCCACGCCGATGATGGGCAGCGCGCCCTTGAGTTCGGCGGCGAGTGCGCGGATGACGGCGGTGGATCTGTCGCGTACCGGCGCGCCGGAGAGTCCGCCGGTCTCATTGCCGTGCGGCAGGTTCTCCACGCCCTCGCGCGAAAGCGTGGTGTTCGTGGCGATCACGCCGTCGATGCGGTGCTTGGTGAGCAGCGCGGCGATCTGCTTGATCTGCTCGCCGTCGAGGTCGGGCGCGATCTTCACCGCCAGGGGCACGTAACGCCCATGCTGTTGCGCGAGCTTCTCCTGCTCGGCTTTCAGTTGCGCGAGCAGGGCATCGAGCTCGTCGCCGCCCTGCAACTGGCGCAGGTTCTTGGTGTTGGGCGAGGAGATGTTGACGGTGACGTAGCTGGCGTGGATGTACACCTTGCGCAGGCAGATCAGGTAATCGTCCGCCGCTTTTTCGATCGGCGTGACGGCGTTCTTGCCGATGTTGATGCCCAGGATGCCCTTGAAGTTCGCGCGCTGCACGTTCGCGATCAGCGCATCCACGCCGTCGTTGTTGAAGCCCATGCGGTTGATGACGCCCTGTGCCTCGGGCAGGCGGAACATGCGCGGCTTGGGGTTGCCCGGCTGCGACAGCGGGGTGATGGTGCCGATCTCGATGAAGCCGAAGCCGAGCGCTGCGAGTGCATCGATGCACTCGCCGTTCTTGTCCAGTCCGGCTGCAAGTCCGACCGGGTTGGGGAAGGTCAGTCCCATCACGGTGCGAGGATCGTCGGCGGGACGGCGCGCGGCCAGCGGCAGCAGGCCGAGGCGGTGCGCCGCATTCAGGGTGTTGAGGGTGAGGTGGTGCGCCGTTTCGGCGTCGAGCGCGAACAGCGCGGGGCGAAGCAGGTTATACGGATTCATTTCTTGGTGGTGACGGGAATAGGAAACGGTTTTCTCTTGAATAACTCGAAGCGGGTCTTGCCGCGCCATTGTTCGGCGATGATATCGCCAAGCTGCAGGCATAGCAGGCCGAACAGTATATAGCCTGCTTGTGCGAGCAGCAGGTTGACCTGCAGCTCACCGCCCACTGCCTGATAGCCGAACACGGCGAGGTTGCCGACGACCAGGCCGGATATCGCGGCGCAGACTGCGCGCCCCCAGTCTCCGGACTTCACGCCGGAGAAGACAGTGCTCTCGTGCCACAGCAGTTGCAGCGCGGCCAGCAACAGCAAGGGGGATAACCACAGCAGCCAGAACAGCTGCGCCGGCCATGCCGCGCCGCCGATCAGACCCAGCGCGGCGAGCGGCGTCAGGATGAAAGCCTGCGTTTCCGCAGACGGTGCGGGGATGGACGGGCCGCGGGCGAGGCGCTGGAGCAGGCCCGCGAACGAGCCGAGCAGGGCGCGCAGGCTCAATACCGCGGGAGCGAGCAGCGCGAACAGCAGGGTGTCGAGGGCGATCTGCCAGACGGTGTTCTCCTGCGCCGCCGACCAGCTGGCGGCGTAGTGGTTCAGGTAAGCCAGCAGCCAGCCGAGCATGGCGCTTGCGCTGCCGACGGCGAGGAAGTAGTTGCGCTGCACTTTGAGCGGGTTGTTGCCGGTACGCAACGTCACGACGAGGTTGGTGAGCAGCAGGGCGCACAGCAGCGCCAGCGCGACGATCACCGTGGCGGCGGTGCCGTCGGTCTGCGCCGCGAAGGAGGCGAGTTCGCTCCACTCCTTGCCGCTCAACAGCATTCCCGCGAACGGCAACAGCAGCAGCGCGAGGACAAAAATACCGAGACGTGTCTTCATGATCTTTCTCCTTCGTCCATGTCGGCAACCAGCGGTTGCCAGACGCCGTCGATCAGCCCCTCCGCGGGCTGGTAGCGGGTCTTGTAGGCCATCTTGCGGCTCTCCCTGATCCAGTAGCCGAGATAGACGAACTCCAGTTCGAGCTTGCGGCACAGTTCGATCTGCCACAGAACGTTGTAGACACCGAGGCTGGCGTGCGGCAGGTCGGGATCGTAGAAGGTGTAGACCGAGGACAGGCCGTCGCTGAGCAGGTCGATCACGCTGACCATGCGCAGCACGCCTTTCTCTCGGAACTCCACCAGTACCGAATCCACATGGCTTTGCAGCAGGAAGTTCTGGTACGAATCGCGGTCGTCGTTGTCCATGCCGCCGTCCTTGTGGCGCGCCTGCTGGTAACGCTGGTAGAGCTCGTAATACTCGTCCTTGTTCTGCAAGGGGTGCAGCGTCGCCTCGAGATTCGCGTGCCGCGCCCAGGCGCGCCGTTGCGAGCGGTCCGGCGCGAACTGTCTGGCTGACACGCGCATCGGCACGCAGGCGCGGCACGCATCGCAATGCGGACGGTAGGTATAAGTCCCGCTGCGGCGGAAGCCGTGTAGCACCAGTTCCGAATACACCGGCGCGCTGATCAGGAAGGCGGGCGTGGCGACCTGCGAGCGCGCCTGGATCTCCGGCAGGTAGCTGCAAGGATAAGGCGCCGTCAGGTAAAAATGCAGCGCGGTGAGCGGGATGTCGTTCAGCAGGCTCATCTGAAAAGGTCGGGGTCGAATTCCCAGTTGGTTACCGGTTCACAGTGTATCAATTCCTGCAGCCGCGCGATGAATTCGGCCCGCGGGATTTCGCGCGCGCCGAGTGAGGCGAGATGCGGCGTGTTCATCTGGCAATCGATCATGCCGAACTGCCACCGATCGAGCTGTCTGGTGAGGTGCGCCAGTGCGATCTTGGAGGCATCGGTCCTCCGGCTGAACATGGATTCTCCGTAGAACATGCGCCCGATGCCCATGCCGTACAAGCCGCCCGCCAGTTCGCCATCTACCCATGTTTCGACCGAATGTGCGTAACCCAGTTCATGCAGCGCGCAATAGGCCGCGATCATCTCATCGTGTATCCAGGTGCCGCTTGCCCCTTCGCGCGGTGCGGCGCAGGCGCGCATCACCTGCTCGAAGGCGGTATCGAAACGCACCTCGTGCCTGCCGTTGCGCAGGATCCTGCCGAGCGAGCGCGAGATCTTGAACTCGCTTGGTATCAGCACCATGCGCGGATCAGGGCTCCACCACAGGATCGGTTCGTCCGGGTTGAACCACGGGAAGATGCCGTGCCGGTAGGCTGACAACAGGCGCGGAACGGACAGGTCGCCTCCCGCAGCGAGCAGGCCGTTGGGCGAGCGTAGCGCTAGTTCGACGGGGGGGAAGTCGGTACTGTCGGTGAGCCAGGGGATCATCGGACTAGACCTTTTGGCATATATTCATTAGGGGTATTTTGTGCTTATATTGCCACGGTCAAAGACTATCGTGGTGGCGAGGTGGCGATGTTATCGGCTCTGTTCGGCAAAAAAAACGATCACCCCATGGCGGACATCAAGTCCGCACAGGCGTTGCTGGAAGACTTGCCGAAGAACGATGCGCACAAATCGCTGGGAGAGCTGACCGAGTGGATCGAATCGGTGTCGGACCATGTCGACTTTCGGCTGGAACACCAGTTCGCCGTGTTGCGCCTGCTCGACGAGACCGCACAGCCTCATGTGCATAAGCTGGCGCGCGATTACTTCACTCCCGGGGAACTCGGCAAGTTCCAGGAGAACCGGCTGTGGCTGGCACTGGACAATTTCTACCGTCATTCCGCCAATGCATATGGCGTGCTGTTCGACCGCTACAGCAGCGGCGACAAGGGCGGCGGCGCGCTCAGGGAGCATGTGCCGCTGATCGCCACACGTGCGATGCATGCCTTGGCCAGGCGGCAGAAATATGCCTGCGCGCATTACTGTCCTGCCGGCAGCAGCATCTGGACCGACCTCGCGAAACTGTACCGGCACGCCGAGCAACAGAACTATCTGGATGCTCCTGTCGCACTATATCCCGGCGTGGGCGGCAACACCTCGGTGCGGTTGGTGGCGGGGCATTTGCTGGGCTGGTATGGCTGCGGGGTCAGTGCGTTGAGTCCGCTGGATATCCACTTCGTCGAGCGCATCGTCGGTCAATATTGCGCTGCGATAGAACTCGGTGCGCAGTTGGGCGCGAACAGCCTGTTCAGCTTCGACCTGGAACGTCCGGCCGCGCCGATGCGGGTCAAGGTGGACAGCACCGTGCATCCGTCCATGCGTTTCGTCGACATGTCGGCGATGCAGCCGAAACTGGAAAGTCTGCTCAAGACGCTGGACAAGAATGTCGTGCCGGACGAGTTGAACCTGGGCGGGGCATATGAGGCGGAACGAGTGCGCGGCGCAGCCCGGCATCTGCTGGAATATCTCACTGATCCGCCGTTGCGCCGCAGCGTGCGCCGCAGCATCAAGATCGACATGAACGTGGTGAGCGGCTTTGCCAAGGTGGTCGAGCGCGCCGGTGCCTCTCCGGAAAACGGCGAAGATCGTGCGGTGTACTGGGAGATCGAGGACATCAGCAGCAGCGGGTTCCGTGCCGTGTTGCCGGCGCAGGGAATCGACGGCATACGCATCGGCACCCTGCTCGGGGTGCGGCCGGGCAGCGTGTCGCACTGGGGGGCTGCCGTGGTGCGCCGCCTGATGCGCGACGACGCCAATCTGTTGCATGTGGGCGCGGAGATACTGTCCAGCCATGCCGTCGGTGTGGTCTTGAGCCCGAGCGGCGGCGGGGTGGATGACGGGCTGCCCGCGCTGTGGCTGCAAGCGAAACCGGGCGAGCCGGACGGCGAGGTCCGCCTGTTGATGAAGGCGGATACTTTTTCCATGCACCGCAGCCTGAAGACCGGTTTGAACGGCAAGCATTACCTGTTGATTCCGGCGGGCCTGCAGGAACACGGCCTCGATTGCGATCTGGCGCGTTTCCGGCTTGTCGAGCAGGAAGCCGGTGGCGACGGGGACTACTGAACCCGCGCGGACAGCCAGCTTTCGATATCCTTCAATTCAGCATCGCATACCGAATGCGGCATCGCGTATTCATGCCATTCCACCGCGTAACCCAGCTCCAGCAGCGCCTCCCTTGAATCGACGCCCAGCTTGTATGGCACGACCAAATCGCTGCGGCCATGCGCCATGAAGACCGGTGTTGTCCGCGTGGCTTGCTGCATCTCGGCAGGCAGGCTGTCCGCCAGCGGCAGGTAGGTGGACAGTGCCAGCACGCCGCCCAGCGGCGCACTCTGGCGCAACGCGGTGTGCAGTGCGATCGCGCCGCCTTGTGAGAAACCGGCCAGGAATATGTTGCTCGGCGTGATGCCGCCCGCGATTTCCTGGGCGATCAGTGCCTCGATGGCGGCCTGAGAGGTGCGGATTCCTTCGGCATCCTGCCGGGCGCCGATATCCTGGCTGGCGATGTCATACCAGGCGCGCATGACAAATCCGCCGTTGATGGTCACCGGGCGCATGGGCGCGTGGGGAAAAATATAGCGCATTGAGCAGGGCAGTCTGAGCTCGTCGACGACGGGTTCGAAGTCGTGTCCGTCCGCTCCCAGGCCATGCAGCCAGATGATGCTGTGGCGCGGGTTTTTGCCGGATTCGATGGTGATGCTTGCAAGATTGCCGGGCATTTCTTCCTCTGTTCGCTGGATCACGCGGTCAACGGTTCGGATTAAAATCACGTTAAAGTAATCACCGGAACCGCCGATAAGAGCGAAACCGACGATTGATTAATAAGAAGCAGTCTGGGTGGAGAAACCATGAAAAGAAATATTACCCCTACATCGGTAGAGCGGGTGATGCGTGAGGACGATTTTATCGTCTCCATGACCGATCTCAAAGGCCGTATCACGTATGGCAACCGCATCTTCATCGAATTCTCAGGCTACAGCGAGTCCGAGTTGATTGGCGCCCAGCACAACATCATCCGTCACCCGGACATGCCGCGCGCGGTATTCAAGCTGCTGTGGGACAAGATCCAGAATCGCGAGGAGTGCTTCGCCTATGTGAAGAACATGGCCAAGGACGGCGGCTTCTACTGGGTGTTCACCAACGTCACGCCGACATTCGATCCGGCGGGAAACATCACAGGCTATTTTTCGGTGCGCCGCAAACCCAAGCTGAGCGGTGTGCAGACCGCGAGTGCGGTGTATGCCGCGATGCTGGAAGCGGAAAAGAAAGCGGGGCCGGCCAATGCCATCGCAGCCTCCACCAAGATACTGGTCGACATATTGAATGAAAAGGGACTCAGCTATGACGAACTCGTCCTTGCAATTTAGATTTTCCGCGCTGCTGTGGTCGTTTTCGTTCGGCGTGCTGGTCATCATCCTGACCAGCTTCGCCCGGCATGGTGTGGACGCGTTCATGCTCGGCTTCCTGGTGTTCAGCGTGGGCGTGTCGATCTGGGGGCAATGGCTGGCGCGGCGCTGGCTGGCGCCGGTGGCAAGATTGAAGGCGGTCATCGACGAAGTCGCCGAGGGGAAATTCAACAGCCGCGTGACCGGGATATCCGAACAGAAAGACGAGATCAGCCTGCTGTGCTGGAGCGTGAACGACATGCTGGACCAGCTCGGCGCGTTCTTCCGCGAACAGGAATCGAGCTTCCGCGGCAATCTTGCCGGCAACTTCAACCGCGTGGCGATGGGCGGCGGGATGCATGGCGGATTCAGAAAGGGACTGGAAAACCAGAACATTCTGCTTGAGGGGATGGCGGGCCAGAAACTCGCGGCGATGCGCACCAACATGCTGTCGCGCGCACATCACCTCAATACCGAAAACCTGCTGAAGAACCTGTTGTCCAGCCAGCAGGACCTGAAGGTGATCACCGACAACATGGAGCAGCTGGCGTCGCTGTCCAGGCAGACCCGCGAGGATGCGGAAGAGAGCCGTTCATCGGTGAAGGATGTGGTAGAGCGGTTGTCCGGCATCGTCGTGCGGGTGAACCATGCCAATACGGCGATCACCCAGCTGAATGCCCGCAGCACCGAGATCAACAAGGCGGTGGGGCTGATCACCTCGATCGCGGACCAGACCAACCTGCTGGCATTGAATGCGGCGATCGAGGCGGCGCGAGCAGGCGAGGCGGGGCGCGGCTTTGCGGTGGTGGCGGACGAAGTGCGCAAACTCGCCGAGAACACCAAGAACGCATCCGAGTCGATCGGCCGCATCATGCAGATGTTGCAGGGCGAGGCAGCCAAGATGCTGGTGGACTCCGAGGAAATGCACGAGATCGCCAATTCTTCGCAGGGGGTCATCGGCAGACTGGAACAGAAGTTCGGACAGTTCTACGAATCGGCTGTCACCACACTGGCGAGCGCGCGTTACGCGCAGGATCTGAGCTTTGCCTCGCTGGTCAAGGTGGACCACGTCATTTACAAGCAGCGCGCCTATGTCTTGGTGAGCAATGCGGATAACGAAGAATTCAAGAAGGCGGTGGGCGTCGATCACCACAACTGCCGTCTGGGCAAGTGGTACGAAGGCCCGGCCAGGGAAGTGTTCGGCGACTCGCCTTCATACCGCAAGCTGGCCGCGCCGCATGCCAGGGTACACGGCTGCGTGCATGAGATGGTCGAGATGCTGGGGCACAAGTGGGAGCGCGACGAGGCGGTGCAGGACAAGATATTCGACGCGCTCAAATGTGCCGAGGAGGCCAGCCTGGAGGTGATGCAGGTGATCGACCAGGTCGTCGTCGACAAGCACCCGAACATGGGCAAGGCGGCATAAGCGCCGCCTCAGAGACTGTTTCGATCAATCGGGTTCGGGCATGAGCTCGCGCAGTATCTGGTAGATCTCGCGGTAATTCTTAGGAGGCTTCCCGGCCTCCTTTTCTTTTTTGGCGTTGCGGATCAGCGCGCGCAGGTGTTGCGCATCGGCTTGCGGGTGTGCGGCGAGCAGTTCGGTCAGCGCATCGTCGTTCTCCAGCAGGCGGTCGCGCCAGCGTTCCAGCCGGTGCAGGTGGACGGTGTGCTGCTGTGACTTGCCCTTCCACGCATCCAGCTTGGCGATGATCGGGGCTGGGTCCACGTCGCGCATCAGCTTGCCGATGTACTGGATCTGGCGACGCTGTGCGCCGAAGGAGTTGATGCGGTGCATCTCGCGTATCGCATCGCGCAGGCTTTCGGGAATGTCGAGTTGCGCGAGCTGGTCCTTGCCCAGTTCGGTCAGTTCCTTGCCGAGGTCGCGCAGCTCGTGCATCTGCTTCTTGATCTTGGTCTTGCTGGGTGGCAGCTCTTCCTCGTCGTCTGCCTCCACGGGCTGGTTGCGCAAGCCGCGTCCGCGCGTAGATGGGCTGTCAGTCTTGCGCGCCTGGGGGCGGATGACTTCTACCTCTCCATCGTCATAAATCTCGCCGTCACCCTGCAAGCCGTCTTCATCCAGCAATTCTGCGTCGTGCTCGTCTTCGTCGCCTCCGAGATGGATGTGGAGCGGTTTGTTTTTGTCTTGTTTGTTGTGCTGATTCATGGCTGCGAAATGGCTATAAGATGCTGCTATGATAACGCCTTTCCTCGTCCCGTTCGCTCAGTTATGAATCGCTCCGTTCCGACCGTGCCGCGTTTTTCCCATTCCGCAGATACATTGCGCGACATCGCGCAGGACTTGCTGGACTACGCCAAACAGCGCGGCGCGACCGCCGCTTCCGCCGACGTGTCGGAGGGTTTCGGGCAGACCGTCACGGTGCGCCATAACGAAGTGGAGACCATCGAATACAACCGCGACAAGGGGCTGGGCATCACCGTCTACATCGGCCAGCGGCGCGGCAACGCCAGCACCTCGGATTTCTCGCGACAGGCAGTGCGCGACACGGTGGATGCCGCGCTGTCCATAGCGCGCTATACCGCCGAGGACGACTGTGCCGGGCTGCCGGAGGCCGGCCTGCTGGCGCACGACTGTCCCGATCTCGACTTGTACCATCCCTGGGATCTGCCGGTGGACGATGCCATCGGACTGGCGCGCGAATGCGAACAGTCCGCGCTGGCGCGCGACAAGCGCATCAACAATTCGGAAGGCGCGACGGTGAACGTGCACGAATCGCAGTTCGTGCATGCCAACAGCCAGGGCTTCATGGGCGGTTATCCCGCCTCGCGCCACAGTCTCAGTTGCGCGGTGATCGCGGGCAAGGACGACGCGATGGAGCGCGATTACTGGTACAGCGTGGCGCGCGACGCGAGCGAGATACTGCGTGCTGACGAGGTGGGGCGCATCGCCGCGGAGCGCACGGTGCGCCGCCTCAATGCACGCAAGCTGGCCACCATGCAGGTGCCGGTGCTGTTCGAGGCGCCCATCGCCTCCAGCCTGCTGGGCCATTTCGTCGGCGCGGTCAGCGGCGGCAGCCTGTATCGCAAGTCGTCCTTCCTGCTCGGGCAGATGGACAAACCCATCTTCGCTCCGCACATCAACATCGAGGACGTGCCGGACATTCGCAGGGGGCTGGCCTCCAGCCCGTTCGACGACGAGGGCGTGCGCGTGCAGAAGCGCCGCGTCGTCGAGGACGGCGTGCTGCGCGGCTATTTCCTCGGCAGCTACTCGGCGCGCAAGCTCGGCCTGCAGACTACGGGCAACGCGGGCGGCAACCACAACCTGATCCTGAGCCCCGGCGAACTCGGTTTCGACGGACTGCTGAAGCAGATGGGGCGCGGGCTGCTGGTCACCGAGTTGCTCGGCCAGGGCGTGAACCACGTCACCGGCGACTATTCGCGAGGCGCGGCGGGCTTCTGGGTGGAGCACGGCGAGATCCAGTACCCGGTGCAGGAGATCACCATCGCGGGCAACCTCAAGGACATGTTCCGCAACATCGCCGCCGTGGGCAACGACGTGCTGGTACAGGGCTCGCGCCAGTGCGGCTCGATCCTGGTCGAGGGGATGACTGTCGCGGGACGCTAGGGGCGCTGAACAAGTCCTCCGTTCGTGGTGAGCTTGGTGAAACTACTAGCCAGCCGACTAGGCTGCCAGGAAACACCAGCCAAGTCGTTGGTTATGTCGAACCATGAACGGAGGATGTCTCCGGATCAATTGGTGGCAGAGCTTGCCCTTCGACAAGCTCAGGGCGAACGGCTTGTTCAGCGTTTTCCTGGCTTGGCATGATAAAATCCGCGCCTTTACAGCTTTCCAACCCAATTTTTAACTCTTAGGACTATTCGCCATGTTTTCGAGAAAAAACACCATCGCCACCGTTGATCCCGACCTGTGGGCCGCGATCCAGAACGAGAACCGCCGCCAGGAAGATCACATCGAGCTGATCGCCTCGGAGAACTACACCAGCCCGGCGGTGATGGAAGCCCAGGGCAGCCAGCTGACCAACAAGTACGCCGAAGGCTATCCCGGCAAGCGCTATTACGGCGGCTGCGAGTATGTGGACATCGTCGAGCAACTGGCGATCGATCGCGCCAAGGCGCTGTTCGGCGCGGAATACGCCAACGTGCAGCCGAACTCCGGCTCGCAGGCGAACCAGGCCGTGTACATGGCCGTGCTCAAGCCCGGCGACACCATCCTCGGCCTGTCCCTGGCGCACGGCGGTCACCTGACCCACGGCGCGTCGGTCAATGCCAGCGGCAAGCTGTACAACGCCGTCCAGTACGGCCTGAACGACAAGGAAGAGATCGACTACGACCAGGTCCAGGCATTGGCCACCGCGCACAAGCCCAAGATGATCGTGGCGGGCGCTTCCGCCTACTCGCTGGTGATCGACTGGAAGCGTTTCCGTGAGATCGCCGACAGCGTGGGCGCATACCTGTTCGTGGACATGGCGCACTACGCCGGTCTGGTCGCTGCGGGCGTGTACCCCAGCCCCGTCGGCATCGCGGACTTCGTCACCACCACCACCCACAAGACCCTGCGCGGTCCGCGCGGCGGCATCATCCTGGCCAAGGCCGAGTACGAGAAGGCGCTGAATTCGGCGATCTTCCCCGGCATCCAGGGCGGCCCGCTGATGCATGTCATCGCCGGCAAGGCAGTTGCCTTCAAGGAAGCGGCCAGCAAGGAATTCAAGGCATACCAGATGCAAGTGGTGGACAACGCCCGAGTGATGGCGAAGGTGCTGCAAGAGCGCGGCCTGCGCATCGTCTCCGGCCGCACCGACAGCCACGTGTTCCTGGTCGACCTGCAGGCCAAGAACATCACCGGCAAGGACGCCGAAGCGGCACTGGGCCTGGCTCACATCACCGTGAACAAGAACTCCATCCCGAACGACCCGCAGAAGCCGTTCGTGACCTCCGGCATCCGCATCGGCAGCCCGGCGATGACCACCCGCGGCTTCAAGGAACTCGAAGCCGAGAAGCTCGCTCACCTGATCGCCGACGTGCTGGATGCACCGACCGACGAGGCAGTGATTGCGCGCGTCGCGGGCGAGGTGAAGAAGCTGACGGCGCAGTTCCCCGTGTACGGAGCCTAATGCAGGATATGGGATACAGGAGACAGGATTCAGGGGAAAGCCCTGTTGTACCTGAATCCTGTATCCCGAATCCTTAATCCCATGAAATGCCCGTTCTGTAAAGGCGATAACACCCAAGTGGTGGACACCCGCGAAAGCGAGGAGGGCGACAGCATCCGCCGCCGCCGCCGTTGCCTTTCCTGCGACAAGCGCTTCACCACCTACGAGACGGTGGAGTTGCGCATGCCGCAGGTGGTGAAGCAGAACGGTATGCGCAGCGAATTCGACGAGGATAAGCTGCGCACCAGTTTCAACCGGGCGCTGCACAAGCGCCCGGTTTCCACCGAGCTGGTCGATGCGGCCATCGACCATGTCACGCAGAAAGTCTTCGCGCTGGGCGAACGAGAGATCGGTTCGCGCCAGATCGGCGAGATGGTGATGAAGGAGCTGCTCAAGCTCGACAAGGTGGCCTATATCCGCTTCGCTTCGGTGTACAAGAGCTTCGAGGACGTGGACGATTTCGCCGACGCGGTGAATGCGGTACGCAAGACGCCGCGCCGCAAACCACAAAACTGACCATGCTGACGCCGCAAGACAGCGAGTGGATGGCGCAGGCACTGCGGCTGGCCGAGCGCGGCCTTTACACCACCAGTCCCAATCCCCGCGTCGGCTGCGTGCTGGTGCGCGATGGCAAGGTCGTCGGGGAAGGCTGGCACGAGCGTGCGGGCCAGCCCCATGCCGAAGTCCATGCCTTGCGCGAGGCCGGCGAGGCGGCGCGAGGTTCGACGGCCTACGTCACCCTCGAGCCCTGCAGCCATCACGGGCGCACGCCGCCCTGTGCCGATGCGCTGATCGCCGCCGGCGTTTCGCGCGTCGTGGTCGCGGTGCAGGACCCCAATCCCCAGGTCGCCGGAGAAGGCATCGCGAAGTTGCGCAATGCCGGCATCGCCGTCGAGAGCGGCCTGATGGAAGCGGCGGCGCGCGAACTCAACATCGGCTTCTTCGCGCGCATGACGCGCGGAACGCCGTGGGTCAGGAGCAAGACCGGCATGAGCCTCGACGGTCGCACCGCGCTCGCCAACGGCGTCAGCCAGTGGATCACCGGCCCCGCGGCGCGGCGCGACGTACAGTACTGGCGCGCGCGCTCCTGCGCGGTGCTGGCCGGCGTCGGCACGGTGTTGGCGGACGATCCGCAGCTCAACGTGCGCGAAATAGAAACAGACAGACAGCCGCTGCGCGTGGTGCTGGACAGCAAGCTGCAGACGCCTCCGTCGGCGCGCATCCTGGAAGAGGGGAATGTGCTGATCTACACGGCCATGAAAGATGAGGCGAAGATCGCCGCGTTGCGGCAAGCGGGCGCGGCGGTGGAGCTGTTGCCGGACGGCGACGGGCAGGTGGATCTGCCCGCAATGCTGCGCGACCTCGCGCAGCGCGGCATCAACGAAGTGCTGGTGGAGGCCGGCAGCACGCTGAACGGCGCGCTGCTGCGCGCGGGGCTGGTGGACGAGCTGCTGCTGTACGTCGCGCCGCAGCTGCTGGGCGACGCCGCGCGCGGCATCGCGCAACTGGGCGAATTGACAGCGCTGGAACAGCGCATCGATCTGACATGGCAGGACGTGCGCCAAGTGGGCGCGGACCTGCGCATCGTGGCGAGAGTGAAAGGAAAAGAAAATGTTTAGTGGAATCGTGGCCGACGTCGGCATCATCAAGCGCGCGGAGGACCGTGAAGGCGGCCTGCGCCTTTCCGTGGCGACCGAAGCGCTGGGCATGGACGACGTGAAGCTCGGCGACAGCATCGCCGTGAACGGCGTGTGCCTGACCGTGGTGAAGCTGGAAGGCAATACCTTCACCGTGGACGTGTCGCGCGAGACGCTGAACTGCACCGTTGGGCTGGACAAGCAGGGCGGACACGTCAACCTGGAAAAGGCGCTACGCCTGTCGGACCGCCTGGGCGGTCACCTGGTCACCGGTCACGTGGACGGCGTGGGCGAAGTGGTCGCCTTCAACGACATCGGCGAGAGCTGGCGGCTGGTGGTGCGCGCACCGCACGCGCTGGCGAAATACATCGCGGTGAAGGGCTCCATCACCATCAACGGCGTGAGCCTCACCGTGAACCGTGTCGCGGGCAGCGAATTCGAAGTGAACCTCATTCCGCACACGCTGGAGGTCACCACGCTCAACGAACTGAAGGCGGGCGCGAAGGTGAATCTGGAGATCGACCTGATTGCGCGGTATGTCGAGAGGATGATGGCGGCGGAGCAGGATTAATCCGGGGGCGGTGGATGTTTGTAGGGGCGGGTTTCAAACCCGCCCGAGTCAAAACCAAAAAACAAAATCAAAACCGCCGGGGGTTGCCCGGCAGCAAGTTACCTTTCTTGTCTTGCCAAGAAAGGTAACCCAAAGAAGGCGCCCCCGGTTTGCCGCCGCTACGCGGTTCCCTCGACCAGACGCAAACGAGCGGGGCTGCGCAACTCGCACGATCCGCTACGCGGCCACGTGCTCAAACAGTGCTCGCCCAACCCCACCGCTCGTTCGCGCCTGATCGAGGCGGCGCACAGGGGACGAAAGCAAAACCCAAAAACAGCATGGCGAGCTGTCGCTCGCCATGCGTTAACCACAATGCTGAGTGGCTAACGTTTGACATAAGGGGCGCGCTTTAGCGCGTCCCGCTTGATGGATGGGTTGGGCCTCATGAGTAGAAATTCCTCAGCGAAAAGAGGACTAGGAAAACAAAGGCACAGAGAATTCCGCCTACGGCACATACACCACCCAATGATAAAAACTTTAAGCGGGAATCTTCTACCATGCCTGAATCGGCTATCGCCAAGCCAACTGCGGCCATTGATAGAACCGAGCTGACCAACGAGACGAAGAAGCAGAAGAAAGTAATGCCGATCAAAACAGTCCAGGACGGCGCTTTGAAGAACTTCTCAAGCAGAGTGGCTAATAGCAGAAGGGACGCTGTTGAAAGAGTTGTCAGGTGTTTGAAGAAGTCATAGTAGATCTTCAGACCTTCGATATAGTCTTTGTGCTGCTGCTCCTTGGTCGGGTGCTTTATCTCGGTAGTCATGTTCAGCGATGTAGTGGCGTTGAGGTTCAACGTAAAGTAGATGGCAAAAATGCCATATATTCTGGAACGAACTGCCATATAAGCTGGCGCATTGTTTTCTATCTCCCTGTTTCCATTGCAAGCCGGTCGGATAAATGCGGCGAGCCGCAAATCAAACACGGCTTTTGTTGCTGACTGATTTAACCGCCCGCAACCCTAGCCGACCTTCACGCCGAAAACAATATGCTGGAATATCTATGCATTTTCAGCCCTTGCCGTACAGCGCGCGCAACTCGTCCTTTGCCTGTTCGAGGACGCGCTTCTGGTTTTCGTCGAGGTTTCTGCCCGCGCGGTTGATGTAGAACACCAGCATGGACATGGCGGAGCGGAAGGGCGGGGCTTTGCGGCGGGTGCTCGCTTCCGCCGAGCGCTTGAGCGATTCCGCGATGCGTTTCGGGTCGTGCCAGGTGAAGACGCCTTCCTCCAGGCCGAGCGCGAAGCTTTCTTGCGTCACCTTCGCGGACCAGTAGCGGGGTGCGATTTGCCGTGCCATTCCCTTCGATCCTCCGTACAGGGCAAGCGGGGAGCCGTGCCGAAATGGTAGAATTGCACATCTTCGGCGGCCGCGCATCCTGCGCGGCCCGCCTTTTCAGAGGTTTTGCATGACAGACGTTGCACCGATACAGGACATCATCGCCGAAATGCGCGCCGGGCGCATGGTGGTGCTGGTGGACGAGGAGGACCGCGAGAACGAGGGCGACCTGGTGTTCGCGGCCGAGTTCGTCACGCCTGAGAAGATCAATTTCATGGCGAAGTTCGGGCGCGGGCTGATCTGCCTGACGCTGACCGGGGAGCATTGCGACCAGCTCAAGCTGCCGTTGATGGTGAATGAGAACGGCCTGCCGCTGGCGACCAACTTCACCATGTCCATCGAGGCGGCGACGGGCGTGACCACCGGCATCTCGGCGGCGGACCGTTCGCGCACCATCCAGGTGGCGGCGGCGAAGGATGCGAAGCCTGCCGACATCGTGCGGCCGGGTCACATCTTCCCGCTGCGCGCGAAGAGTGGCGGCGTGCTGGTGCGCGCGGGGCACACCGAAGCGGGCTGCGACCTGGCTCAGCTGGCGGGGCTGACGCCCGCTTCGGTGATCTGCGAGATCCTCAAGGACGACGGCGAGATGGCGCGCCTGCCCGACCTGATCCCGTTCGCGAAGGAGCACGGCCTGAAGATCGGCACCATCGCCGACCTGATCGAATACCGCATACAGAACGAGACGCTGATCGAGCGCGTGGCGCGCCGCACGGTGCAGACCGCCTACGGCGAACTCGACCTGGTGACCTACACCGACAAGACCACGCAGCGCGTGCACCTGGCGCTGGTGAAGGGCGACATCCAGCCGCAGAACGAGACGCTGGTGCGCGTGCACGAGCCGCTGTCGGTGATGGACTTCCTCGAGCAGGCCAGTTACCCGCAATCGACCAGCGTGCACGACGCGCTGACCCGTATCGCCGCGGCGCCGGCCGGTGTGCTGGTGCTGATGCACCACGCCGAGACTTCGCAGGACCTGCTGGCGCGCGCTGCCGCCCAACCCGAGGCGCAGCACGCGCAGTGGGACCCGCGCAATTACGGCATCGGCGCGCAGATCCTGCGCGACCTCAACGTCGGCAAGATGTGCCTCATCGCCACCCCGCGCAAGCTGCCGAGCATGACCGGCTTCGGGCTGGAAGTGGTGCGTTACTGTCACAACAAGGAAAAGCAATGAAAGAACTGGAAAAGAATCTGAGCGGCAAGAGCATGCGCATCGGCATCGTGCAGAGCCGCTTCAACAGCGAAGTGTGCGAGGGCCTGCTGGGCGCTTGCCGTGCGCAACTGGTGCAGCACGGCGTGGCCGAAGACGACATCACGCTGGCGACCGTGCCCGGCGCGCTGGAGATCCCGCTGGTGCTGCTGCGCATGGCGGAGAGCGGCAACTTCGACGGGCTGGTCGCACTCGGCGCGGTGATCCGTGGCGACACTTACCACTTCGAAGTGGTTTCGAACGAGTCCGCGCGCGGCGTGGGCGACGTGCAGCTCGCCAGCTGCGTGCCGATCGCCAATGCGATCCTTACCACCGACACAGACGAACAGGCGATCGCGCGCATGCACACCAAGGGCGGCGAAGCGGCGCAGGTCGTCATCGAGATGGTCAACCTGCTGCGGGACATAGGATGAGCGAAATGGAAGCGAAGAAGACAGCGGCCGTCAGTCCGCGCCACCGCGCGCGCGAGCTCGCGATGCAGGGTATCTACCAGTGGCGCGTGTCGGGCAGCGATGCGCACGACATCGAGAAGCAAGTGCTGGAGGCGAAGGCGCTGGGCCGGTTCGACAAGGGCCTGTTCACCAAACTGCTGCGCGGCGCGCTGGCACAGCACGCCGAGACCGAGGCCTTGCTGACCCCGCACCTCGACCGTCCGCTCGCCGATCTCAGCCCGGTGGAATTCGCCGTGCTGCTGCTGGGCGCATACGAGCTGTCGCAGCACATCGAGACTCCCTACAAGGTGGTCATCAACGAGGCGGTCGAACTGGCCAAGACCTTCGGCGGTACCGATGGCCACAAGTACGTGAATGGCGTGCTCGACAAGCTCGCCCCGCAAGTGCGCGCGGTGGAGTTCGCCGCGCGCAGCAAGACCTGATGCGGACGCATGTCCGAATTTGACCTGATCCGGCGTTTCTTCACCCGCGCCACTCCCGGCGCGGTGCTCGGCGTGGGCGACGATGCCGCGCTGCTGCAGGTGAGCCCTGGCAACGTGCTGGCCGTCTCCACCGACATGCTGGTGTGCGGCACGCACTTCTTCCCCGATGCCGATCCCTTCCTGCTGGGCCACAAGACGCTGGCGGTGAACCTGTCCGACCTCGCGGCGATGGGTGCTGTGCCGCGCTGGGCGACGCTGGCCATCGCCATTCCGAGCGAGGAGGAGGCATGGCTGGAGCGGTTCAGCGCGGGCTTCTTCGCGCTGGCGCAGCAGCACGGCGTCGACCTGGTCGGCGGCGACACCACGCGCGGGCCGCTCAACCTGTGCGTGACCATCTTCGGCGAAGTTCCCGCGCAGCAGGCGCTGCGCCGCGACGGTGCAAAGGCCGGAGACGACATCTGGGTCTCCGGCGAACTGGGCGATGCGGCGCTGGCACTGGCGCATCTGCTGGGGCGCATCAAGCTGGGCGAGGCAGAGCTCGCTGCCTGTGCAGCGCGCCTGCACCAGCCGCACCCGCGCGTGGCACTGGGCTTGGCACTGCGCGGCATTGCCAGCAGCGCGATCGACGTTTCCGACGGCCTGCTCGCCGATCTCGGTCACATCCTCGAACGCTCGAACGTCGGTGCGGAGATCGAGTTCGATGCCTTGCCGGTCTCGCCTTGGCTGCGCGGCCGTTTTCAGCAGAAGCTGGCCCTGTGCGGCGGCGACGATTACGAGTTGTGTTTCACCGCACCCGCCGCGCGCCGCGCCGAGGTCAAGCGCATTGCCGCGCAGCTCGGTCTGCCGCTGACCCGCATCGGGGAAATCGTTGCAGGCCGGGGATGCATCGTGCACGATACGCACGGACATCCGATCGATATCGAGGTCGAGGGTTATGACCATTTCCGCTGATCTGCTCGTCAAGCCGAGCTGGCGCTTCCTGTTCAGCCATCCGGCGCACCTGCTGTCGTTCGGCTTCGGCAGCGGCCTTGCACGCAAGGCGCCGGGCACCTTCGGCACGCTGGTCGCCTTCCCCATGTACTGGTTCCTGGCACCCCGCCTGTCGGACGCGATGTTCATCCTCGCGCTGGTATGGGCGTTCGCCATCGGCGTGTGGGTGTGCGACATCACCGGCAGGGCGCTGGGCGTGGCCGACTACGGCGGCATTGTGTGGGACGAGGTGGTCGCCTTCCTGATCGTGCTGTTCTTCACGCCGCCGGGCTGGGAATGGTCGCTGCTGGCCTTCGCGCTGTTCCGTTTCTTCGACATCGTCAAACCGCCGCCGATACGTTATTTCGACAGCACCTGGCACGGCGGCCTGGGGGTGATGTTCGACGACCTGCTCGCCGCCGGATACACGCTGCTGTGCATGGCGGTCATCAAGAGCTTGCTGCCATGATGCTCATCCGCTCCCTCTTGCTTATCTCGCTGCTGCTTGCTGGCGGCGTGGCACAGGGAGCGGAGTTCGTTGCCAAGGTGATCGCCGTGCTGGATGGCGATACCGTTCTCGTCAAGCGCGCGAACGGCCTGAAGAAGATCCGCCTGGCCGGTATCGATGCACCGGAAAAGGCGCAGACCTTGGGCGATACGTCACGGCGTTCGCTGGCCGACATGGTGCTGGGCAAGCAGGTCAAGGTGGCCAGCGAGGCGGTCGACCAGTACGGGCGCATGGTCGCGCATCTCAGCGTGGACGGGCTGGACGTGAATGCCGAGCAGATCCGCCGCGGCATGGCGTGGGAGTACTCCCGCTTCCACAACGATCGCGCGATGCTGGCTTTGCAGGAAGAGGCCAGGCGGGAACCGCGCGGCCTCTGGGCGCTGAGCGACCCGATGCCGCCCTGGGAGTGGCGCAAGCTGCATCCTTCTACACTATCCGAACCGTCCCCTCATGTTGGCACCAGTGCGGCGGTTGATGCGCCGACTGCGGATCCGGTCTGCGCCAGCAAGAAGCGCTGTTCCCAGATGACTTCCTGCGAGGAAGCACGCTATTACCTGAATCGCTGCGGCGGCAAGCTGCTCGACGGCGATGGCGACGGACTGCCCTGTGAGCAGTTGTGCGCGCCACAGGGCAAAGCCCCATAGGGTGCAGACCGTATTGCCGCATCTCATGCGGTGACGCACCATCCCGGTTCTTTCAATGCACTTCCGAAAGGAGCCGACATGAACCAGGTTTCAAACGATGCCTCAGTCACCCTCAAGGGCGCGCCGGTCACGGTGCGCGGCAGTTTTCCCAAGGTCGGACAGGTCGCGCCCGCGTTCTTGCTGGTGGACAAGGACCTGAAGGATGTTTCGCTGAAGGACTTTGCGGGCAAGCGCAAGGTGCTGGACATCGTGCCCAGCCTCGACACTTCCCCGTGCTCCATCACCGCGCGCAAATTCAATCAGGCCGCGACCGGGCTGCGCAACACCGTGGTGCTGGTGATCTCCGCAGACCTGCCGTTCGCATCGAGCCGTTTCTGTTCCGCCGAGGGATTGCAGAACATCGTCACGCTGTCGCTGATGCGCGGACGCGAATTCCTGCACGACTACGGTGTGCAGATCGCTGATACTCCGATGAGTGGGCTGGCCGCACGCGCGGTGGTGGTGCTGGATGAGAACGACCGCGTGCTGCATGCCGAGCTGGTGAGCGAGATCACCCACGAGCCGAATTACGATGCAGCACTGGCCGTTTTGAAATGACGGGTGAGCAAGGGCCATAATGCCCCTTGCTCTGGAGACAGGCCTCAGTAGCCGGTGATGCGCCCTTCGATGACGGGCAGCGCCTCGCTGCTGATCAAGGACCAGATCAGGCGTGCCACCGATTCTGGGGCGATCACGGTGTGCTGGTTCTTGTGCGCGGCGAGCTGTTCGCGCAGCTGTTTGCGCACGTCGGGATTGCCGGTCAGGTCGAAGATGATGTCCACCTTGTTACCGGCGGCCGCGATCTCTTCCAATGTGGCCATCGGGATGCCGGCGGCGATCGCCTGGGCCTTGCCCGGCGTATTGGACGGTTCGGCGGCGAACAGCAGGTTCAGCCTCTCCTGTTTGCCGGATATTTCACGCAGAAAAGCCGAACCGATCCTGCCCAGACCCACCAGTGCAATATTCTGTTTCCCCATGATCTCTCCCTTGTAATTGAATGCTGCGTTCCGGATGGAACGCGGAGCAGTATAGCGCCCATTCGGTGAGTGGGGGAATAGCGGCCCGGGTGGTTTACTCCGGCAGGATATCCAGGGAACGGCAGCCGTTCGCGTCACAGTGCAACGCCGAGCCTTCCCGGTGCCAGTCGGCCAGCACCCAGCGTTCGCAGCGGTGTCCGTCCACGATGTGTTCGTGCCGATTGGGGCGATGGGTGTGGCCGTGGATCAGGCGCGGGTAGCGGTACTCGCGCAGCAGGGCGGCGACGGCATCGATATTCACGTCCATGATCGCGCTGGCCTTATGTTGCTTCTCGGCCTTGCTGTGCGCACGCAACTGCTCGATGTAGGCCTTGCGTTCGGCCAGCGGCCGGGCGAGGAACTGGCGCTGGAAATCGGCATCGTGCACCTGCGCGCGGTAGCGCTGGTATTCGGTATCGCTGGTGCATAGCGTGTCGCCGTGGCTGAGCAGCGTGGGGGTGCCATACAGGTCGATCAGTGCCGGGTCGCCCAGCAGCGTGGCGTGGCAAGCCTGCGCCAGTGCCTGCCCCATCAGCAGGTCGCGGTTGCCGTGCATAAGAAATACCTTGGTGCCGCGTTCCGCGATGCCGCGCAGGGCGGCGATCACCTGCTGGTGGAACGGGTCATGCAGGTCGTCGTCTCCCGCCCAGTATTCGAACAGGTCGCCGAGGATGTACAGCGCCTCCGCCTGCGGCGCGATGCCGGAGGCGAAACGCCGGAACACCGCCATGCTTTGCGGCTGGTCTGCACCGAGATGCAGGTCGGAGATGAACAGGGAGTGGGGCATGTTCAGGATACGGGATCAGGATACAGGATTCGGGAAATCGGGCAGTGCCCCTGAATCCTGTATCCCGTATCCCGAATCCTTACTGGACTACTTCAGCCTTGGTGATGACGACGTCTTCCTTCGGCACGTTCTGGTGGAAGCCGCTGTTGCCGGTCTTGACCTTCTTGATCGCGTCCACGACTTCCTTGCCCTCGACCACCTTGCCGAACACGGCATAGCCCCAGCCGTCCTGGCCGGGATAGTCGAGGAAGTCGTTGTTGCGCACGTTGATGAAGAACTGCGCGGTGGCGGAATGCGGGTCGCTGGTGCGCGCCATGGCGATGGTGTAGTTCTCGTTCTTCAGGCCGTTGGCCGCTTCGTTCTTGACCGGCGCGTTGGTCGGCTTCTGCTTCATGCCGGGCTCGAAACCGCCGCCCTGAATCATGAAGTTGTCCATCACGCGGTGGAAGATGGTGCCGTCGTAGAAGCCGCTGTTCACGTATTCGAGGAAGTTCTTGACGCTGAGCGGGGCTTTTTCGGCATCCAGTTGCAGGGTGATGGTGCCGAGGTTGGTGTGCAGTTTGACCATGGTTTTCTTGCCTTGAGTTGATGAATAGGAAGGTTGCATCGCGCAGCACAACAGCAGCGCGAACAATGCGGTAATCAGTTTCTTCAGGTTCATGCCGAGCCCTCGTAGACGATCTGCCAACGGTTATTCTGTTTGATCCAGTACTGGCGTTTCTTCATGCGGTTGGACAGGTTGCTGCTACTGTAGTCCTGCTCGAAGTTGACCACGGCCATGTCGGGCTGATCGGGATAGGTGAACACGCTGATGTTCGACAGGCCCACCTTGATCCACGACTTCGCGCTGTTCACCTGTTGTTTCTGTTTCGCCCATGCGGCGTAATTCGCGCTCTCGCTGGAGAAGCTGCGCGAATAATGTTTGAGGTAGGCATTGGTGTCCAGGCTGGACCAGTCCTTGCGCCAGCGTTCGATGGTCTGCAGCAGTTCCTCGCGTTTGCCGCGGTCGTTCTCGTCGAGCCAGTCCACGCGGTTGGCGATGATCACCGGCGTGATGCCCACCTGCAGGTAGGGGGCGAGCTTGTCGAGGTCGTCGTTAGCCAGCACAACGCAGCCGTTGCTGGCACGCGGCGGGCGGCTGTAGGTGTCGGAAGGCGTGCCGTGCAGCCAGATGCCGCTGCCGGTGCGATTGTTCCTGCGGTCCCATTCGTTCGGGTAGCTGAGCGGATACGCGCCGTTGCCGTACAGGTCGGCAAGCGATTTCCTGGGCAGCTCGGATTTGACGAAATACACGCCGATGGGCGTGCGCTGGTCGCCCTCGGAATACTTCTCGCTGCCAAGTTTGCCGATGGTGACGTAGAAATCGGTCACATAGCGCGGTTCGCCATTCACGTTTTCATAGACGAACAGCGTGGAGCGGCTGGTATCCACCACCAGAGCATATTTCTGTTCGCTATCCATCTTCCACAGGAAGCTGGGAGCGAGCTTGCTGTCGGGCTGCGACAGGGCGCGCTGCAGGCGCACGCGCGCTTCATCGCGCAGGTCGTCGATCTTGTCGCGCGGGGCGTTGGCGGCGCTGCCGAAACTGTTGATCGCGCCGGCGCGGGCCATCAGCAGGTCGCCCTTGACCAGGTGTGCCAGCTTGAATTTCGGGTTGGATTTGAGCAGCGAGTCGACTTCGTTGAGCGCGACGTCGAGATGGTTGTTCTGGATGGCCTGCAGGCTCTTCGCCAGCTGCGCCTCGGTGCTGCGCGAATCGGGCGCGGCATGCGCCACGCCCGTCAGCAGGGCGCACAGCAACGAAGAGGCCAGTGCCGGACGCAACATGTTATTTGGCGCGCTCTTCCTGGATCAGCCACTTGCCGCCCGATTTCACCATTAGCAGCGTCTTGGTGCTGGAGGTCTTCATGTGGGTGGCGCGGTAGGACTGACGGAACTTCACGGTGGCATGATTGCCGTTGCTGAAGCTGACGCTCGCATCGCTGATGCCGATGCGGATGGACTTGGGCTTGCCGATGCGCTCTTCGCGTGCAGCTTCCCAGGCCGAGCGGCTTTCGCCGTCTGGCGTCTTGAAATCGTCGGCGTAGAACGACAGGTACTTCTTCACGTTCTGCGAGGACCAGGCGGCGGCCCAGGCGTTGACGGTCTTCATCACATCCTTGTCGCTGTTCGCCGCAGGGGCGGATTCGGGGTTCTTTTCGATCGGCGCGGGCTTGGCGGCGGCCGGTGCCGACGCCACGACGGCTGGTGCGGCCGGCTCGGGCTTGGTCGCCACGGCGCTGGGGGTCGACGCTACCGGTGCAGGCGCCGGGCGTTTGCCGCGCGTGCCGTTGGCGAACAGTTCCTGGATCATCGACAGCTTGGTCTGAGTCGCGGTGTTGCTGCGGTCCAGCTGCAATGCGCGGTCATAGGCCTGGCTCGCCATCTTGGCGTAGATGTCGCCCAGGTTCTCGTGGGCTGTGGCGTAGCTTGGATGGGTGCGGATCGCCATCTCCAGTGCCTGCTTGGCCTTGTCGTACTGGCCCTTGCTGGCGTACAGCACGGCGAGGTTGTTGTACGGTTCTGGCAGTTCGGGATAGTCCTCGGTCAGCGCCGCGAAGATCTTGATCGCCTCGGTGGTGTTGCCCTGCTCGGTCAGGATCAGGCCTTTCAGGAACCGCGCCTGCGCGTCCTTGGGTTTGCCGGCGAGGTAGCCGTTCACCTTCTCCAGCGCCTGGGCATGCTGGCCTTGCTTGAACAGCTTGTTGGCATCCTGGATGCTGTCGGCATGCGCCGCGAGGCTGGCGCCCAAGAGCAGCGCGCTGGCAAGCAGGGCGACAGAAGGGTTGAAACGAGCCAAACGAGTTTCGCTAAAACGGTTGAACATGTTCATCGTATTGTCGTTATCCTGAATATGGGCGGGGAATCGGCCCGAACTGGGGGCGGATTCTACCAAATCGGCCGCGTGTTTTCACAGTTAATGTCTTTCGGGGCGGGGGCTTTATCGGTGTTTTCGGGTAAAATCCGCCACGTATTTCGCCAACCATACCGAAGCCGAGAATAACAACATGAGCAGCGCACCACCCGTTTCCAATTTCATCCGCAGCATCATCGATGCCGACCTGGCCAGCGGCAAGCACCAGAGCATCGTCACCCGTTTCCCGCCGGAGCCGAACGGCTACCTGCACGTCGGCCATGCCAAGTCGATCTGCCTCAACTTCGGGCTGGCACAGGACTACCACGGCAAGTGCAACCTGCGCTTCGACGACACCAACCCGGAGAAGGAGAGTGAGGAATACGCACTGTCCATCCAGGAAGATGTGCACTGGCTGGGCTTCCAGTGGGACGGCCAGGTGCACTGGGCATCGGACTATTTCGATACGCTGTACGACTACGCGGTGGAGCTCATCAACAAGGGCCTGGCCTATGTGGACGACCTCACTCCCGAGCAGATGCGCGAATACCGCGGCACGCTGACCCAGCCGGGCAAGAACAGTCCGAGCCGCGACCGCAGCGTGGCCGAGAACCTGGACCTGTTCGCACGCATGAAGGCGGGCGAATTCGCCGACGGCGCGATGGTGCTGCGCGCCAAGATCGACATGGCCTCGCCCAACATGAACCTGCGCGACCCGGCCATCTACCGCATCCGCCGCGCGCACCACATCCGCACCGGCGACAAGTGGTGCATCTACCCGATGTACGACTACACCCACTGCATCTCCGACGCACTGGAAGGCATCACCCATTCCATCTGCACGCTGGAGTTCGAGGACCACCGTCCGCTGTACGACTGGGTGCTGGACAACATCAGCATCCCCTGCCACCCGCGCCAGTACGAGTTCTCGCGCCTGGAACTGCACTACACCATCACCAGCAAGCGCAAGCTGCTGCAACTGGTGAACGAGAAGCATGTCTCCGGCTGGGACGATCCGCGCATGCCCACGGTTTCCGGCATGCGCCGTCGCGGCTATACGCCGGAAGGCATCCGCGAATTCGCCAAGCGCATCGGCGTGTCCAAGGGCGAGAACAGCGTGGACATGGCGGTGATGGAAGGCGCGATCCGCGAAGACCTGGAACTGCGCGCACCGCGCGTGATGGCCATCATCAACCCGCTCAAGGTGACCATCACCAACGCCGACGGCGCGCAGACGCGCGAAGCCGACTTCCATCCGAACCAGCCCGAGCTGGGCAAGCGCGTCGTGCCGTTCTCCAGGGAACTGTTCATCGAAGCCGACGACTTCGCCGAAGTGCCGCCGGCAGGCTGGAAGCGCCTCACCCTCGGCGGCGAGATCCGCCTGCGCCACAGCTACGTGATGCGCTGCGACGAAGCGGTGAAGGACGCGACGGGCAAGGTGATCGAACTCAAGTGCAGCATCGACCACGACACGCTGGGCAAGAACCCGGAAGGTCGCAAGGTCAAGGGCGTGATCCACTTCCTTTCCAGTTTGCACGCGCTGCCCGTTGAGATCCGCCTGTATGACCGATTGTTCACCGTGCCGGAGCCAGATGCGGATAGAGAAGTGGATTTCTGCACACACCTCAATCCGGCATCGTTGACCGTGGTGCAGGGCTGGGTGGAGGCCTGCGTGAAGGACGCGGCACCCGAGACGCGCTACCAGTTCGAGCGCCTGGGTTATTTCTGCACCGACCGCCGAGATCACCGACCCGGCGAGAAGCTGGTGTTCAACCGCACCGTGACGCTGAAGGATTCATGGGCGAAGGAGCAGGGCTAACGCACTACCTTGACAAGGAGGCTGGCATGTACAAGCGCATTGTGGTTGCAGTGGATGGGAGTTCGACTTCTGACCTGGCCCTCGGCGAGGCGCTCAAGCTGGCCGGGGAAGGGCGATCTCAACTGTTGCTGTTGCATGTCAGCGAAGATTCATCGCTGGCCTGGAGTGGCGGAGACTGGATGGTTGGCTCACCGCCGGTAGTGTCTCCCGAATTTTTCGAGGAACTAGGTCAGCAGATACTCGCGCATGCGTTGGACAGAGTACGCAACGCCGGGCTGAATGCCGAACTTCGCCGAGTGGACGATGCCGGGCAGCGCGTCGGCAACGTCATCGCCAAGGAGGCGCAGGACTGGGAGGCCGACCTGATCGTGGTCGGATCGCATGGACGCAAGGGGCTGGATCGCTTTCTGCTGGGTAGCGTGGCGGAAGGCGTGATGCGGGCCGCGACGGTGCCGGTGCTGCTGGTGCGGGGCGCATAACCGTTTTTAATTGGAAGTTCTGAATCAATGCTGAAAATCTACAACACCCTCGCCCGCGACAAGCAGGATTTCAAACCCATCGAAGCAAACAAGGTCCGCATGTACGTGTGCGGCATGACGGTGTACGACTACTGCCACCTCGGCCACGCGCGGGTGATGGTGGTGTTCGACATGGTGTACCGCTGGCTCAAGGCTTCCGGATACGACGTGACCTACGTGCGCAACATCACCGACATCGACGACAAGATCATCAAGCGCGCGGCGGAGAACGGCGAATCCATCCATGCGCTCACGCAGCGATTCATCGACGCGATGCACGAGGACGCCGATGCGCTGGGCGTGCAGCGCCCGGGCCATGAGCCGCGCGCGACACAGTTCGTGCCGCAGATGCTGGCGATGATCGAGCAACTGGAAAAGAACGGCCTGGCCTATCAGGCGGCGGACGGCGATGTGAACTACGCAGTGCGCAAGTTCGACGGTTACGGCAAGCTGTCCGGGAAGTCGCTGGAAGACCTGCGTGCCGGAGAGCGCGTGGACGTGGCTTCCGACAAGAACGATCCGCTCGACTTCGTGCTGTGGAAGAGCGCGAAGGAAAGCGAAGCGGACGAGGTGAAATGGGACTCGAAGTGGGGCAAGGGGCGCCCCGGGTGGCACATCGAATGTTCGGCGATGGGTTCCGAGATCCTTGGCAAGCACTTCGACATCCACGGCGGGGGCGCGGACCTGCAGTTCCCTCACCACGAGAACGAGATCGCTCAGAGCGAGGGGGCGCACCAGTGCCAGTACGTGAACTACTGGATGCACAACGGCTTCGTGCGCGTGGACAACGAGAAGATGTCCAAGAGCCTCGGCAACTTCTTCACCATCCGCGAAGTGCTGCAGAAATACGACGCGGAAGTGGTGCGCTTCTTCATCCTGCGCGCCCACTACCGCAGCCCGCTGAACTATTCCGACGCGCATCTGGATGATGCGAAGGGCGCGTTGACGCGGCTTTACACTGCCCTGAAATCCGTTCGCCCTGAGCTTGTCGAAGGGCGTGCTTCGACAGGCTCAGCACGAACGGCCTTGGATTGGAACGGTGCCGCCGCGCAGCGTTTCAAGACCGCGATGGACGACGACTTCAACACGCCTGAGGCGATGGCCGTGCTGTTCGACCTGGCCAACGAGGTGAACCGTAACCAGTCCGCAGAAGCGGCGGCACAACTCAAGGCGCTGGCCGGGGTGCTGGGCTTGTTGCAACGCGACCCGCAGGCATTCCTGCAAGGCGGAGCGAGCGAAGGCGGCCTGGACGATGCCGCGATCGAAGCGCAGATCGCGGCGCGCATCGCGGCCAAGAAGGCGAAGAACTTCGCCGAAGCCGACCGCATCCGCAAGGAGCTGCTGGAAGCGGGGGTCGTGCTGGAAGACACCGCACAGGGCACGACCTGGCGGCGTGCTTAGAAGGCGCTAACGCTCCGATTGGAAATCTCTGCGTGAGAGACTTGCTCCGTTGCTAGACCCTGCAAAACGAAAGCTGCCGCTGTCCATCTGCCGGCACTGGTTAGCCGCAATTTCTGTGCTGGTGCTGGCCGGTTGCGCGAACGAGCCTCCCAAAGCTCCGGCGCCTGTCGTCAAAGCACCGCCTCCGCCGCCAACGGTGGCTCACAAGCCGCCGGTCAAGGTAACGCCGCCCCCCAAACCATTGACCGGCCCTGAGCTGGTCAACAGCCTGCTTCCGGCTACCCTTGCGGACAGAAACGGGTGGGCCGCGGATATCGTCGCCGCGTTCGAGGCATTGAACATCGTACCGAACAAGGCGAATGTCTGCGCCGTATTGGCCGAGATCGAACAGGAATCCTCATTCCAATCCGAGCCCGTTGTTATCGGGTTGAGCAGGATCGTCAGGCAGGAGCTGGAAGCGAGAAGACAGAGGTACGGGATACCGCAGTGGCTCATGGATAAGACTCTGGCGAGGAAATCCCCCAGCGGCCGGACCTATAGCGAACGCATCGATGCGCTCAAGACCGAGAACGATATGAATGACCTGTACGAGGACATGATCTCGGAGGTCCCGTTGGGGAAGAAATTCCTCGCCGATTACAATCCCGTGCGAACGGGCGGTCCCATGCAAGTCAGCATGGGCTTTGCCAATTCGTATGCGGCGACGAGACGCTATCCTTTCGTCCATGAAGGATCGTTGCGCGATGCGCTGTTTACCCGCAAAGGCGGTCTGTATTTCGGAATAGCGTACCTGCTGGATTATCCGGCGAGCTATGAAGGCACGAGTTTCCGTTTTGCCGACTATAACGCGGGGCGCTACTCCAGCAGGAACGCCGCATTCCAGAATGCGGTGAGTTCGCTGAGCGGCATCCCTTTGAAGCCGGACGGCGATTTGCTGAACTACCAGGACGGAGTCGCGCTTGAGGACCCCAGCCAGACCATGCAAACCTTGCTCGCCATCGCGCCGCGCCTGGGCATGGACAGGGCCGAAATCTTCCGCAATCTGTTGCTCGAAAAATCCCCCGCCTTCGAGCAAAGCCGTTTGTACACCAGGATATTTGCCTTGGCTCCGATGATGCCGCGTGCCGCGGTTCCGGACATCGTGGTCAGGAGCCCGAAGTTTTCACGCAGGCTGACCACGCCGTCGTATGTGAAGCGAGTCGAGGAACGCTACCGAAGCTGTCTGAAGAAGTGAGGAGTAGTGGCGATCACAGGAAAAGCGCGATGGGAGTCGCGCTTCTTGTTTTGCAGGATTCAAGAGAATGACTTTTAGGTTGCTAACGTGGAGTTGAGGCGCCCTGCACGGCTTTTCGCGCAGGGCGCCTCGAACGCGGGTTTAGAAATCACTTGCCGCTACCACTACCGCTTTGATTTTGCGAAGTACTAGATGGGGTTGACGCGGTTGCACTAGCAACGGGAGCGGCAGTGCTAGCAATAGGCTGGGGTTGGAGATTGGACGCACCGTTAAAGCTTTTTTGGAGATTTACTGCGCCGTTAAAGCTATCCATAGCGATACCAGGCTGAACTTTGGTTGCGCCGTTAAAACTTTCGCGCAATGGAGCAGGTTGGGTTGGTTTCGTTGGTTCGTTTGCCATGACTTTCTCCTTTGACGTGTATGAATGAATCGCAGTGGCGATGCCAATAACTGCGGTGAAAATTACACCGACCCCAAAGGCCCATAAAGCAATTGAGTCCGCCTTAGTGAGCACTGGATCGTTTCCGCAACTGGTTCCCGTCAATACTTGTTCGATGTACGTTCGGTTGCGGCGAAATACGACTAACACTGAAACGAGCGCCACAAGAAAACTTGCGATTGCCCCGACGTAAAGAACGAGTGCTTCAGCAGACGAAAGGCCTACGGTGGTTAGCAGCGTAATAAGAAGACCAATCCCTCCTGCTGCCAACGTCAGAATGCTTTTGTCATGTTCAAGTGATGTGTTGAACCACGCATTTACGCTTGATGCGTAATACTCGACTTCCTTCTGGTGACGAATTTCTTCGGGTGTCATTGTGATTGCGCAGATTGCCTCGAACGCAGGGTTATGAGTTAAAGGTCTAAGGCGATGGTGCCGAGGGAGACTATTCGCGTCGTTAGGCGCACACCCTAATGCCTCGCTTGAGGCGCGTCAACAAGTCTGAAGGCCTATATATTTTCGGTCAGGGCAGCTTGCCTGCCTCAACCATGCGGTTGAGCAGGATGTTGTTGGAGATCCAGGTGACCAGGTCGTCGTAATCCGGTGTGGCGGTGTGGCTGACGAAATTGTTGTCGTTGTCGGCATTGTTGCCTTCATCCGTGGTTGCGGCCGGAACAGGCGCGATCTGCTGACCGGCGGGCGTGTAGGCGCCCAAGCCGTTGGTCCCATGGGAAACGACCATCGCCGGAATGCCGGTTGCGACATAATTGGTTGTGCCTGCAGCCGTCAGTACATTCAGGTTGCCGGACGAGCACAAGGCAAAGGAAGATTGAGTAGGAATAGGGACGGAACAGCCGCTACCGAGAGTGCCGAGACTGATGGCATCGGCAAAAACTGCGGTGACGCGATAAGTGAAGCGCCGCCCCCAGGCATCCGTTTCGCTGACGCCCAAGGTGGCCCACGGCAGCACCCCCCCGGCCGCCTGACTTGATCCTGATCCCGTTAAATTGGTGCAAGTGTTGGTAGAGGTATTGTAGGCCTCTACCCCGGCATTGGTTTGCCCTGTGGCGATGGTGCCGTCGGCAGGGCAAGGCAGGCGGCCGTTGCTGATGGCGAAACCGATCAGTGCTTCGCGCGCCTCGTCCAGAAGCTTTTCCGTCGTCGAGATTTTCTGCTGTTCCATTTGCGCGCTGAGGGGAACCAGCAGGCCGCCCAGCAGCAGGCCGACGATCATCAGCACCATCGCGATCTCGACGAGGGTGAAGCCTTGTTGCCGGTGATGTGAAAGATTTACGGGCATGGCGCGACGTTCAGGTTGGTGTCGATGCAATATAACGTATCGTTGAAAGTGGCGCTGGCGGTTCCGCTCTGGTAGTCGGCATCGCCGCCGCTGTTCGGGTGGTTGCCGGCGTTGCGTCCCTCGAGGTAGTTGGTGATGACGGCGCGCTGCGCGTCGGTGGTGGAACTGGCGCGGACCTGGCCGGAGAGCCGGCTGCCGGCGAACATCACGACCGCGGCGTAAGGGCCGCTGCCGTTCACCGACAGGCAGTCGCCGCAAGGAGCGGTCTGCAGGTTGCCGGGGCGGTATTCGCGCGACAGCGCGTAGAACAGGTGATCCTTCCAGTTGGTCCACCAGGGATAAGCTTCTGCCCAGCCTGTAGGACAGTTGGTCGCATTGACCAGCAAGTTGTAGTTGCTCATGGTGTTGCCGGTGGTCGTATAAGCATCGTTCACCCGGTAGGGAACCCGCCCGGAATACAGGCCGACCTGATCGTCGTAGTTGAGGTTCCTGCCGTAGTCCGCCAGAGAGAGCGGCGCAGGCCATGGCAGGCTTTTGTTGGCAGCCGGGTTGCCAGCGGGCTTGCCGTTGGCTGCGCCGAACGCTGCGATGCACTTGGCCACGCTTTGCGTCATGTTGTTGAGCGTGGCGCGAAAATCGTTGCGCTTTTGTATTGCGTTCCAGATGTCCTGCCGGGTGATGAACAGCATCTGGTCGTTGATGCCTGCTGCCGTGCCGAGCCGGAATTTGCTGATGGCGTTGGCGACCGCAGACACGGCGGCATTGTCGATCATGCCGTCGCTGTCGAGGTAATTGCTCGCGGTGTAATTCCCGCCGCAAACCGGCGCGCTGGCATCGGCAGTGCGTGCCTGGCTGTTCTGCGCGACGCCCGGTGCGAAGATGACGGCGACAGCCTGGTTGTCCGCCGGGGTGAGCAGCGTGGTGCCGTCGGATGCATAGACCTGTAGCTGCCCGTTGGTATCCCAGTTCATCAGGTCGGTCGCGGTATTGTTCTTGTAGGCGCCGGAAACCGCGTACCACAGGCACTCGCCGTTGCCGTCGCGCAGCGGGGGCAGGTCGAGCGTTTTCCACGGCAGCCGGCCAATCTGGCTGATGTTCTTGCCGCCGCAGCTGACGGACGCGATTCCTTCGGTTGCGCCCAGCGTCCCGCCAGCTTGGTTGGGGCAGGGCAGGTAGCCATGCACTGCGCCGGGATGGGTGTCGCCATAGGTGATGGCATAGCCGATCAGGGCATCCCTGGCCTGGGCCAGCGCGGCGGCGGTTTTTGCCTGGCGCTCGCTCCTGAGGCTGGCGGAATTCAGCGAACTCACCAGCGTGGCGGCGAGGCCGAGCACCAGAATGACCAGCATCACCATCAACGCCGCGCCGCGCTGCCTGTCCAGGCTGGGGTGACGTTTGCGCGGGTGCATGAGGCCTATTTGCCGGAGCCGGCGGCGGGAGCGACGAGCACTTTCTGTCCGACCTTGACCTTGACCGGCGTCTTCTGGCCGGGAACGGCAACGGGCAGGCTTTCCGGCGAGCGTTCGTCGCTTGCGCCGGCGTTCTGCGGCACGCCGTTGATCCATACCGTGCGCCCGCCGCCGCGTTTCTGCACGATGCCGTTCACGGTCAGCACGCCGCGGCTGTTGCGGGGATCGGTATTCTGCAGTTTGCCATAGTCTAGTTGTGCGCGTTCTGCGGGGGTGTAGAACAACCGGCCCAGTTCTTCCGCGCCGCATGCCTGCGCGCCCATGAGCAACGCGATCAGTGCGCCAGTGTGGATGGGGGGGGTCATGGCGCCTCGTTCCGCTTCTTCAGTGTGATCCAGCCGCCGTTGCATTCGGCCGTGAGATGGATCGCCGGGTTCCCGTCCGACGCGGCGGTACGCTGCATGGTGCAACCTTCCAGCAGGTACCAGCCCTTGATCTGGCTGCGCAGGGCGGTGAAGAAGTCGAGCAGTTGGCCTTCGTGCAGCAGATCGAATTGCAGTTTCATCTCGCTGTAGCGGATGTCGAAATCGCCGCTGGCTATGGGGGGCTGCGGGGCATAGGGGATTTGCGGGGCGATGTTGTAGCGGAAGTCGGTCACCAGATTCTGCTGGCGAATGTTCTCCAAGCCCTCTACCCAGTCCAGGCGGCGGTCTTCGCCGATGATACCGAAATCGGCCAACGTGGCGTATTCGTCGGCGTAGGCCGCCATGTTCTCCTTGTCTTCCAGCGCACCGTTCAACTGGCTGCGGGCTGCGTTGAGTTGCTGCAGCGCGTCGTGGTGGTCCTTGCGTGTCTGTTCCGCATACCGGGCGCTGCTGTACAAAACGACCGCGCTGGCGAAAATCGCTGCAAAAATCGCCAGCACGCTCGAACGGATCAACTGGAAGTCGGATGGGGTGAACCTCATGCCGGCGGCCTCCATGAGAGCTTCAGGGAAAAGCCGAGCGCTTCGGCGCCGGGCTCGCGCTGGTCGGCGATGTTGCCGCCCGGGCTGACGTCCAGAGGCCTTCGCAGCACCGCCACCTGGTAGCCTTGTGCACTCAAGTCGCGCCGGAAATTCTCCAGGTAATCCAGCGCCGCACGGTAATTGTTCGAGAAGCCGGTCAGACGTCCGTTGAGGGTGATGGTACGGGCGGGAACGTCAATCCGCGTGTTGTTCGTGCCGGGTTCCGCGACATCCATCCGCCAGGAGAGTTCGTCCAGTTCGATCTGCGGATAGCGGTCCATCATCGAGCTGACGGGGCGCAACACATCGCCGGGCATATGGCCGTGCTCGTCGAGCTTATGCATGACCGATACTGCAGTCTTCATCTCCGAGGCCGGGGTGTGGGTGGCGGGGAAAGTGAGCGTGATCTGCCGTGCTTCTTCCCGGATGCGTTGCGTCTGGATTTTGAGCGACGCGGCCTCATCTGCGTTTTCGCGGCTCTGCCAGATATCCGCTGCCGCGAACAATAGGCTGCCCAGCAGGAGTGCGGCGCTGGCCCAGCTCAGTACGTTGCGCAGCTGCCAGAGCGTGTTGTAGCGGGTGTGTTCGGTATTGGCATAGTTGGCCTTGGGTGGCTCGGCGAGCAACTGGTGCAAGAAGACCTGGCTGGCATCCGAGTCGGTGAAGTCATAGTCGATGCTGAGTTGCCCGGCGATATCCGCAAGGTCGACGAATTCATAGCGCATGTCCGCGTCCCTCGGGAGTTCCAGCTGCAGCTCGGTCAGATCGCGGCTATGGCCCAACAGGCGCACGTCGAGCGTTTGTCCCGACGGCAGCAGGCTCAGGCTCTTGAGGTACTGGTAGGTGCGGCCGAGTTCGGCGACGACGGCCTGTTGAAAGGTGAGGTCGGCGGTGATGGGAGTCAGGCGCGATATCTGCAGGCGATGGTCGCTGAAGTAGGTCTGGCGCAAGCCGGAATATTTTTCCCAGGAAATGAGCAGCAGATGGTCCGATGGGTGGTCCTTGACCAACGGGGCGCTGATCTGGGGGACGGAATAGATCCCCATGAGCGGGGTGCGCCGGGCCATTACGATGTCCAGCCAGGGCAGGATCAGCGCCGGATTGGTCAGGGCCGAGAACAGCATGTCGTCGTCGCGTCGGCCGCCCTTCTGTCGCTGCAACAGGGTGGCTTGGCGGAACGGCGTGGCGCGGTAGAACTGCTCGAACTTGCGCTGCAGCAGCGCGGTCCGCTTGCCGCCGATCAGGTGCGGCACGGTTTCCTGGCGGAAGTCTTCCTCGATCAGGTCGACCAGCAGATAGGCCGGGAAGCTCACCGACTGCAACAGGACGGAGAAGGCGTCGTGCCCGTCCGGCGAATCGGGGAATTCGTATTGTGCGGCGATGCTGCCGCCGTCCATGAGCTGGGCATGGAGGCGGTCGGAACTCAGGAACAGCAGCAGGTGATGGCTCATCAGAATTTCACCTTGCCGATCAGGTCGTAGATCGGCGACAGCACCGACAGCATCACCCAGCCGAGCATCAGGCCGAGAACAATGGTCATGGTCGGCTCGATCATGACTTGCACTTTCTTGATGGCGTCTTTCACGTCGCGATCGTAGAAGTAACTGACATTGAGCAGCGCCTTGTCCAGCGAGCCGGTGGCCTCGCCGACCCTCAGCATGCGTATCACCAGGGGAGGGAACATGCCGGTGTTCTGGAAACTCTGGGTGAGGTTCTTGCCCGATTCGATCTCATGCGTGACGTCATCCAGGCTCTTGGCGATCACGCGGTTGTTGACCACGTCGCGCGAGTTCGCGATGCAATCGAGGATGCTCACGCCCGAGCCGTACATCATGGCGAAGGTGTTGGCGAAACGCGCCAGGATGATCTTGCGCAGGATGGGGCCGGTCACCCACAGATTGAGCTTGAGGTTGTCGAATCTGTATTGCATCTCCGTGCTGGAGCCGATGACCAGTTTGGCTGCGATCGGCAGAACCACCGGCAGGGCGACGAGGATGTACCAGTAATCGACGAAGAACGCCGAGGTGGCAAGCAGCAGGCGCGTCTGGAAGGGGATCTCCTGGCCCATGCCCTGGATGAATCCGACCAGTTGCGGCACCAGGTAGATCATCAGGAAGAAGGTGATCCCCAGCACGACGGTGCCGACGAAGGCCGGGTAGAGCATGATGGTCTTGGTGTGCGCGGACATTTCATCCTGCCACTTCAGCGACTCGGTGATGTGTTCGAACACTTCCGGCAGGCGCCCGCTTTCCTCTCCGGCATGCGTCAGGCTGACGAATATCTTGTCGAACGCATCCGGGTGTTGCGCCATCGCCTGCGAGAGCTTGAGGCCGCCTTCGATGGATTCGATCAGGTTGGCGATGATCTCGCGGAAGCGCAGGTCGTTCATGGTGTCGCGAAGATCGGCGAGGCATTCCAGCAGCGGCACGCCCGCGCGGGTGAGCTGTTCCAGATTGAAGAAGAAGGTGATCAGCTCGGTGCGTTTGATTCTCCTGCTTCCCCAGACGGAGTTGCCGCTGTCGATCCGGGCATCGATCAAGTCCAGGCCGCCGCGTTTCAGCCGCAACTCGAGGTCCACCAGGTTGGCCGCATCCTGCAGGCCGTTGCTGGGTTTGCCCTTCTCGTCGATCGCGCGGTAGGAATAGAGCGCCATGTCAGAGCCTGTCGGTCAGGTCCACCACGCGGCTGACTTCGCTGAGCGAGGTGATCCCCTGCTGGATGCGACGTATCCCGTCCATCGCCAGCGGGCGGAATCCTTTTTCCAGCGCCGCATCCCGGATCTGCCGCGTGCTGACGCGGCGCGACACCAGATCGTCCAGGTCGTGATCCATCTTGAGCAGTTCCATGATGGCCATGCGTCCCCGGTAGCCCTGATGGTTACAGGTGTCGCAGCCGGCGGCACGGTACAGGGTGACGTCTTCCTGGGCGGGGATGCCCAAGAGTTTGCGCTCCAGCATGTCGGGCTGGTAGGGATATTTGCATTCGTTGCACAGGACGCGCACCAGCCGCTGCGCCACGATGCCGATGATGTTGCCGGCCATGATGTCCGGCAGGATACCGATGTCCAATAACCGCGGGATCGCACCGATAGCCGAGTTGGTGTGTAGCGTCGAGTACACTTGGTGGCCGGTCATCGCGGCGCGGAACGCCATCTCGGCGGTGGGATGGTCGCGGATCTCGCCGACCAGGATGATGTCCGGGTCCTGGCGCATCATGGAACGGATGCCGTTGGCGAAGTCCAGCTTGACCGCCTCGTTCACCGAGGTCTGGCGGACCAGCGACAGCGGGTATTCCACCGGGTCTTCCAGGGTCATGATGTTGACCGACTCGGTGTTGATGTGGTTCAGCACCGAGTACAGCGTGGTGGTCTTGCCGCTGCCGGTGGGGCCGGTGACCAGCACGATGCCCTCCGGTTTGGCGATGATCATGTGCAGCGTGTTGAGCGCGCTTTCGTCCAGCCCGATCTGGTCGAGCGGCACGATGCCTTTCTGCCGGTCGAGGATACGCAGCACCATGTTCTCGCCGTGCGTGGTCGGGTGCGAGGCGACACGGAAATCGATGGGACGGCCCGACAGGCGCAGCGAGATGCGCCCGTCCTGCGGAGCGCGCGTCTCGGCGATGTTCATGCCGCTCATCACCTTCAGGCGCACCACCATCGCCGGCCAGAAACTCTTGTGCAGGCTGCGCACCTGGCGCAGCACCCCGTCGATGCGGTAGCGGATGCGCAGGAAGCTGCTTTCCGGTTCGAAGTGGATGTCGGATACGCCGCGCTGCACCGCCTCGGTCAGCAGCGCGTCGATCAGGCGCACCACCGGCTGGCTGAATTCGTTCACGCCGGATTGCAGCGCCTGGTATTCCATCTCGCCCGGCTCGATCTCGTGCAGGATGCCGTCGATGGATAGCTCGAAACCGTAGTACTGGTCGATCGCGCGCAGGATGTCGGATTCGCTGGCGAGCTGGGTGATCAGCCGGTATTCGTCCTTGAGCAGGGCGCGCACCTGGTCCAGCGCGATGATGTTGTCCGGGTCGGCGACCGCGAGGGTCAGGATGCGTCCCACCTTTTCCACCGACAGCGGCAGCAACTGGTAGCGCCGCGCGACGTCCTTGGGAATGAGCGCCAGTGCGGCCGGGTCGACGATGATGGCGGAGAGGTCGACGCTCTCCTGGCCGAGATTCTCCGACAGCACGTCGCGGATGGTGGCTTCGGACAGGAAGCCCAGGCGCACCAGCAGGCGCCCCAGCGGCTGGTGCGTCTTGTTCTGTTCCTGCAGCGCGATGCGCAACTGGTCGTCGCTGATGACGCCCTTGTCGACCAGTATCCGTCCCAGCGGTTGTTGGAGTTGGTTGTCTGTCATGGCTAACGGTTCAGATCGTCGATGCGTTGCGAAACTTGCGCGTGGTCGAAGCCTGCGCTGCGCAACGGGTCGAGTTGCAGGGCGCGCTGGTAATACTGCGCGGCCAATCTGGCCTGGCCGAGATGGTCGAGGCTGACGGCGAGGTTAAAGGCGAATTCGGCATTGCCGGGCTCCAGCGTACAGGCATTGAAGTAGGCCTGCTGGGCTTCGCCCCAGCGCGATTGCCCGGCATACAGGTTGCCCAGCGCAAAGTGCAGGACGGGGGAATTGCCCTGCTCGCGCAACAGCAATTTCAGGCGGCTCTCGTTATTGTCGTCTTCCGGGTTCAACGCCGACATGCCGGCATTCGCCGCGGCATTGCGCGGGTCGAGCACCAGCACGCTGGCGTAGTACTGCTTAGCGAGTTCGAGTTCTCCGCGTTGTTGGGCGATGGCCGCCAGGCCAAGCAATGCGTCGGAATTCTGTGCATCCTTCCTGTACATCGCCAGATACAGTTGCTGCGCCTCGTCCAGCTTGCCGTTGCGGTAGGCCTGATAGGCATCCCTGAGCAGCGGCTCGATCACCTCGGCGCGTGGGTGTTCGATGCGTATGGGCGCAGGGCTTTCGCGCGGTTGTGGTGCGGGCAGTGGTGCGATTTCCACAGGAGCGGCTGGTGGGGAAGTTTCCTGCCCCTTGTCGGCGGCAACCGGCTCCCTGCTGGTTGCAGGCAGCGGGGCGGGGGGGCTTGCGGCGGCCAGGGGGGGCGCGCTGGCAGGGCGCGGTGTTGTGTCGCTCGCTGAGCCGACTAGCCATAGATACACAGCGCCGCTGCCGAGCAGCAACACTATGCCGCCCAAGCCGAACAGCAGCTTGCGATCGAGTCGCGCGAGTCCGTCAAAAGGGAGCGGGGACTTTGCGGAAAACAGGTTCTGCCCGGCATTGCGCGCCGCGTCTTTGGTATCGGTAGCAGCGTTCCCGCTCTGACCGGAAGCAGAAGGAGCATGGTCGTCCTGCTGCGCGGACCGCGCTTGCAACGACTTCTTGCGGGCATCCAGGAGCAGGCTCATGTTCTGGATTTCTCAGGGCTTGCCGGCGGCCGGTTCTTTGAAGAAATTCCGGTCCGGCAGCGTATCGCGATAGGCGCTGAAATCCCCATCCAGGCTGGCATCCTTGAGCACCACCGGGCGCAGGAAGATCACCAGTTCCGTTTTTGTCGAGGTGTCATTGCGATGCTTGAAGAATTCACCGGCGACGGGTATTCCGGATACGCCGGGTACGGCATCGGTGAAGTTGTCTATGCGATCCTCCATCAGGCCGCCCAGCACGGCGATCTGGTTGTTGTCGATTTTCAGTACCGACTCCATCTCGCGGGTCGAGGTTTGCGGAATCTTGTTGTTGGTCACTCCCGGGGTCGGATCTGTCGCATCGGTGAGTAGGCGTGTAATTGAGGGGCGAACATTGAGCAGGACGGTGTCGCTGTCATTGATCTGAGGTGTCACGCTCATGGTGAAGCCAATGGGCACCGTATTGACGGTGGTGGTAAAGGTGACGATAGGGGTGCACGGGGCGGGAGAACAAGGCGTGGTGGTCGAATTGACGATGAAATACACCCTGTTGTCCACCACACGCAGCATCGCAGTCTGGTTGTTCATGACGCTCAGCTTGGGGCTGGACAACACCTTTACCGTGCCGAACGATTCCAGCAGGGAAACCGAAGCGGACAGATTGCCCAGCCTGGAAGTGGGGTTGAGGTAGTTGAGAGTAAAAAGGTTGGCCGTATTAGCGCTGGGCAACCCTATCGTAGCCGCCTGCCGCAACTGGAATCCGGTGCCGTTGCGTTGCAATAGCGACCAGTCGATGCCCTGCTTGTAATTGTCGTTCAGGCGAACTTCCACCACGGTTGCCTCGATCAGCACCTGCCGACGGGCGCTGGACATGATCTGGTCGATGAATTCCTGGATCTTCTCATGCTGCTTGCCGGTGGCGCGCACGGTGATGATGCCGGTCTCGGGGTTGGCGATGACCGACGCGGCCTCGCGGAAGGTGCTGCGGCGGGTGATGGTCGCTCCGCCTTCCTGCACCATCACCGGGTTGGGACTGTTTTCGATCCCTTCCCTGGCGGTTTGCCTTTTGCCCGGCGTGGTCTGCGCGCCGGTGCCTGTGCTGCTGGTGGCGTTGCTCTGCTGCACTACGGTTTCGCTCGAGCCCTCGGGCAGGATCTTGTCGGTTTCGCGCAGGATGTCCTTGATGTTCTGGGTCAGGGTATCCCAGAAATGATTTTTCGACACCCCCTTGATCGAAAGCGAGGAGTTGTTGCCCGTGACGGCCGAGACGGTCGAGCCCGTCGTGGTGACGGAGCCTAGCTGGGAGGTGTTCGAGATCGTGCCGTCCGAGTCGCGCGACATGTTCACGTAGTCGATCTTGTAATGGTGCAGGTACGGGCTGTCCGGCATCACGATCAGGTTGCCGTTGTCCAGTTCGTAGCGCATGTCCACCTGTTTGGCGATGCGCGCGAGGATCTGCGGCAGGGTCTGGTTGAGTGCGTTCAGCGTGACCATACCCTGTATGCCGGGGTGGATGTCCAGGTTGATCTTCGCGTCGCGCGCCAGCGCGAACAGGATCTCCTGCGCGGGAAGATTGGTGACGACGACGCTGTAGGTCTCTGCTTTGGCGGCGGGTTTGGGCGGGGGAAGCGCTGCGCTGTGCTTCAGGGGTTGCGGTATCGCGGTTGCGGCCGGCTGGCTGCTTTGCCGCTGGATATGCTTATCCGATGGCTGGAGCGGCTTGGTGCCACAGCCCGCCAGAATCGTGCTGATGGCGCAGAGATATATTATGTTGCGTGAACGCATTTTTTGGTTTTCCCCGCCCTCTCCCTCATTTGTCGAGCAGCCTAGCAGCTTTGCGAGTCTTGCTCAATATGCCTATTGAGCCCGCCTAGTAGGTATAGACGTGAATGGAGCCGGCAAAGGCATCCTGATAACGCTGGGGCAGGTTCCTGGTTGCGGTGCGAGCGGCATCCACCGACGGGTACGCGCCGTAGACCACACGCAAACCGTCCTTGTCGCCGAACTTTGCGGGCAGCAAATAGATCTCGGAGAGCTTGCCCAATTCCTCCGCGCGCTTCAGGAAGCCTTCGATGCGTGCCGGCTGGATTTCCTCCTTGTAGAACAGCTGGATGCTGGCAACGGCGGCTTTCTGCTCAAGCAATTGCCTGCCTGCCGCCAGACGTTGGTTGAACAGGCCGGCCTTGCCTGCCGCCGGTATGTCGTTTGGCACAGGTGTGGGCGCTGCGATATCGCTCGCAGTCGTTTTCGGCTGAAGCGGAAGATCGGCCGCGCTGTCCTGGCTGCCGCCGTCAGCGAGAGATTTGTCTGGCTGTGATGAGGCCGGCAGTGATGCCAGGGTCTGGTGCTCCTGCACTTGCGGGTTCAGCATCCGCCAGCCGGCAAAGCTGGACAGGAGCAGCACGGCAGCCGCGCCTCCCATCAGCAGTTTTTTGTCCGGCAGGGTGCGGACGGGTTTGATCTCGCTGTCGCGCATCGCGGCCTGCACATGACGCGCTTCGATGTTATGGGTGTCTTCCACGAAGGCGGCCAGCAGCGACTTGTCCGCGAGGATGTTGACGCGGCGCATCAGTCCGTTGGAGGCGCTGGCGATGAGTTTGATGGCGGCCGGTGAGAAGATGTTCGGGCCGTGATAGCCCGCTGCACGCATGCGGAACATCAGATAGCTATCGAGGACGTTGCGCGACAGTGGCTGCATGTGGAAGTGATGGATGATGCGATCCTTGAGCTGGCGCATGTTCGGCTGGTCCAGCTTGGTGTTCAGTTCCGGCTGGCCGAACAGGATGATCTGCAGGAGTTTTGCGTTCCCGACCTGCAGGTTGTAGAGCAGGCGCAGCTCTTCCAGGGTGTCCAGCGGCATGGCGTGAGCCTCATCCACCAGCACGACGATGCGCTTGCCTTCGCGCGCCTTTTCCTCGAGTTTGTTCTGGATGTTGTGCATGATGACGCCGACCCGCTCGTTGTCGACGTGCAGGTCGAGTGCATCGGCGATCGCATACAGCATCTCTTCGCGCGACAGGCTGGGGTTGGCCAGGTAGATGGTTTCGGTATGTTCGGGCAGGCGTTCCAGCAGCATGCGGCACAACATGGTCTTGCCGCTGCCGACTTCGCCGCTGACCTTGATGATGCCTTCGGCTTCGCTTAACGAATAGATCAGCGCCTCGAGAATCTCGCCGCGATTGGCGCCGGAAAAAAAGAATTCCGTGACGGGGGTGATCCTGAATGGCGGCTCGTTGAGTCCGAAATGCTCTAGGTACATGCCGAGGTCCTTGATATGTGGCGTTTTTCTTTCGCTTCCATGCGGCTAAGCAAGTGGAGATCGATGCCGGGGGCGGCAATGATCATCGGGGAAGGAGGATAACGGCAAGCGTACGCAAGCTCAATAGCCCGGATGCATAGATATTCTTCGGACAGGACACAGGTTGAGCATTGTCTGTGCTGTGGTTTAGAATGCGCGCTCTTGAATTATTTTGGGTTTTGGATTTTGTCTTCGTCTCCCCTGGTCGAAATTCGCGACCTCAACTTCGCCTACGATAAGCGGCCTGTCCTGGAGAAGATCAATATGGTCTTCCCCAAGGGGAAGCTGATCGCCATCATGGGGCTGAGCGGTTGTGGCAAGACCACGCTGCTGCGCCATATCGGCGGCGCGCTCAAGCCCACCAAGGGCTACATCAAGGTGGCCGGGCAGGTGATCCATGAGCTGGATCAGGACGGGCTGTATGCGATGCGCCGCAAGATGGGCATGCTGTTCCAGTTCGGAGCGCTGTTCACCGATATGTCGGTGTATGACAACGTGGCGTTCCAGATGCGGGAGCATACCAACCTGCCGGAGGAGCTGATCCACGACCTGGTAATGATGAAGCTGCATGCCGTTGGTTTGCGCGGCACGCATGATCTGATGCCTTCCGAGCTGTCCGGTGGTATGGCGCGGCGCGTGGCGCTGGCTCGAACCGTGGCGCTCGATCCGATGTTGATCATGTACGACGAGCCGTTTGCCGGGCTCGACCCGATTTCGCTGACGGTGGTGGGTGACCTGATCCGGCGCCTGAACGATGCGTTGGGCGCAACATCGGTGGTGGTGACCCACGACGTGCAGGAGTCGCTGAAGATCGTTGACTACGTTTATTTCATGGCGAACGGGGTAATCATGGCGGAGGGAACGCCCGACGAGATTCGCGCGTCGGACAGGGACTTCGTGCACCAGTTCGTGCATGGCGAAATGGACGGTCCCGTGCCGTTCCACTATCCTGGCGGCGATTACCGCCAGGACTTGAGTTTGAGGGTCTGAGACTATGCCGGCAGCTAAAGCGTTCAGGGGTATTGGCCACCGCGCGATCAACGCGGTGTGGCGCATCGGCGTGGCGACACGCTTTTTCCTGCTCACCTTGATATATTCCGGAACCAGCCTGCGGCGTTTCCAGTTGATCATCAAGGAGCTGTTTTCCACCGGGGTGATGTCGCTCATCATCATCATCGTGGCCGGCTTGTTTGTCGGCATGGTGCTAGGCTTGCAGGGCTATGAAACGCTCAAGCGCTATGGTTCTGAATCGGCGCTCGGTGTGATGGTGGCGCTGGGCTTGGTGCGGGAACTGGGACCTGTGGTGGCCGCGCTGTTGTTCGCCAGTCGTGCCGGCTCGGCGATGACGGCGGAGATCGGCCTGATGAAGGCGACCGAACAGATCACGGCGATGGAGATGATGGCGGTCAATCCGATCGCGCGCATCGTGGCGCCTCGCTTCTGGGCGGGCATCATTTCCATGCCGCTGCTGGCCGCGATATTCAGCGCTGTGGGCGTTTTCGGCGGCTATTTCGTCGGCGTCGTGCAGATCGGCGTGGACGAAGGCTCATTCTGGTCGCAAATGCAGGCAGCCGTGGATTTTCGCGAGGACATCCTGAACGGGGTGATCAAGAGCTTCGTGTTCGGTTCGGTGGTGACGGTGATCGCGCTGTTCGAGGGCTACGACGCGCCGCCCACTGCGGAGGGCGTGTCCGGCGCGACGACGCGCACGGTGGTGACTTCGTCGCTGGCCATCCTGATGCTGGACTTCATATTGACCGCAATCATGTTTAGAGGAAATTAAGTTATGGAACGCACTACGCTGGATTTATGGGTAGGCATATTCGTGGTGGGCGGCGTCGCCGCACTGGTGATGCTGGCAATGAAGGTCGGGAACCTGGGCACATACAATGTGTCGGATTCCTACCAGGTACAGGCTTACTTCTCGAATATCGGCGGCCTGAAGCCCAAGGCGTCGATCAAGAGCTCGGGCGTGCTGGTGGGGCGCGTGACGGATATATCGCTGGATATGGAGCGTTACGAGGCCAAGGTGACCATGAGCCTGGACAAGCGTTACAAGTTCTCCAAGGATACTTCAGCAAAGATTCTGACCTCCGGCCTGCTCGGCGAGCAGTACATCGGCCTGGAGGTCGGCGGTGATACTGAGACGCTGAAGAACGGCGATGAACTGAAGATGACGCAGTCTGCGGTGGTGCTGGAAGATCTGATCGGCAAGTTCCTGTACAGCAAGGCTGAGGAACCGGCCAAATAACGAGTGTATGTAAGGAGTGTCAAGAATGCGTGGTTTGCTTAAATTGGTTGTGGGATTGTTCTGTATGGTCGGAGTCGCGCAGGCCGAGATGGTTGCGCCCGACGTGTTGATCAAGAATACCGTGCAGGATGTCATCACGATTATCAAGCAGGACAAGGATATCCAGGCCGGCAACCAGAAGAAGATTCTGGAAATGGTGGATGCAAAGGTGCTGCCGCATTTCGATTTCGAGCGCATGACCCGGCTTGCCGTCGGCAAGAGCTGGCGTACGGCGACGCCGGAGCAGAAACAGGCGCTGGTGACCGAGTTCCGCAACATGCTGGTGCGTACCTATACCAAGGCGTTCACGGTTTACCGCGACCAGACGATCGAAGTGAAGCCGTCCAAGATCGCGGATGATGCGACCGAGGTCACGGTCAAGACCTCCATCAACAAGCCGGGCGCACAGTCGATCCCGGTTGATTATGAAATGGGCAAGACCGCCAACGGCTGGAAGGCCTTTGACCTGTCAATCGAGGGGGTCAGCATGGTGGGCAGCTATCGCGGCACGTTTGCAACACAGATCCAGCAGGGCGGTATCGACGGCCTGATCAAGACGCTGGCGGACAAGAATGCGGCCGCCGCGACCACTCCCCTGCGCAAGGCGGAGACAAAATGATCACGCGCGAGGGCGGGCGAGTGGTGGTGCGCGGTCGCTTGACCATAGAAACCGTCCCCGCCTTGTTCGAAGCCGGCTTGCAGCAACTGGCAGCGGAGGATCTGGTGGTGGATTTCTCTCAGGTCGAGGCTGTCGATTCCGCGGCGGTCAGCATGTTGCTGGGCTGGTTGCGAGCCGCCCAGCGCAGCCAGCGCACCTTGAGCGTCACGGCGCTTCCCGAGGACTTGCTCAGTCTGGCGCGCCTGTATGGCGTGGCCGACCTGCTGCCGCAACAAGCCAGTTAGTCCCTCCCGGCGCGCGGGGGCTGTATGCCGCGCCCGGTCTTTAGTATCATGCGCAACCTTTTGCGCATCTCCGTCAACGGAATCCCGTCAATAAAAGCATGGTTACCCCGGAAAGCATCCGAGCGAACATCGCCCAGGGCATGGCGACAGATCACCTGGCCGTGACCGGCGACGGCACGCATTTCGATGCGGTGGTGGTGAGCGAGGCATTCGCGGGCAAGAGCCGCGTACAGCGCCATCAGCTGGTTTACCAGACTTTGGGCGAGCGCATGCGCGGGGAGATACACGCGCTGTCGATGAAAACCTATACGCCAGACGAGTGGCAGAAACAAATACAGTAATGCAAAAACTAGCGATACAGGGCGGGAACCGCCTGAACGGTGAAGTGCGGATCTCCGGTGCCAAGAACGCGGCCTTGCCGATCCTCTGCGCCAGCCTGCTGACCGGCGATACGCTGCAACTCGGCAACGTGCCCGACCTGAACGATGTCGCCACCATGCGCAAGCTGCTGCAGCAGATGGGGGTGGCGATAACGGTGAATGGAGGCGAGGTGTCGCTGTCCGCCGCGAATATCGACAAGCTTGAGGCGCCCTACGATATGGTGAAGACCATGCGCGCCGCGATCCTGGTGCTGGGGCCGCTGGTGGCGCGCTTCGGCGAGGCGCGCGTGTCGCTGCCCGGCGGTTGCGCCATCGGCTCGCGACCGGTCGACCTGCACATCAAGGGGTTGCAGGCGATGGGGGCCGAGATCCATATCGAACACGGCTATATCCATGCGCAGGCTAAGCGCCTCAAGGGCGCGCGCATCTGCTTCGATCTGGTCAGCGTCACCGGCACGGAGAATCTGATGATGGCCGCCGCGCTGGCCGACGGCGTGACGGTTCTGGAGAATGCGGCGCGCGAACCCGAAGTGGTGGATTTGGCTAACTGCCTGCGTTCCATGGGGGCGCAGATCGCCGGAGACGGCAGCGATACCATCACCATCACCGGCGTGGACAAGTTGCACGGTGGTTCGCATCGCATCATGCCGGACCGCATCGAGAGCGGCACCTTCCTGGTGGCTGCGGCGGCGACCGGCGGCGACATCATCCTGCGTGATGCTCGTGCCGATATCCTCGACAACGTGCTGGAGAAGTTGCAGGAAACGGGCGCAGTCATCAAGACGACAACTGACACAATCAGGCTGCAAATGAACCAGCGGCCCAAGGCAGTGAACGTGCGTACCGCGCCCTATCCGGCCTTCCCCACCGACATGCAGGCGCAGTTCATGGCGATGAACTGTATCGCCGAGGGGAGTGCGATGGTGGTCGAGACTATCTTCGAGAACCGCTTTATGCACGTGCAAGAGCTGCGCCGCCTCGGCGCGCAGATCGACGTCGAAGGCAATACGGCCGTCATCAAGGGGTGTGCGCAACTGGAAGGCGCGACCATCATGGCGACCGACTTGCGCGCTTCGGCTTGTCTGGTCATCGCCGGCCTGGTTGCTCAGGGCGAGACCGTGGTTGACCGCATCTACCATCTGGATCGCGGCTACGAGCATATCGAGGCCAAATTGTCGGCGCTGGGCGCACAGATCCGGCGCGTGAAATAGCGTCAGTCAGGAGTGGAAATGATAACGATCGCACTGTCCAAGGGACGCATTTTTGAAGAGACGCTGCCGCTGCTGAGCGCGGCAGGCATCACTGCGCTGGAAGATCCGGAGTCTTCGCGCAAGCTCATCCTGCCGACCAATCGCGCCGACGTGAGGCTCATCATCGTGCGCGCTTCCGACGTGCCGACCTATGTGCAATACGGCGCGGCCGATCTCGGGGTGGCGGGCAAGGACGTACTTAACGAGCATGGCGGTACCGGCCTGTACCAGCCGCTGGATCTGAATATCGCCAAATGCCGCATGATGGTCGCGGTGCGCAACGACTTCGACTACGACTCCGCGGTGCGCCAGGGCGCGCGCCTGCGCGTGGCGACCAAGTATGTGCAGACTGCGCGCGAACACTTTGCCGCGAAGGGTGTGCACGTCGACCTCATCAAACTGTACGGCTCGATGGAGTTGGCACCGCTGGTGGGGCTGTCCGATGCCATCGTCGACCTGGTGAGCAGCGGCGGCACGCTGAAGGCCAACAATCTCAAGGCGGTCGAACATATTGCCGACATTTCGTCGCGGCTGGTGGTGAACCAGGCCGCGCTCAAATTGAAACGTGAGGCGATCCAGCCGATGCTGGACGCTTTCGCCGGAGCTATTGCCAAATGAAGATCAAACGACTCTCTTCCCGCGCGGCGGATTTCGATGCCGCATTGACCCAACTGCTCGCCTTCGAGGCGACTGCTGACGAAAAGCTCGAAGCCACGGTGGCTTCCATCCTGGCCGACGTGCGCCAGCGTGGCGACGAAGCGGTGCTGGAATACACCCGCAAGTTCGACCGTCTGCCGTTGGCGAATGCCGCGGCAATGGAGCTGCCGCGCGAGGAGTTGCGCGCGGCCTTCGACAGCCTGCCGGCCGCTCAGCGTTCCGCGCTGGAACAAGCCGCGCAGCGCGTGACCGACTACCACCAGAAACAAGTGCAGACTTCGTGGAGCTACACCGATGCCGACGGCACCATGCTTGGCCAGCAGGTGACGCCGCTGGATCGCGTCGGCCTGTATGTGCCGGGCGGCAAGGCGGCCTATCCTTCGTCGGTGCTGATGAACGCGCTGCCGGCCAAGGTCGCGGGCGTGGACGAATTGATCATGGTGGTGCCGACGCCGGATGGCGTGAAGAATCAATTGGTGCTGGCGGCAGCCCATTTGTCCGGCGTGGATCGCGTGTTCACCATCGGCGGTGCGCAGGCAGTGGCGGCGATGGCCTACGGCACGGCGAGCATCCCGCGCGTGGACAAGATCGTCGGGCCCGGCAATGCATATGTAGCATCGGCCAAACGCCGCGTGTTCGGTGCTTGCGGTATCGACATGATCGCCGGACCGTCTGAGATTTTGGTGATATGCGACGGCAAGACCAATCCGGACTGGATCGCGATGGATCTGTTTTCCCAGGCCGAGCACGACGAACTGGCGCAGGCCATTCTGCTGTCGCCCGATGCGGAGTTCATCGAGCGCGTCGCGCAAAGCGCGGACCACCTGCTCGACCAGATGCCGCGCAAGGAGATCATCCGCACCGCGCTGGAGAATCGCGGCGCGCTGATCCATGTCGCGGACATGGAAGAGGCGTGCGCCATCGCCAACCGTATCGCGCCGGAACACCTGGAGTTGTCGGTCGAAGATCCGCAGGCCTGGCTGCCCAAGCTCAAGCATGCCGGGGCGATCTTCATGGGGCGCTATACCTCGGAATCGCTGGGCGATTACTGCGCCGGCCCCAACCACGTGCTGCCCACTTCGGGTACGGCGCGTTTCTCCTCGCCACTGGGAGTGTACGATTTCCAGAAGCGCAGCAGCCTGATACAAGTCTCCCCGCAAGGCGCGCAAAAGCTGGGCGCAATCGCTTCCGAACTGGCGTTCGGGGAAGGTCTGCAGGCGCACGCTCAGTCCGCGTTGTTCCGGAAAGGATAGAGACGATTCACTGTTTTGTTCCGGCCGAAAGGCCGGATGCGCGAGGTGACGCAAAAATATCGCCAGAAAATGCACAATCCTTTTGACAAGGTGGTGCAATATCTGGATAATCTCGCGTTCTTCTGGAGGGGTTCCCGAGCGGTCAAAGGGATCAGACTGTAAATCTGACGGCTCAGCCTTCGAAGGTTCGAATCCTTCCCCCTCCACCATGTTTTAGTAGTTGACTGGGTTGTGCCAATCGCCGGATTTTGGCGATTGTTTGGCGGGAAAGCATTGCGGGTGTAGCTCAATGGTAGAGCAGAAGCCTTCCAAGCTTACGACGAGGGTTCGATTCCCTTCACCCGCTCCAGTTAAGTTTGTTTGCCCATGTGGCTCAGTGGTAGAGCACTCCCTTGGTAAGGGAGAGGTCGCGAGTCCGATTCTCGCCATGGGCACCAGTTTTTTGTGATTAACGTTTGACATTGATGAGGAAAGATCATGGCAAAGAGCAAATTTGAACGTACGAAACCGCACGTGAACGTAGGTACGATTGGCCACGTTGACCACGGCAAGACCACCCTGACCGCGGCGATCACCACCGTGCTGTCCAAGAAGTTCGGCGGCGAAGCCAAGGCTTATGACCAGATCGACGCAGCGCCGGAAGAAAAGGCGCGCGGCATCACCATCAACACCGCTCACGTTGAATACGAAACAGCAACTCGCCACTACGCGCACGTTGACTGCCCGGGCCACGCCGACTATGTGAAGAATATGATCACCGGCGCCGCCCAGATGGACGGCGCGATCCTGGTCGTGTCCGCAGCTGATGGCCCGATGCCGCAAACCCGCGAGCACATCCTGCTGGCTCGCCAGGTTGGCGTTCCTTACATCATCGTGTTCCTGAACAAGTGCGACATGGTCGATGACGAAGAGCTGCTGGAACTGGTCGAAATGGAAGTGCGCGAGCTGCTCTCCAAGTACGACTTCCCTGGCGACGACGTGCCCATCATCAAGGGTTCTGCACTGAAGGCGGTGCAAGGCGACCAAGGCGACCTGGGCGAGCCCGCCATCTTCCGTCTGGCCGATGCGCTGGACAGCTACATCCCGACTCCTGAGCGTGCCATCGACGGCGCCTTCCTGATGCCGGTTGAAGACGTATTCTCCATCTCCGGTCGCGGTACTGTGGTGACTGGTCGTGTCGAGCGCGGTGTCATCAAGGTCGGCGAAGAAATCGAAATCGTCGGTATTAAGCCGACCCAGAAGACCACCTGCACCGGCGTGGAAATGTTTCGCAAGCTGCTCGACCAAGGTCAGGCAGGCGACAACGTCGGCGTGCTGCTGCGCGGCACCAAGCGTGAAGACGTCGAGCGCGGCCAAGTGCTGGCCAAGCCCGGCTCCATCACCCCGCACACCAAGTTCACTGCCGAGATCTACGTGCTGGGCAAGGACGAAGGCGGCCGTCACACTCCGTTCTTCCAAGGCTATCGCCCGCAGTTCTACTTCCGTACCACCGACGTGACCGGTGCGGTCGAGCTGCCGGCAGGTACCGAAATGGTTATGCCTGGCGACAACGTCAGCATCACTGTGGCACTGATCAACCCGATCGCGATGGAAGAAGGTCTGCGCTTCGCGATCCGCGAAGGCGGTCGTACCGTCGGCGCTGGCGTGGTTGCAAAGATCATCGAGTAATTAAGTAGTGATGCTGGCGGGGCGAAGTGATTCGCTCCGCCGTCGTCATTTGCAGGTTTATAGGCCAGTAGCTCAATTGGTAGAGTATCGGTCTCCAAAACCGAGGGTTGGGGGTTCGAGACCCTCCTGGCCTGCCAAAACAGTAAGAAGTAGTTAATCGGAATAATCGCGCATGGCGGACAAGATCAAGTTGCTCGTTGCTTTTCTGTTGCTGGTAGCGGGCATCGTGGGTTTCTATTACCTGCACGAGAGTGCGGCGGTGTTGCAGCTGGCTTCTGTGCTGGTTGGTGTGGTGTTGGCTGCTGTGGTGGCTTATACCAGCGAGCCGGGGAAGCGCTTCTTCGAGTTTGGCAAGGATTCCGTTGCCGAGGCGAAGCGCGTGGTCTGGCCGACGCGCAAGGAAACGATGCAAACCACTGGTGTGGTGATCCTGTTTGCGATCACCATGGCCTTGTTCCTGTGGGCGGTGGATGCTAGTTTGATGATGGTAGTGAATGGACTGATGGGGCGAGGTGAGTGATGGCCAAGAACTGGTATGTTGTTCATACGTACTCGCAGTTTGAGAAGAGTGTTCAGCGTGCATTGACCGAGCGCATCCAGCGCGAGGGTATGCAGGATAAGTTCGGTCAGATACTGGTTCCCGTTGAGGAAGTGGTGGAGCTGAAGTCTGGGCAAAAGAGCATTACCGAGCGCAAGTTCTTCCCGGGCTACGTGCTGGTCGAGATGGAAATGACCGACGAGAGCTGGCATCTGGTGAAGAGCACGCCCAAGGTCACCGGTTTCCTGGGTGGTTCGGCGATGAAGCCGACCCCGATCTCGCAGCGTGAAGTCGACAATATCATGCAGCAGATGCAGGCCGGTGTCGAAAAGCCGCGTCCGAAGGTGTTGTTCGAGGTGGGCGAGGCGGTGCGCGTCAAGGAGGGCCCGTTCACGGACTTCAATGGCACGGTGGAAGATGTCAATTACGACAAGAACAAACTGCGCGTGGCGGTGACCATCTTCGGTCGCTCGACACCCGTGGAGCTGGATTTCGGCCAGGTAGAAAAAGGCTGAAGAGCGAGGATCGCGAATGGGGGACCGCAGGCTGCAATGATTGCAGATGCGGTTTCCCGTTTGGCGTTTCTCATGTTGGGGAGAAACTTCGAGTTTCGATATCACCCGTTTGATAGGAGTGCATCATGGCAAAGAAAGTAGTCGGCTACATCAAGCTGCAAGTGCCTGCAGGTAAGGCAAATCCAAGTCCACCGATCGGCCCGGCATTGGGTCAACGTGGCTTGAATATCATGGAATTCTGTAAGGCGTTCAACGCGCAAACTCAAGGCGTAGAACCCGGTCTGCCGATTCCGGTGGTGATCACCGCGTTCGCGGATAAGAGCTTCACCTTCATCATGAAGACTCCGCCCGCGACCATTCTGATTAAGAAGGCCGCCGGTATCCAGAAGGGCAGCCCGAAGCCGCATACCGACAAGGTCGGCAAGCTGACCCGCAAGCAAGCGGAAGAAATCGCAACAACCAAGATGCCCGACCTGACCGCATCCGACATGGACGCCGCCGTGCGCACCATCGCGGGCAGCGCGCGCAGCATGGGTATCACCGTGGAGGGCGTATAACATGTCCAAACGTTATAAGGCTATTGCAGCCAAGGTCGATCGCAACAAGCTGTATCCGCTGGGCGATGCGCTGAATCTGGTCAAGGAAAACGCCGTAGCGAAGTTCGATGAGTCCATCGACGTTGCGGTGAACTTGGGCGTTGACGCACGCAAGTCCGACCAGCTGGTGCGTGGTTCCGTCGTGCTGCCCAAGGGCACCGGCAAGACCGTGCGTGTGGCTGTGTTCGCGCAAGGCGCCAAGGCTGAAGAAGCCAAGGCTGCCGGCGCCGACATCGTCGGTTTCGACGACCTGGCCGAAAGCATCAAGGGCGGCAACCTGAACTTCGACGTGCTGATCGCTTCTCCGGACGCGATGCGTCTGGTGGGCCAGCTGGGCCAGATCCTCGGCCCGCGCGGCTTGATGCCTAACCCGAAGGTGGGCACCGTGTCCGCCGACGTGGCTGGCGCCGTGAAGAACGCAAAGGCCGGTCAGGTGCAGTACCGCACCGACAAGAACGGCATCGTGCAGTGCACCATCGGTCGCGCCTCGTTCGCGCCGGAAGCTCTGCGCGAGAACCTGCTGGCGCTGATCGATGCGCTGAACAAGGCCAAGCCCGCTGCATCCAAGGGCGTGTACCTGAAGAAGGTTTCGATCTCCAGCACCATGGGTGCCGGTATCCGCGTCGAGCAGGCTAGCCTGACTGCGTAATTGTTTTGAATTTGGCGGCAGGGCTATGTCCTGTCGCCTCTGATCTTTGGACTGCTGGCGTGCTGGCAGCATCAAAGACCGTAGGTGCCGAAGGCGTTGTTGGCCCCAGGCTTAAATGGCGGAGCGTCCTGATCACCGGACATCCGGCGGCCCACGTAGATGGTGTGCCCGCGAGCAGGAGTTGTTTTCCTGGCTCAAGGTCGCTGTTGTAACCGATGGAGTGCGCGTAAGTGCATTCCGGAAATTGGAGGAAGACTTGAGTCTCAATCTGCAAGAAAAACAGGCCGTGGTCGCGGAAGTCAGTGCACAAGTGGCACAGGCCCAGACCATCGTCTTGGCAGAGTACCGTGGCATCCAAGTCGGCGACATCACCAAGCTGCGTGCCAATGCACGTAAGTCTGGGGTGTATTTCCACGTGTTGAAGAACACGCTGGCACGCCGTGCGGTGCAGGGTACTCCGTTCGAAACCCTGGCAGACCAGATGGTCGGCCCGCTGGTGTACAGCATCAGCGCGGACGCCGTTGCTGCCGCCAAGGTGGTGCACGAGTTCGCCAAGACGAACGATAAGCTGGTCGTGAAAGCTGGTTCTTACAACGGCAAGGTGCTGGATGCCGCAGGCGTGAATGCGCTGGCTTCCGTACCGTCGAAGGAAGTGCTGCTGGCACAACTGTGCGGTTTGCTGCAATCGCCGGTCTCTGGCTTGGCTCGCGTGCTCAACGCAGTTGCCGAGAAAAAAGAACCTGCTGCTGCTTGATCTGATTAATTTTTAAAGATAGGAAAACAAAATGGCATTCGATAAAGACGCATTTTTGACAGCCCTGGACAGCATGTCCGTGCTGGAACTGAACGAGCTGGTCAAGGCAATTGAAGAGAAGTTCGGCGTATCCGCTGCTGCGATGGCTGCTCCTGCTGCTGGCGGCGCTGCTGCTGGTGGTGCTGCTGCTGCTGAGCAGACCGAGTTCACCGTGATCCTGAAGTCCGCTGGCGACGCCAAGGTTAACGTGATCAAGGTGGTTCGCGCGATCACCGGCCTGGGCTTGAAGGAAGCCAAGGATCTGGTGGATGGCGCGCCGAAGCCCCTGAAGGAAGGCGTATCCAAGGCTGACGCAGACTCGATCGCCAAGCAGCTGATCGAAGCTGGCGCAACTGCTGAAATCAAGTAAGGCTGTACGTTGCAGAAAGGCTGGCGGTTCACCGTCAGCCTTTTGCCGCTTTAAGAAGCCAGCGGCCAGAAAGCCGATGATTGCTTTCTGCCCCCTGTCTTTTGGTTCCGGCACAATCCCAAAATTGTGCTTGCGCTAAAACTTTGTTTTCCTTCGATCGTGGAGATTATATGAGCTACTCTTTTACCGAAAAAAAGCGCATTCGTAAGAGTTTTGCCAAGCGGGTCGGCGCGCTGCCGGTCCCCTTCCTGTTGTCCACCCAACTGGAATCCTTTGCTGCCTTCCTGCAGGCCTATACGCCGCCCGAGCAGCGCAAGAACGAGGGCTTGCAAGCCGCTTTCAACGGTATCTTCCCAATCGAGAGCCATTCCAAGAATGCTCGTCTGGACTTCGTCAGCTACCAGCTGGGCATGCCTCCGTTCGACGTTAAGGAATGTCAGCAGCGCGGCCTGACCTACGCCTCCCCGCTGCGCGCACGCGTGCGCCTGACCATCATGGACAAGGAAGCGTCCAAGCCGACGGTCAAGGAAGTGAAGGAGCAGGAAGTCTACATGGGCGAGATCCCGCTGATGACCCACACCGGCTCGTTCGTGATCAACGGCACCGAGCGCGTCATCGTCTCCCAGTTGCACCGTTCTCCCGGCGTGTTCTTCGAGCATGACCGCGGCAAGACACACTCGTCCGGCAAGCTGCTGTTCTCCGCGCGCATCATTCCCTACCGTGGCTCCTGGCTGGATTTCGAATTCGACGCGAAGGATTACGTCTACTTCCGTATCGACCGCCGCCGCAAGATGCCGGTGACCATCCTGTTGCGTTCGCTGGGCTACAACAACGAAGACATGCTGAAGATGTTCTTCGACTTCGACGCCTTCCATCTGGGCAAGAAGGGCATCCAGTTCGAGGTCGTGCCTGAGCGCCTGCGCGGCGATGTGGCACGCTTCGACATCGTCGGCAAGGCCGGCAAGGTCATCGTCGCCAAGGACAAGCGCATCACCGTGCGCCACATCCGCGAGATGCAGGAAGCGGGCATCGACAAGCTGGCAGTCAGCGAGGACTTCCTGATCGGCCGCGTGATCGCGACCGACGTGGTGGACAAGGATAGCGGCGAGATCGTGGCCCATGCCAACGACGAGATCACCGAAACTCTGCTGGCCAAGCTGGAAGCAGCCGGCATCACCAAGATCCAGACGCTGTACACCAACGACCTGGATCACGGCGCATTCATCTCTCAGACTCTGCGCACCGACGAGACCGTCGACCAGTGGACTGCCCGCGTGGCGATCTACCGCATGATGCGTCCCGGCGAGCCGCCGACCGAAGAGGCCGTCGAGGGCCTGTTCCAGGGGCTGTTCTTCAGTGAAGAGCGTTACGACCTGTCGGCCGTCGGTCGCATGAAGTTCAACCGCCGCGTCGGCCGTGACGAACTGACCGGCTTGGCTATCCTGACCAACGAAGACATCGTCGAAGTGGTCAAGATCCTGGTCGAGCTGCGCAATGGCCGCGGCGAGATCGACGACATCGACCACCTGGGTAACCGCCGCGTACGTGCGGTGGGTGAGTTGGCCGAGAACCAGTTCCGCGCCGGTCTGGCCCGCGTCGAGCGTGCCGTGAAGGAGCGTCTGGGCCAGGCCGAGACCGACAATCTGATGCCGCACGATCTGATCAACGCCAAGCCGATCTCTGCGGCGGTGAAGGAGTTCTTCGGTTCCAGCCAGTTGTCGCAGTTCATGGACCAGACCAACCCGCTGTCCGAAGTGACCCACAAGCGCCGCATCTCCGCGCTGGGCCCAGGCGGCCTGACACGCGAACGCGCCGGCTTCGAAGTGCGTGACGTGCACCCGACCCACTACGGCCGCGTGTGCCCGATCGAAACGCCGGAAGGTCCGAACATCGGTCTGATCAACTCGCTGGCGCTGTATGCACGCACCAACGAATACGGCTTCATCGAGACCCCGTACCGCAAGGCCGGCAACGGCAAGGTGCTCGACGAGGTCGATTACCTGTCGGCGATCGAGGAAGGCAAGTACACCATCGCCCAGGCGAACGCCGAGCTGGACAAGAAGGGCCACTTCACCAACGACATCGTGTCCGCGCGTCAGCACAACGAATTCGTGCTGGCCGAACCCGACAAGCTGGAGTACATGGACGTGTCCCCGTCCCAGGTGGTGTCCGTCGCTGCATCGCTGATCCCGTTCCTGGAACACGACGACGCGAACCGCGCGCTGATGGGCGCCAACATGCAACGCCAAGCCGTTCCGTGTCTGCGCGCCGAGAAGCCGCTGGTCGGCACCGGCATCGAGCGCACCGTGGCGGTGGACTCCGGCACGGCCGTGCAGGCATGGCGCGGTGGCCGCATCGACTACGTGGATGCGGGCCGTATCGTGGTGCGTGTGAACGACGACGAGACCACGCCGGGCGAAGTGGGCGTGGACATCTACAACCTGACCAAGTACACCCGTTCCAACCAGAACACCAACATCAACCAGCGTCCGCTGGTCAAGGTGGGCGACGTGATCGGTCGCGGTGACGTGATCGCCGACGGTGCATCCACCGACATGGGCGAACTGGCGCTGGGTCAGAACATGCTGGTCGCGTTCATGCCGTGGAACGGCTACAACTACGAGGACTCGATCCTGATCTCCGAGCGCGTTTCTGCGCAGGACCGTTTCACTTCGATCCACATCGAAGAGCTGACCGTCGCTGCGCGCGACACCAAGCTGGGACCTGAGGAAATCACCCGCGACATCCCGAATCTGGCCGAGGCGCAACTGGCCCGTCTGGACGAATCCGGCATCGTGCACATCGGCGCGGAAGTCGGCCCCGGCGACGTGCTGGTGGGCAAGGTCACGCCGAAGGGCGAGACCCAGCTGACCCCGGAAGAGAAGCTGCTGCGCGCCATCTTCGGCGAGAAGGCTTCCGACGTGAAGGACACTTCCTTGCGCGTGGACGCCGGCATCTCCGGCACCGTGATCGACGTGCAGGTGTTCACCCGCGAAGGTCTGCAGCGCGACAAGCGTGCGCAGCAGATCATCGACGACGAGCTGGATCGCTACAAGAAAGACCTGGCCGACCAGATGCGCATCGTCGAGGCCGACCAGTTTGCCCGCCTTGAAAAAATGCTGCACAACAAGGTCGCCAACGGCGGTCCGAAGAAGCTGGCCAAGGGCACCAAGTTGAGCAAGGATTACCTGCACAGCATCGAGCACCACCAGTGGTTCGATATCCGCGTGGCTGACGACGAAGTCGCTGCCCAAATGGAGCAGGTCAAGGACGGTTTGGCCCAGAAGCGTGTCGAGTTCGACGCTGCGTTCGAGCTGAAGAAGAAGAAGCTGACCCAGGGCGACGAGCTCCAGGCCGGCGTGCAGAAGATGGTCAAGGTGTATGTGGCGGTTAAGCGCCGCCTGCAGCCCGGCGACAAGATGGCGGGTCGTCACGGTAACAAGGGTGTGGTGTCGCGCATCGTGCCGGTGGAAGACATGCCGTACATGGCCGACGGTACACCGGCCGACGTCGTGCTGAACCCGCTGGGCGTTCCGTCGCGTATGAACATCGGTCAGATCCTCGAGACTCACCTGGGCTGGGCGGCAAAGGGCCTGGGCAAGAAGATCGACGAGATGCTGCAGACCAACGCGAAGATCGCCGAGGTGCGCAAGTTCCTGGGCAAGATCTACAACCACGGCGGTCAGACCGTCGATCTGGAATCCTTCAGCGACGACGAGATCATCGAGTTGTGCCGCAACCTGACGAAGGGCGTGCCGTTCGCGACCCCCGTGTTCGACGGCGCGAGCGAAGAAGAGATCAAGTACATGCTGGAACTGGCGGGCCTGCCGCTGTCCGGCCAGACCACGCTGTACGACGGCCGCACGGGCGAAGCCTTCGACCGTCCCGTTACGGTCGGCTACAAGCATGTGCTGAAGCTGCACCACCTGGTCGACGACAAGATGCACGCGCGTTCCACCGGCCCGTACTCGCTGGTGACCCAGCAGCCGTTGGGCGGTAAGGCTCAGTTCGGTGGCCAGCGTTTCGGTGAAATGGAAGTGTGGGCGCTGGAAGCTTACGGCGCCGCGTACACCCTGCAGGAAATGCTGACCGTCAAGTCGGATGACGTGACCGGCCGTACCAAGGTCTACGAGAACATCGTCAAGGGCGACCACAAGATCGACGCCGGCATGCCGGAATCCTTCAACGTGGTGATCAAGGAAATCCGTTCCTTGGGCATCGACATGGATCTGGAACGTCACTAATCGCGACAAAATCACAGGACGATATTAGGAGCCTCATATGAAATCATTGCTGGATTTGTTCAAGCAGGTCACACAGAAAGAAGAGTTCGACGCGATCAAGATCGGGTTGGCCTCGCCGGAGAAGATCCGGTCCTGGTCGTACGGCGAAGTCAAGAAGCCGGAGACCATCAACTACCGTACCTTCAAGCCGGAACGCGACGGCCTGTTCTGCGCCAAGATCTTCGGCCCGGTCAAGGACTACGAGTGCCTGTGCGGCAAGTACAAGCGCCTCAAGCATCGTGGGGTGATCTGCGAAAAGTGCGGCGTCGAAGTCACCCTGTCCAAGGTGCGCCGCGAGCGCATGGGCCACATCGAGCTGGCCTCGCCGGTCGCTCACATCTGGTTCCTGAAGTCGCTGCCGTCCCGTCTCGGCATGGTGCTGGACATGACCCTGCGCGACATCGAGCGCGTGCTGTACTTCGAAGCCTACGTGGTGACCGAGCCCGGCATGACCCCGCTGAACCGCGGCCAGTTGTTGACCGAAGACGACTACCTCGCGAAGACCGAGGAATACGGCGACGAGTTCACCGCCATGATGGGCGCTGAAGGCGTGCGCGCGCTGCTGGCCAACCTGGACGTCACCAGCGAGATCGAGACCATCCGTGCCGAGCTGGCCGCAACCGGCTCCGAGACCAAGATCAAGAAGTACGCCAAGCGCCTGAAGGTGCTGGAGGCGTTCAACGCGTCCGGCATCCAGCCGGAGTGGATGGTCATGACCGTGTTGCCGGTGCTGCCGCCGGAACTGCGTCCGCTGGTGCCGCTGGATGGCGGCCGCTTCGCGACCTCCGACCTGAACGACCTGTATCGCCGCGTGATCAACCGTAACAACCGTCTGCGCCGCCTGCTCGAACTGAAGGCGCCGGATATCATCGTGCGCAACGAGAAGCGCATGCTGCAGGAGTCCGTGGACTCGCTGCTGGACAACGGCCGTCGCGGCAAGGCGATGACCGGTGCGAACAAGCGCCAGCTGAAGTCCCTGGCCGACATGATCAAGGGCAAGAGCGGCCGTTTCCGTCAGAACCTGCTGGGTAAGCGCGTCGACTACTCCGGCCGTTCCGTCATCGTGGTGGGCCCGCAGCTCAGGCTGCACCAGTGCGGCCTGCCCAAGAAGATGGCACTCGAACTGTTCAAGCCGTTCATTTTCAGCCGTCTCGAGGCGATGGGCCTGGCGACCACGATCAAGGCGTCCAAGCGCATGGTCGAGGCCGAAGAGCCGGTGGTGTGGGACATCCTCGAAGAAGTGATCCGCGAGCATCCGATCCTGCTGAACCGTGCGCCTACGCTGCACCGTCTGGGTATCCAGGCGTTCGAGCCCATCCTGATCGAGGGCAAGGCGATCCAGTTGCATCCGCTGGTCTGTTCCGCGTTCAACGCCGACTTCGACGGTGACCAGATGGCCGTTCACGTGCCGCTGTCGCTGGAAGCGCAGATGGAAGCGCGCACGCTGATGCTGGCATCCAACAACGTGCTGTCGCCCGCCAACGGCGAGCCGATCATCGTGCCGTCGCAGGATATCGTGCTGGGTCTGTACTACATGACCCGCGAGAAGATCGGCGCGCTGGGCGAAGGCTCGATGTTCGCCAACATCGCCGAAGTGTCGCGTGCCTATGAGTCTCGCGAAGTCGAGCTGCAGGCGAAGGTGGTGGTGCGTCTCAAGGAAGTCCACAAGGACGAGGCCGGCCAGCCGTTCGAAAAACTGACCCGCTACGAGACCACCGTGGGCCGCGCGCTGTTGTCCGAGGTGCTGCCTGCCGGCCTGCCGTTCGCGCTGATCAACAAGGCGCTGAAGAAGAAAGAGATCTCGCGTCTGATCAACAGCAGCTTCCGCCAGTGCGGTCTGCGCGACACCGTGATCATGGCCGACAAGCTGATGTACACCGGTTTCGCGTATGCGACCCGTGCCGGCATCTCGATCTGCGTGGACGACATGCTGATGCCTCCGCAGAAGAACGAGCTGATCGGCGCCGCCGAGAAGGAAGTGCACGAGATCCACACCCAGTACACCTCGGGTCTGGTGACCGACGGCGAACGCTACAACAAGGTTGTGGACATCTGGGGCCGTACCGGCGACGTCGTGGCCAAGGCCATGATGGAACAGCTGGGCAGTGAGCCGGTGCTCGACCGTGTTACGGGCGAGCCGCGCATGGAAAAGGGCAAGCCGGTGATGCAGGAGTCGTTCAACTCCATCTACATGATGGCCGACTCCGGCGCCCGCGGCTCCGCAGCCCAGATTCGCCAGCTGGCCGGTATGCGCGGCCTGATGGCGAAACCGGACGGCTCCATCATCGAAACGCCGATTACCGCGAACTTCCGCGAAGGCTTGAACATGCTGCAGTACTTCATCTCCACGCACGGCGCCCGTAAGGGTCTGGCCGATACGGCGTTGAAGACTGCGAACTCCGGTTACCTGACCCGCCGTCTGGTCGACGTCACGCAAGACCTGGTTGTTATCGAACAGGATTGCGGCACCGAGAACGGCACCGCGATGAAGGCGATCGTCGAAGGCGGTGAAGTGATCGAGGCATTGCGCGAGCGTATCCTCGGCCGTGTGCTGAGCGCCGATGTCGTCAATCCGGAAACTGCTGAAACGGTTTATGAAGCGGGAGTCCTTCTGGATGAAGCCGCGGTGGAGCGCATCGAGGTGCTCGGCATCGACGAGGTGCGCGTGCGCACCCCGTTGAACTGCGAAACCCGCTTCGGTCTGTGCGCCAAGTGTTACGGCCGCGACCTGGGCCGCGGCGGCCTGGTGAACGTGGGCGAGGCGGTCGGTGTGATCGCGGCGCAATCCATCGGCGAACCGGGTACCCAGCTGACCATGCGTACCTTCCACATCGGTGGCGCGGCTTCGCGTACCGTGGTGGCAAGCCAGGTGGAAAGCAAGTCCAACGGTGTACTGAAGTACAGCCCGAACATGCGTGTGGTGACCACCGTACGCGGCGAACTGATCGTGGTGGCGCGCAGCGCCGAAGTCATCATCGCAGATGATCACGGCCGTGAACGTGAACGACACAAGGTGCCTTATGGCGCGACGCTGGCAGTCAAGCAGGGCGACGCAGTGCGTGCGGGTGTGGTACTGGCTAACTGGGATCCGCATACCCGTCCGATCGTTACAGAATATGCCGGTAAGGTCAGCTTCCAGAATGTGGAAGAGGGCGTAACGGTCGCCAAGCAGATTGATGAAGTGACTGGTTTGTCTACGCTGGTGGTTATCGATCCTAAGCAGCGTGCTGGCGCCCAAAGCAAGGGCGTGCGCCCGATGGTTCGCCTGATCGATGATGCTGGTCAGGAAGTCAAGCTGACCGGTACCGAAACGGCTGTTAGTGTTACCTTCCAGACCGGCTGTATCATCACCGTGGAAGACGGTCAGCATGTCGGCGTGGGTGATGTGTTGGCGCGTATTCCGCAGGAATCGTCGAAGACGCGCGATATTACCGGCGGTCTGCCGCGCGTGGCCGAGTTGTTCGAAGCACGTGTACCGAAGGATGCCGGCATGCTGGCAGAAGTGACCGGTACCGTCTCGTTCGGTAAGGACACCAAGGGCAAGCAGCGTCTGGTCATCACCGATGTGGACGGCATTGCGCATGAATTCCTGATTCCTAAGGAGAAGCATGTGCTGGCTCACGATGGTCAGGTGGTTAACCAGGGTGAGATGATTGTGGACGGCCCGGCCGACCCACATGACATCCTGCGCCTGTTGGGTGTTGAGGCACTTGCCCGCTACATCACCGACGAAGTACAGGAAGTGTACCGTTTGCAGGGCGTGAAGATCAGCGACAAGCACATCGAAGTGATCGTGCGCCAGATGCTGCGCCGCGTGCAGGTCTCCGACGTGGGCGATACCCGCTTCATCACCGGCGAGCAAGTGGAGCGTGCCGACGTGCTGGAAGAGAACGAGCGCATGGCTGCGGAAGGCAAGAACCCCGCCAGCTTCGAATACATGCTGCTGGGTATCACCAAGGCGTCGCTGTCTACCGACTCGTTCATTTCTGCAGCATCGTTCCAGGAGACCACGCGTGTCCTGACCGAAGCGGCGATCATGGGCAAGAAGGACGAATTGCGCGGTCTGAAGGAAAACGTGATCGTGGGTCGTCTGATCCCGGCCGGTACCGGCTTGGCATATCACACCACGCGTCGCAAGCAGCGCCTGGGGATCGATATGGCGGAAGGGCGCGAATTGCAGGAGGCCGATGCGGGCGCAGTGGGCGAGACGGTAGCTTCTACCGATTCGCTTGACACCCCAGGGCTTTCTCAATAGAATTCGCAACCTTTTTTGCCGTCGCGGCGGGTATTTTCGTGCCAAGTCGCGGCGGTAGCTTTTTTATTTGTTTGATTTTAAAGAGATTTGAAATTCACTTTTAGGACGTGTAGATAATGCCAACCATTAACCAGTTGATCCGCAAACCTCGTGTTGCAATCGTAGAAAAGAGCAAAGTGCCGGCTTTGGCGGGCTCCCCGCAGAAGCGTGGTGTGTGTACCCGTGTCTATACCACGACACCGAAGAAGCCTAACTCTGCGCTGCGTAAGGTGGCCAAGGTTCGTCTGACCAACGGTTTCGAGGTTATTTCGTACATCGGCGGTGAAGGCCACAACCTGCAGGAGCACTCGGTTGTGCTGTTGCGCGGCGGTCGTGTGAAGGACTTGCCTGGTGTGCGTTACCACATGGTGCGCGGCAGTCTGGATACGGCTGGCGTGAAGGATCGTAAGCAGGCTCGCTCCAAGTACGGCGCGAAGCGTGCTAAGAAGTAATTAAACAGTAACTATCAGAAATTAATTCGAGGTTGATATGCCAAGACGTAGAGAAGTCCCCAAGCGCGAAGTCCTGCCGGATCCTAAGTTCGGTAACCAGGATTTGTCCAAGTTTGTGAACGTGTTGATGACTGCAGGCAAGAAGTCGGTTGCTGAGCGCATCCTGTACGGCGCGCTGGAGCAGGTTGGTAAGAAGACCAACAAGGACGCGATCGAGGTGTTCAATCTCGCATTGAATAATGCCAAGCCGCAGGTGGAAGTGAAGAGCCGTCGCGTCGGTGGTGCAAACTACCAGGTGCCTGTCGAGGTTCGTCCTTCCCGTCGTATGGCGCTGGCGATGCGCTGGTTGCGCGAAGCTGCACGCAAGCGCGGCGAGAAGTCCATGGGTATGCGTTTGGCTGGTGAGCTGATCGACGCGTCCGAAGGTCGCGGTGGTGCGGTGAAGAAGCGTGAAGAAGTGCACCGTATGGCAGAGGCGAACAAGGCCTTCTCGCATTTCCGTTTCTAAATCAGATCAAGTTAGGTATCTACCGTGGCACGTAAAACACCCATTAGCCGTTACCGTAATATCGGCATCAGCGCGCACATCGATGCGGGCAAGACGACGACGACCGAGCGCATCCTGTTCTACACCGGCGTAAGCCACAAGATCGGCGAAGTGCATGATGGCGCTGCTACCATGGACTGGATGGAGCAAGAGCAGGAGCGTGGTATCACCATCACCTCCGCTGCGACGACATGCTTCTGGAAGGGCATGGAGAACCAGTATCCTGAGCATCGCTTCAACATCATCGACACCCCGGGTCACGTGGACTTCACCATCGAGGTGGAGCGTTCGATGCGTGTGCTGGACGGCGCGTGCATGGTGTACTGCGCGGTGGGTGGTGTGCAGCCTCAGTCCGAGACCGTTTGGCGTCAAGCCAACAAGTACAAGGTTCCTCGTCTGGCGTTCGTCAACAAGATGGACCGTTCCGGCGCGAACTTCTTCAAGGTCGTCGAGCAGATGCAGCTTCGCCTGAAGGCGAACCCGGTTCCCATCGTGATCCCTATCGGTGCGGAAGATAGCTTCGTCGGTGTCGTCGATCTGATGAAGATGAAGGCGATCTACTGGGATGAAGCGTCGCAAGGTATGAAGTTCGACTATCGTGACATTCCGGCTGACCTGGTTGCGACAGCCAATGAATGGCGCGAAAAGATGGTCGAGTCCGCTGCAGAGGCCTCTGAAGATCTGATGAATCAGTATCTTGAGAATGGCGAGTTGACGGAAGAACAGATCATTGCAGGTCTGCGTGCCCGTACGCTGGCGTGCGAGATCCAGCCGATGCTGTGCGGCTCCGCGTTCAAGAACAAGGGTGTTCAGCGTATGCTGGATGCGGTGATCATGTTGCTGCCGTCGCCGGTCGATATTCCCGACGTGACAGGCGAGAGCGAGGCGGGTGAGCCCCTCACTCGCAAGGCTGATGATGGCGAGGCTTTCTCCGCGCTGGCATTCAAGCTGATGACCGACCCGTTCGTGGGGCAGTTGACCTTCGTGCGCGTGTATTCCGGCGTGCTGAAGAAGGGTGATACGGTTTACAACTCCGTTCGCGGCAAGAAAGAGCGTATCGGTCGTATCGTGCAGATGCACGCGAACAATCGCGAAGAAGTCGATGAGATCCTGGCTGGCGACATCGCTGCCTGTATCGGCCTGAAGGAAGTGACCACTGGCGAGTCGTTGTGCGATGTGGACAAGCCTATCATCCTCGAGCGCATGGTGTTCCCGGAGCCGGTGATTCACGTCGCCGTTGAGCCGAAGACCAAGGCCGACCAGGAAAAGATGGGTATCGCGCTGGGCCGTCTTGCGGCAGAAGATCCTTCTTTCCGCATCCGTACCGACGAAGAGTCTGGTCAGACCATCATGTCGGGTATGGGCGAGTTGCACCTGGAAATTCTGGTTGATCGCATGAAGCGCGAGTTTGGCGTCGAAGCCAACGTGGGTGCTCCTCAGGTTGCATACCGCGAAGCGATCCGCAAGGCTGTCGAGGTCGAAGGCAAGTACGCCAAGCAGACCGGTGGTCGCGGTCAGTACGGTCACGTCTGGATCAAGATGGAGCCGAGCGAGGCTGGTAAGGGCTTTGAGTTCGTCGACGCGATCAAGGGTGGTACCGTTCCTCGCGAATTCATCCCGGCAGTTGAGAAGGGCTTGCGTGAGACATTGCCGAGCGGTGTGCTGGCCGGCTTCCCGGTCGTTGACGTCAAGGTCACGCTGTTCGACGGTTCCTACCACGATGTGGACTCGAACGAAAATGCGTTCAAGATGGCTGCATCCATGGCGTTCAAGGACGGTATGCGCAAGGCCAATCCGGTCCTGCTGGAACCGATGATGTCCGTCGAGGTGGAAACGCCTGAAGACTATGCGGGTACCGTGATGGGCGACCTTTCTTCGCGCCGCGGTATGGTGCAGGGTATGGAAGACATGATGGGTGGCGGCAAATCCATCAAGGCTGAAGTGCCGTTGTCCGAGATGTTCGGTTACTCCACCGCACTGCGTTCCGCTACCCAGGGTCGTGCGACTTACACCATGGAATTCAAGCATTACTCTGAAGCTCCACGGAACGTCGCTGAAGCGATCATGAACAAGAAATAATTTTGATTTAAGAGGCGATAATCATGGCAAAGAGCAAATTTGAACGTACGAAACCGCACGTGAACGTAGGTACGATTGGCCACGTTGACCACGGCAAGACCACCCTGACCGCGGCGATCACCACCGTGCTGTCCAAGAAGTTCGGCGGCGAAGCCAAGGCTTATGACCAGATCGACGCAGCGCCGGAAGAAAAGGCGCGCGGCATCACCATCAACACCGCTCACGTTGAATACGAAACAGCAACTCGCCACTACGCGCACGTTGACTGCCCGGGCCACGCCGACTATGTGAAGAACATGATCACCGGCGCCGCCCAGATGGACGGCGCGATCCTGGTCGTGTCCGCAGCTGATGGCCCGATGCCGCAAACCCGCGAGCACATCCTGCTGGCTCGCCAGGTTGGCGTTCCTTACATCATCGTGTTCCTGAACAAGTGCGACATGGTCGATGACGAAGAGCTGCTGGAACTGGTCGAAATGGAAGTGCGCGAGCTGCTCTCCAAGTACGACTTCCCTGGCGACGACGTGCCCATCATCAAGGGTTCTGCACTGAAGGCGGTGCAAGGCGACCAAGGCGACCTGGGCGAGCCCGCCATCTTCCGTCTGGCCGATGCGCTGGACAGCTACATCCCGACTCCTGAGCGTGCCATCGACGGCGCCTTCCTGATGCCGGTTGAAGACGTATTCTCCATCTCCGGTCGCGGTACTGTGGTGACTGGTCGTGTCGAGCGCGGTGTCATCAAGGTCGGCGAAGAAATCGAAATCGTCGGTATTAAGCCGACCCAGAAGACCACCTGCACCGGCGTGGAAATGTTCCGCAAGCTGCTCGACCAAGGTCAGGCAGGCGACAACGTCGGCGTGCTGCTGCGCGGCACCAAGCGTGAAGACGTCGAGCGCGGCCAAGTGCTGGCCAAGCCCGGCTCCATCACCCCGCACACCAAGTTCACTGCCGAGATCTACGTGCTGGGCAAGGACGAAGGCGGCCGTCACACTCCGTTCTTCCAAGGCTATCGCCCGCAGTTCTACTTCCGTACCACCGACGTGACCGGTGCGGTCGAGCTGCCGGCAGGTACCGAAATGGTTATGCCTGGCGACAACGTCAGCATCACCGTGAATCTGATCAACCCGATCGCGATGGAAGAAGGTCTGCGCTTCGCGATCCGCGAAGGCGGTCGTACCGTCGGCGCCGGCGTGGTTGCAAAGATCATCGAGTAAAGATACAATGCGCCCCCTCGCGTGGCTGCGGCCACGCGATTTTCGTTCTTTAAACCAGCGGCATTGCCGCGTAAATGCAAGAGAAGATTATGCAAAGTCAAAAAATTCGCATTCGCCTCAAGGCGTTTGACTATCGCTTGATTGACCAGTCGGCCGCGCAGATCGTTGATACTGCCAAGCGCACTGGTGCTGTGGTGAACGGTCCCGTGCCGTTGCCCACCAAGATCGAGCGTTTCGATGTGCTGCGTTCGCCGCACGTCAACAAGACTTCGCGCGATCAATTCGAGATTCGCACCCATCTGCGCCTGATGGATATCGTCGATCCGACAGACAAGACTGTGGATGCGCTGATGAAGCTGGATCTGCCGGCTGGCGTGGATGTGGAAATCAAGTTGCAGTAATTGTTGTGCCAGGTAGTAAAAGAGAATCGGCTGGCCAATTGAAGTCAGCCCCTTAACCAAAGGAAATAAAAAATGAGCTTAGGACTTGTCGGTCGCAAGATTGGCATGACCCGCGTATTCACCGAGGACGGTTCTTCGTTGCCGGTGACTGTGCTGGAAGTGTCCAATAATCGTGTCACTCAGGTTAAAACCGTGGATACCGATGGCTATACTGCTGTGCAAGTTGCACACGGTGTGCGCCGTCCCGGTCGCGTCAGCAAGGCTGCCGCCGGACATTACGCCAAGGCGGGTGTGGAAGCGGGGAGTGCACTCAAGGAATTCACCGTATCCCCTGAACAATTGGCTGGCCTGCAGGCTGGCTCGACGATCAGCGTCGAGATTTTTCAGGCGGGTCAACTCGTCGATGTGACGGGCGTATCCAAGGGTAAGGGTTACGCTGGTACCATCAAGCGTTACAACTTCAAATCCGGCCGTGCATCGCACGGTAACTCCAAGTCGCACAACGTGCCGGGCTCCATCGGTATGGCGCAGGATCCGGGTCGCGTGTTCCCGGGCAAGCGCATGACGGGTCATCTTGGTGATGTGCAGAAGACTGTGCAGAATCTGGAAGTTGTGCGTGTCGATGTTGCGCGTCAGTTGTTGCTGGTCAAGGGTGCCGTTCCCGGCGCGCAGGGCGGCAGCGTGATCGTGCGTCCAGCAGTGAAGGCAGGTGCGTAATGGAACTCAAGGTCATTAACGATAAGGGTCAAGCGACCGCAAATCTGAGCGCGTCCGACGAGTTGTTCGGTCGTGAATACAACGAAGATCTGGTGCATCAGCTGGTTACCGCCTACATGGCGAACGCCCGTGCTGCCAACAGCAAGCAAAAGGGTCGCAGCGAGATCGCCAAGTCTACCCGCAAGCCGTTCGCGCAAAAGGGTACGGGTCGTGCTCGTGCCGGTATGGCATCCAGCCCGCTGTGGCGCGGGGGTGGCAAGATTTTCCCGAATACCGGTGAAGAGAATTACACCCACAAGGTGAACCGCAAGATGTATCGCGCAGGTCTGGCTGCGATCTTGTCGAAGCTGGTTAGCGAGAACCGTCTGGTGGTTGTGGATAGCCTGACTGTCGATGCTCCCAAGACCAAGCTGCTGGCGCAGAAGATCAAGGGCATGGGCTTGGATTCCGGCCGTCTGTTGATCATCACCGACAGCCTAGACGAGAACCTGTATCTGTCTTCGCGCAACCTGCCCAACGTATTGGTGCTGGAAGCCAATCAGGCCGACCCCGTCAGCCTGGTGCGCTTCCCGAGCGTGGTCGTTACCCGCAATGCGGTGGCAAAAATTGAGGAGATGTTCGCATGAGTACGCAACAATTCAGCCAAGAGCGTTTGATGAAGGTGCTGCTCGCTCCGCAGATCTCCGAAAAGGCGACTTTCGTTGCCGACAAGAACGAGCAGGTGATCTTCCGCGTCGCTCCCGATGCAACCAAGCCTGAAATCAAGGCGGCCGTTGAGATGATGTTCAAGGTGAGCGTGGATACCGTGCAAGTGGCCAACGTCAAGGGCAAGGTCAAGCGCATGGGCCGTTTCGTCGGTCGTCGCAACAACTGGAAGAAGGCCTATGTGTGCCTGGCAGCCGGTCAGGAAATCAATTTTGCTGCAAGCGAGCAAGGGTAATCATCATGGCATTGATTAAACTAAAACCAACAACTCCGGGACAGCGCGCGGTATTGCGCGTTGTCAACCCCGACCTGCACAAAGGTAAGCCGGTCGCGTCCCTGGTCGAGAAGAAGACCAAGACTGCGGGCCGTAACCACAATGGTCATATCACCACCCGTCATATGGGCGGCGGTCACAAGCAGCACTATCGTCTGGTGGACTTCAAGCGCAACAAGGATGGCATTCCTGCCACCGTCGAGCGCCTGGAATACGACCCGAACCGTAGCGCGCACCTGGCCCTGCTGTGCTATGCCGATGGTGAGCGTCGTTACATCATCGCTCCCAAGGGCGTGACAGTCGGTACGACCCTGATCAGCGGTTCCGAAGCTCCGATCAAGTCGGGCAATGCCTTGCCTCTGCGCAACATTCCGGTGGGTTCGACCATTCACTGCATCGAGATGCTGCCGGGCAAGGGCGCGCAGTTGGCGCGTTCCGCCGGTACTGCGGTGCAGCTGCTGGCCCGCGAAGGCAGCTACGCTCAATTGCGTCTGCGTTCCGGCGAGATCCGCAAGGTGCACATCGACTGCAAGGCGACACTGGGCGAAGTGGGCAACTCCGAACACAGCCTGCGTTCCATCGGCAAGGCCGGTGCAATGCGTTGGCGCGGTGTGCGTCCGACAGTCCGCGGTGTGGTGATGAACCCGGTTGATCACCCGCACGGTGGTGGTGAGGGCAAGACAGCTGCAGGCCGTCATCCGGTCAGCCCATGGGGTGTGCCGGCCAAGGGCTTCCGCACTCGTCGCAACAAGCGTACTAGCGGCATGATCGTGCGCCGTCGCTTTCAGGTTTAAGGGGTAGATAAATATGGCACGTTCCATTAAAAAAGGTCCATTTGTCGACGCTCACTTGCTCAAGAAGGTTGAGGCGGTGCGTGCGACTAACGATAAGCGCCCGGTGAAGACCTGGTCGCGCCGTTCCACGGTGCTGCCCGAGTTCGTCGGCCTGACGATCGCGGTGCACAACGGCAAGCAGCACATTCCCGTGTATGTGTCGGAGAACATGGTGGGGCACAAGTTGGGCGAGTTTTCCCTGACTCGTACCTTCAAGGGCCATGCTGCCGATAAAAAGGCGAAGAAATAAGGAGGCATGATGACAACGACTACTGCTGTTGCAAAAAACATTCATCTCTCCGCGCAAAAGGGCCGCCTGGTTGCTGACCAGATCCGTGGTTTGCCGGTCGCGCAGGCTTTGAACATCCTGACCTTCAGCCCGAAGAAGGGTGCAGGCATCATCAAGAAGGCTCTGGAGTCCGCGATCGCGAACGCCGAGCATAACGATGGCGCTGACATCGACGAGCTGAAAGTGACCACCATCTATGTCGATAAGGCGGCTTCGCTGAAGCGTTTCAGTGCGCGCGCCAAGGGGCGTGGCAATCGCATCGAGAAGCAAACCTGCCACATTACGGTCAGCGTCGGGAACTAAGGGTAAATTATGGGACAGAAAATTCATCCAACCGGTTTCCGGTTGAGCGTTCGTAAAAACTGGGATTCCAAGTGGTATGCCAACAGCGAGAATTTCGCTACTTTGCTGCACAAGGACATCGAAGTTCGTGCATTCCTGAAAAAGAAGCTGGCTTCCGCCGGTGTTTCCAAGGTGGTCATCGAGCGTCCTGCAAAGAACGCCAAGGTAACCATCTACACCGCGCGTCCTGGCATGGTGATCGGCAAGAAGGGCGAAGACATCGAGGCATTGCGCGCCGAGTTGCGCAAGCGCATGGGTCTGCAGTCCGTTGATCTGGCCATCGAAGAAGTGCGCAAGCCCGAAATCGATGCGCAACTGATCGCTGACAGCATCACCGCCCAGCTGGAAAAGCGCATCATGTTCCGCCGCGCCATGAAGCGCGCGATGCAGAATGCAATGCGTCTGGGCGCTCAAGGCATCAAGATCATGAGCTCGGGCCGTTTGAACGGCATCGAAATCGCCCGTACCGAGTGGTACCGTGAAGGCCGCGTGCCGTTGCATACGCTGCGTGCCGACATCGACTACGGCACTTCCGAAGCGAAGACCACTTACGGCATCATCGGTGTGAAGGTTTGGGTGTTCAAGGGTGAGACCACTGGTCAGGAAGCAGCTGCGCCAGTCGCCGCTGAACCGGAAAAGAAAGTAAGAAAGTCGGGAGCAAAACATGCTACAGCCAGCTAGAAGGAAATACCGCAAGGAGCAGAAGGGCCGCAATACCGGTCTGGCTACCCGCGGCAACAAGGTGAGTTTCGGTGAGTTTGGCCTGAAGGCGGTTGCCCGCGGCCGTTTGACTGCACGTCAAATCGAAGCTGCGCGTCGTGCGATGACCCGCCACATCAAGCGCGGTGGTCGTATCTGGATCCGCATTTTCCCGGACAAGCCGATCTCCAAGAAACCGGCCGAAGTTCGTATGGGTAACGGTAAGGGTAACCCCGAGTACTACGTCGCCGAGATTCAGCCTGGCAAGATGTTGTACGAAATGGATGGTGTCGATGAGACATTGGCGCGCGAGGCTTTCAAGCTCGCTTCCGCAAAGTTGCCGATCGCAACCACATTCGTTGTTAGACAGGTAGGTGCATAACATGAAAGCTAGTGAACTGAAGACCAAGTCTGCGACAGATCTCCAACAAGAGCTGCTGTCCTTGACGAAGGCTCAATTCGGTCTGCGTATGCAAGTTGCAACGCAGCAGATGACCAATACCAGCGAATTGCGCAAGGTGCGTCGCGACATCGCCCGCGTGAAGACCGTATTGAAAGAGAAGGGTGCCCAGAAATGAGCGAAGCAAAGACACTGAAACGTACCCTGACCGGTACCGTGGTTAGCGACAAGATGGACAAGACTGTTACGGTCTTGGTCGAGCGCAAGGTGAAGCACCCCTTGCTGGGCAAGATCATTCGCGTCTCCAAGAAGTATCACGCGCACGACGAAGCCAACGAGTTCCATACCGGCGACGTGGTGACAATCGAAGAGTGCCGTCCTCTGGCCAAGACTAAGGCTTGGCGCGTTGCCAAGCTGGTTGAAAAGGCGGTTGCGGCTTAACTCGAAAATTTAGCTTGCGTCTTTTCTGAATTTGCATATAATGCGCGGCTTCGTTTCATCGCCGCTTGCGGCGACCTAACCCGTACGGGTTCCAAAACTGGCCGCCGCGGCGGAAAAAGTTGGAGATTAAATAATGATACAAATGCAGTCTGTTTTAGATGTGGCTGACAACACTGGCGCACGTTCCGTGATGTGCATCAAGGTGTTGGGCGGTTCCAAGCGTCGTTATGCTTCCGTTGGTGATGTCATCAAGGTTAGCATCAAGGACGCCGCACCGCGCGGTCGTGTGAAGAAGGGTGAAGTGTACAACGCCGTGGTGGTTCGCACTGCTAAGGGTGTGCGCCGCACTGATGGTTCTCTGGTTAAGTTCGACGGCAACGCTGCTGTGTTGCTGAACGCCAAGCTGGAGCCGATCGGTACGCGTATCTTCGGGCCGGTGACGCGCGAGTTGCGTACCGAGAAGTTCATGAAGATCGTTTCGCTGGCACCGGAAGTGCTGTAAGCGTCAACGGATCGAGTCGAGGAAAATCATGCGCAAGATCAAAAAGAATGATGACGTCATCGTCATCACTGGTAAAGACAAGGGTAGTCGCGGCAGTGTGCAGCAAGTGCTGGGCGATTTCCTGCTGGTAAGCGGTATCAACAAGGTCAAGAAGCATCAGAAGCCGAATCCGGTGAAGGGCTTGAGTGGCGGTATCGTTGAAAAAGAGCTGCCGATCCATATCTCGAACGTGGCGATCTACAACGCTGCGGCCAAAAAAGGCGATCGAGTCGGGATCAAAACGCTGGAAGACGGGCGCAAGGTGCGCGTGTTCAAGTCCAGCGGCGAAATGATTGACGCTTAAGGGGTAAGGCATGGCTCGTTTGTACGAATTTTACAAAGACAAGGTCGCTAAGGACCTGATGAAGCAGTTTGGCTACAAGTCCATCATGGAAGTGCCGCGCATCGAAAAGATCACTCTGAATATGGGTGTCGGCGAGGCGGTTGCTGACAAGAAGGTGATGGATTTTGCGGTTGGCGACATGCAGAAGATTGCCGGTCAGAAGCCTGTGATTACCTTGTCCAAGAAGTCCATCGCTGGCTTCAAGATCCGCGAAGGTTATCCGGTCGGTTGCAAGGTGACGCTGCGCAAAGAGCGCATGTACGAATTCCTGGATCGTCTGATCTCTGTGGCGATTCCGCGTATCCGCGACTTCCGTGGTATTTCCGGCAAGTCTTTCGACGGCCGTGGCAATTACAACATGGGCGTGAAAGAGCAGATCATTTTCCCGGAAATCGAATACGAAAAGGTTGACGCTCTGCGTGGTATGAACATCACCATCACCACCAGCGCCAAGACCGATGAAGAGGCCAAGGCATTGCTGCTGGCTTTCAAGCTTCCATTGAAGAAGTGAGGGAATACTAATGGCAAAGATAGCACTGATTAACCGCGAGCAAAAACGCCGCGAGACCGTGAAGAAGTTCGCGGCCAAGCGCGAGGCCCTGCTGGCGACTATTTCCAACGTGAGCCTCAGCGACGAAGAGCGCGCTGCTGCGCGCCAGAAGCTGCAAGCGCTGCCGCGTGACGCAAGCCCGGTTCGTTTGCGCAACCGTTGTGCGTTGACCGGTCGTCCGCGTGGTACTTTCAGGAAGTTCGGTTTGGGGCGTATCAAGGTTCGCGAATTCGCGATGCGCGGTGAGATTCCTGGTGTTGTTAAGGCAAGCTGGTAGGAGCAATTAAATGAGTATGAGTGATCCGATCTCCGATATGCTGACGCGCATTCGCAATGCGCAGCTTGCGGAAAAAGCCACAGTGGCGATGCCTTCTTCCAAGTTGAAGGCGGCGATTGCCGAGGTGTTGAAGGACGAAGGTTATGTTGATGGCTACAGCATCATCAGCGGCGAAGGTGGCAAGGCCACGCTGGAAATCGGCCTGAAGTATTACAGCGGCCGTCCAGTGATCGAAAAGATCCAGCGCGTAAGCCGTCCTGGTCTGCGTATCTACAAGGGCTCCGAAGACATGCCTAAGGTGATGAACGGCCTGGGTATTGCTATCGTGTCCACGTCCAAGGGTTTGATGACCGACCGCAAAGCGCGCGCCAATGGTATCGGCGGCGAAGTGCTGTGCGTAGTCGCGTAGTGAGGTAAGTATGTCTAGAGTCGCTAAGAATCCTGTCGTCGTGCCGAGTGGCGTTGAAGTCGCGCTGGCAGCGAACGAAATTTCTGTGAAGGGCCCGTTGGGTTCTTTGAAGCAAGCCCTGTCGGCAGATGTGAGCGTAGTGCGCGAGGGCGATAGCCTGCTGTGCAAGGCGCAGAACGACTCCATGCAGGCCAATGCGATGTCCGGCACGGTTCGTGCCCTGCTGGCCAATATGGTCCAGGGTGTGAGCAAGGGCTTCGAGCGCAAGTTGAACCTGGTTGGTGTGGGTTACCGTGCTCAAGCTGCCGGTGACACACTGAACCTGACATTGGGCTTTTCCCACCCGGTCTCTTACAAGATGCCCGCTGGCGTGAAGGTCGAAACCCCGACGCAGACTGAAATCGTGCTGAAGGGTGCTGACAAGCAGCGCGTTGGACAAGTTGCTGCGGAGATTCGTGCTTTCCGTGAACCCGAGCCTTACAAGGGCAAGGGCGTGCGCTATAGCGACGAAGTGGTGATCCTGAAAGAAACCAAGAAGAAATAACTGAGGCAGATATGTTGAACAAGAAAGAAGCACGTCAGCGCAGAGCACGCAAAACCCGTGCACGCATTGCTGAGAAAAAGACGGTACGTCTGGCTATTCATCGTACCAACTTGCACATCTATGCTCAGGTGATTTCCGCCTGCGGCGGCAAGGTTCTGGCCAGCGCATCCAGCGTCGAAGCCGAAGTCCGCAAGGATCTGGCGAACGGCGGTAACGCTGCCGCTGCCGCGGTGGTGGGCAAGCGCATCGCCGAGAAGGCGAAGAGCGCGGGCATCACCCAAGTGGCGTTCGACCGTTCCGGTAACCGATATCATGGTCGTGTCAAGGCGCTGGCTGATGCTGCGCGTGAACACGGTCTGCAGTTCTAATTGGAGTTGAGTGATGGCTAAGCCGCAAGGAAAAATGCAGCAACAAGAAGAGCGCGATGACGGTCTGATCGAAAAGATGATTTCCGTGAATCGCGTCACCAAGGTGGTTAAGGGTGGCCGTATCATGGGTTTCGCCGCGTTGACCGTGGTTGGTGACGGCGATGGTCGCGTAGCGATGGGCAAGGGCAAGTCCAAGGAAGTACCGGTTGCAGTGCAAAAGGCTATGGACGAAGCTCGCCGCAATCTGGTCAAGGTCAGCCTGAAGAACGGCACCTTGCACCACACCGTGGTCGGCAAGCATGGCGCAGCGAAGGTGCTGATGCAGCCTGCTTCCGAAGGTACCGGCATTATCGCCGGCGGCGCGATGCGTGCCGTGTTCGAGGCGGTTGGCGTGAAGGACGTGCTGGCCAAGTGTATCGGCTCCAGCAATCCTTACAACGTGGTTCGCGCTACGTTGAACGGCCTGAAGGCGCTGAATTCTCCTGCCGAGATCGCTGCAAAGCGCGGCAAGAGCGTTGACGAGATTCTGGGGTAAGACATGACACAAGCTAAAACGATCAAAGTGACACAGGTCAAGAGCCTGATCGGCACCAAGCAATCGCACCGCGACACCATTCGCGGTCTGGGGCTGCGTCATATCAACCACACCGTGCAGCTTGAGGATACTCCTTGCGTGCGCGGCATGATCAACAAGGTGTATTACCTGGTTAAGTGCGAGGCATAAGAAATGCAACTCAATAATATTCAACCTGCACAAGGCGCCAAGCACGCCAAGCGCCGCGTCGGTCGCGGTATCGGTTCCGGCCTGGGCAAGACTTGCGGTCGCGGCCACAAGGGTCAGAAGTCCCGTGCCGGCGGCTTCCACAAGGTCGGTTTTGAAGGCGGTCAGATGCCGCTGCAGCGCCGTCTGCCGAAGCGTGGCTTCGTCTCCTTGACTCGCGACGATACAGCTCAAGTGCGTCTGTCTGACCTGCAGAAGATGCCGGTCGACAGCATCGATCTGCTGGCGCTCAAGCAAGCTGGCGTGGTTCATGCGAATGCCCTGTCTGCCAAGGTCATCATGTGCGGCGAACTGACCCGTGCGGTCAAGCTGCAAGGCTTGTTGGCAACCAAGGGTGCTCGTGCAGCGATCGAAGCTGCCGGCGGCAGCATCGCCGAGTAAGGCCAGTAAGTGAATACCGCAGCCAAGGGGGTAGGCAAGGCCAAGTACGGTGACCTCGGTCGCCGCCTGTGGTTCTTGCTTGGTGCATTGGTGGTGTTCCGCATCGGTGCGCATATTCCGGTGCCGGGCATCGATCCGACGGTGCTGGCGGATCTGTTCAAGAGTCAAAAGGATGGCATCCTGGGCATGTTCAACATGTTCTCGGGCGGCGCGCTGGAACGTTTCACGATCTTCGCGCTGGGGATCATGCCGTACATCTCGGCATCGATCATTATGCAGCTGGCATCCATTGCGGTGCCGCATCTTGAGCAGTTGAAGAAAGAAGGCGAAGCCGGGCGTCGCAAGATCACGCAGTACACTCGCTATGGCACGCTGGCTCTGGCCGTGTTCCAGGCGTTCGGTATCTCGGTGGCCTTGCAGGCCCAGCCGGGACTGGTGCCCAATCCAGGTGCAATGTTCCAGTTGACCACGGTGGTTACCCTGGTGACCGGCACGATGTTCCTGATGTGGCTGGGTGAGCAGATCACCGAGCGCGGTCTGGGTAACGGTATTTCGCTGATCATCTTTGCTGGTATCGCTGCAGGCTTGCCGAATGCGATCGGTAGCACGCTGGAGCTGGTTCGAACCGGTGCGTTCTCGATCCCGCTGGTGTTGCTGCTATTCGTTGGTGCGATCGCGGTGACGGCCTTGGTGGTATTCGTCGAGCGTGGCCAGCGCAAGATCCTGGTGAACTACGCGAAGCGTCAGGTGGGCAACAAGATCTATGCCGGGCAGAGCTCGCATCTGCCGTTGAAGCTGAATATGGCCGGTGTGATTCCGCCGATCTTCGCTTCCAGCATCATCCTGTTCCCGGCGACCATCGCGGGCTGGTTCGGTAGCGGAAGCGGCATGACTTGGCTGAAGGACGTCAGCGACAAACTGTCTCCCGGTCAGCCGATCTATGTGATGGTATACGCGGCAGCGATCGTGTTCTTCTGCTTCTTCTACACGGCGCTGGTGTTCAGCCCGAAGGAAACGGCAGAGAACCTGAAGAAGAGTGGTGCGTTCTTGCCCGGTATTCGTCCCGGCGATCAGACTGCGCGTTATGTGGAAAAGATCATGCTGCGCCTGACCATGGTCGGAGCAGTGTACATCACCCTAGTGTGTCTGCTGCCGGAGTTCCTGGTAGTGAAGTGGAATGTGCCGTTCTATTTCGGCGGTACGTCGCTGTTGATTCTGGTTGTGGTAACGATGGATTTCATGGCGCAAGTGCAGTCCTACCTGATGACACATCAGTATGAAAATCTGCTGAAGAAGGCCAATTTCAAGGGTGGGTTAGCACGCTAATGGCAAAAGAAGACGTGATTCAGATGCAAGGCGAGATCGAGGAGTCGCTGCCGAATGCGACTTTCCGGATCAAGCTGGAAAACGGTCATGTGGTGTTGGGTCATATCTCTGGGAAAATGCGGATGCACTATATTCGCATCCTGCCCGGCGACAAGGTGACGGTAGAATTGACACCCTATGATTTGAGCAAGGCGCGCATTGTGTTCCGCGCTAAATAGTTGAGCAAGTAAGGAGAAGCAAATGAGAGTCCAAGCATCAGTAAAGAAGATCTGCCGTAACTGCAAGATCATCCGTCGTAACCGCATCGTGCGCGTCATTTGCACGGAGCCGCGACACAAGCAACGCCAAGGCTGATTGAACAAAGTAGCCTGTGGGTGATATAATTTTCGTCTTTCAAAATATAGGGTAGCTGCATGGCACGTATTGCAGGGGTAAACATCCCCAACCATCAACACGCTGTGATTGCCTTGACTGCAATCTACGGTATCGGTCGTACTCGTTCGCAAAACATTTGCGCGGCGGCGGGCGTTAACACCACCACCAAGATGAAGGATCTGACTGACGCGGAAGTTGAAAAGCTGCGCGAAGAAGTCGCCAAGTTCACAGTGGAAGGTGATCTGCGTCGCGAAACGACGATGAACATCAAGCGTCTGATGGACTTGGGTTGCTATCGCGGCCTGCGTCATCGTCGCGGTTTGCCCTGTCGCGGTCAGCGCACTCGCACCAACGCACGTACCCGCAAGGGACCGCGCAAGGCGATTGCTGGCGCCAAGAAGTAATTTTGCTATAACGCATTAGAGGATTTGATTATGGCTAAGCCAAGCAGCACGAAAGTGCGCAAGAAAGTTAAGAAGAACGTGGCCGAGGGTGTTGCTCACGTTCACGCCTCTTTCAACAATACCATCATCACCATTACCGACCGTCAAGGCAACGCCCTGGCATGGTCTACCAGTGGTGCGCAGGGTTTTAAGGGCTCTCGTAAGAGCACCCCGTTCGCTGCGCAGGTTGCTGCCGAGGTTGTTGGCAAGTCGGCTCAAGAATGTGGTGTTAAGAATCTTGAAGTGCGCATCAAGGGCCCCGGTCCTGGCCGCGAATCCGCTGTGCGTGCACTGAATGCTGCTGGCTTTAAGATCACCAGCATTTCCGATATTACGCCGGTGCCGCACAACGGCTGCCGTCCGCCTAAAAAGCGCCGTATCTAATTTTTTGGGAGTCGATCTTGGCTAGAAATCTTGATGCAAAGTGCCGTCAGTGCCGCCGCGAAGGCGAAAAGCTGTTCCTGAAGGGCGAGAAATGTTTTACCGACAAGTGTGCCGTTGAGCGCCGCGCCTATGCGCCTGGCCAACACGGTCAGAAGAAGAATGTCCGTCTGTCCGAGTACGGCGGCCAGTTGCGCGAAAAGCAGAAAGTTCGCCGCATCTATGGCGTGCTGGAAAAGCAATTCCGCCTGACTTACAAGGCTGCGGAAAGCCAGCGCGGCATTACCGGTGAAAACCTGCTGCAGAACTTGGAGTCCCGTCTGGACAACGTGTCCTACCGCATGGGTTTCGGTGCTTCCCGCGCCGAAGCGCGCCAAGTTGTGCGTCACAACGGTTTGCTGGTGAACGGCAAGCGCGTGAACATTCCTTCCTTCCAGGTGCGCCCCGGCGACGTGGTTGAAGTGGCTGAAAAGTCCAAAGCGCAACTGCGCATCAAGGCTGCACTGGCTGCTGCCGAGCAGCGCGGTTTCCCGGAATGGATCGAAATGGACACCAAGGCATTAAAGGGTACATTCAAAGCCAAGCCGCAACGTGCTGAACTGCCTGCAACCATCAACGAGCATCTCGTGGTTGAGTTGTATTCCAAGTAATCCACGCGGAGTAGCGTATGCCTAAGAATGAATTTTTGAAGCCTCGCATCATCGATGTGCAAAAGATCTCCGCCACCCAGGCTAAGGTGGTGATGGAGCCCTTCGAGCGCGGCTACGGCCACACTTTGGGCAATGCCTTGCGTCGCATCCTGTTGTCTTCCATGCCCGGTGCTGCACCGACCGAGGTGAAGATGGCTGGCGTGTTGCATGAATATGCGACCATCGACGGCGTTCAGGAAGATGTCGTCGACATCCTGCTGAACCTGAAGGGTGTCGTGTTGCGCCTGCACAATTTGCCGGAAGTCGTACTGACCATCAAGAAGGAAGGCGCCGGCGTCGTGACTGCTGGCGACATCAGCGGCAACGCAGACGTCGAAGTGCTGAATCCCGAGCACGTGATCGCTCACCTGACCGCTGGCGGCAAGCTGGACATGCAGATCAAGGTCGAACAAGGTCGCGGTTATGTGTCGGCTATCTCGCGTCAGACTCCGAACGAATCTCGTGCCGTGGGCCATATCGCGCTGGATGCATCGTTCAGCCCGGTCAACCGCGTCAGCTATGCAGTCGAAAGTGCTCGCGTCGAGCAGCGCACTGACCTGGACAAGCTGGTGATGAACATCGAGACCAATGGCGCGATCGATCCGGAGCAGGCGATCCGCAATGCGGCCCGCATCCTGGTTGACCAGTTCTCCGTGTTCGCGGCGCTGGAAGGCACCGAGCCGGTGGTCGAGAAGGTTCAGGCACCGAAGGTCGATCCTATCCTGTTGCGTCCGGTAGACGATCTGGAGCTGACCCCGCGTTCCTCCAACTGTCTGAAGGCTCAAAGCATTCATTACATTGGCGACCTGATCCAGTACACCGAGAACGATCTGTTGCGCACCCCGAACCTGGGCCGCAAGTCGCTGAACGAAATCAAGCAGGTTCTTGCCGAGCACAACTTGTCGCTGGGTATGAAGCTGGAAAACTGGCCTGTCACCGCGGCTTAACGCAGTGCAGCATTAGAACAAGAGAGGCAAATCATGCGTCACCGTTTAGGTTTAAGAAAACTCAACCGCACCAGCAGCCACCGTCTGGCGATGTTCCGCAATATGACCGTGTCGCTGTTGCGTCATGAAGTCATCAAGACTACCCTGCCGAAGGCCAAGGAACTGCGCCGTGTCGCGGAACCCATTCTGACGCTGGGCAAGAACCCCAGCTTGGCTAACAAGCGTTTGGCGTTTGCGCGTCTGCGCGACCGCGAGATGGTAGTCAAGCTGTTCGACGAGCTGGGTCCACGCTACGCAGCACGCAACGGCGGTTATCTGCGCGTCCTGAAGTTCGGTTTCCGTCAGGGCGACAATGCTCCGATGGCACTGGTCGAACTGCTGGATCGTCCCGCAGAAGCGACAGCGGTCGATGCAGAATAAGCAATAGACTGTACGCAGTATCAAGCAAAAGGCCGGGTTATCCCGGCCTTTTTGTTTGGTACACTTTGTTCATGACCTAACCGGGAGTTCGGCATGGCAAACTGGCACGCAGACAATTCACTTTCCATCGGCCGTACGCCCCTGGTGCACCTCAACCGCATCACCGAGGGCGCGCCTGCCACGGTCCTTGCCAAGATCGAAGGCCGCAATCCTGCATACTCCGTTAAAGACCGCATCGGTGCTGCGATGGTCGCCGATGCCGAAAGGCGCGGTCTGCTCGGCCCCAGCAAGCACATCGTCGAAGCCACCAGCGGCAATACCGGCATCGCGCTCGCTTTCGTCGCTGCCGCTCGCGGTATCCCGCTCACGCTGACCATGCCGGATACCATGAGCATCGAGCGGCGCAAGCTGCTGCTCGCATTCGGCGCCCATCTGGTGCTCACCGAAGGCGCCAAGGGTATGAGCGGGGCGGTGGCCAAGGCCGAAGAGATTGCCGCCTCCGACCCGCGGCGTTACGTGTTGATGCAGCAGTTCAAGAACCCCGCCAATCCAGCCATCCACGAGCAGACTACCGGTCCCGAGATATGGAACGATACCGACGGCAAAGTGGACATCTTCGTCTCGGGAGTGGGTACCGGGGGCACCATCACTGGGGTGTCGCGCTATATCAAGCAGACCAGGGGCAAGGCCATCATCTCCGTGGCGGTGGAACCCTCCGCCAGCCCCGTCCTGACCCAGGTGCGCGCGGGCGAGCCGCTGAAGCCGTCGCCGCACAAGATACAGGGCATAGGCGCGGGCTTTGTGCCGGAAACCCTCGACTTGTCGCTGGTAGATATGATCGAACAGGTTAGCAACGAGGAGGCTGTGCTGTACGCCCGCCGCCTGACGCTCGAAGAGGGCATCCTTTCTGGCATCTCCTGCGGTGCGGCGGCGGCCGTTGCCGTGCGGCTGGCCAAGCGTCCGGAGAACGCCGGCAAGACCATCGTCGTCATCCTGCCTGATTCCGGTGAACGCTATCTCAGTTCGATCCTGTTCGAGGGCTTGTTCGACGAGAAAGGGCTGCCGGTCGCCCAAGCCAAGTATTCGACCGACTGGTAGGCAAGCACCGCGACTTGCGGGTGCGGAAGATCACCCCTTGAACATTGGCTTGAGGTATTTCCCGGTCACGCTCTGCGGCTGCTGAGCGACTTCCTTCGGGTTCCCTTCGGCGATAATTCGTCCTCCGCCATCGCCGCCTTCCGGCCCAAGATCGATCACCCAGTCTGCCGTCTTGATCACGTCGAGGTTGTGCTCGATCACCACGACGGTGTTGCCCTGGTCGCGCAGCTTGTGAATCACCTTGAGTAGCAGGGCGATGTCGTGGAAGTGCAGGCCGGTGGTCGGCTCGTCGAGGATGTACAGCGTGCGTCCGGTGTCGCGCTTGGACAGTTCGAGCGACAGCTTCACGCGCTGTGCTTCGCCGCCGGAAAGCGTGGTGGCGCTCTGTCCCAGCGTGATGTAGCCCAGACCAACGTCCAGCAGCGTCTGCAGCTTGCGCGCGATCACCGGCACCGGTTCGAAGAACTCGTACGCCTGCTCCACCGTCATCTCCAGTATCTGGTGGATGTTCTTGCCCTTGTACTGGATCTCCAGCGTCTCGCGGTTGTAGCGATGCCCGTGGCACACGTCGCACGGCACGTACACGTCCGGCAGGAAGTGCATCTCCACCTTGATCACGCCGTCGCCCTGGCAGGATTCGCAGCGCCCGCCCTTGACGTTGAACGAGAAACGCCCCGGGCCGTAGCCGCGCTCGCGCGCCGACGGCACGCCCGCGAACAGCTCGCGGATCGGCGTGAACAGGCCGGTATAGGTTGCCGGGTTGGAGCGCGGTGTGCGCCCGATGGGCGACTGGTCGACGTTGATCACCTTGTCGAAGAACTCCAGTCCCTCGATCTCGGCATAGGGCGCGGGCTCGGCGCTGCTGCCGTACAGGTGCTGCGCCACGGCGTGGTACAGCGTGTCATTGATCAGCGTGGACTTGCCCGAGCCGGACACGCCGGTGATGCTCACCAGCAACCCCACCGGCAGGTTCAGCGTGACATCCTTCAGGTTGTTGCCGCAGGCGCCGATGATGCGCAGCATACGCTCGGCGTCGGGCTTGATGAATTTCTTCGGTACGGCGATGCTGCGCTTGCCCGAGAGATAATCGCCTGTGAGCGACTGCGGGTTGGTGCATACTTCCTTCGGTGTGCCCTGCGCAACCACCATGCCGCCGTGCTCGCCCGCGCCCGGTCCCATGTCCACCACGTAATCGGCATGGCGGATCGCATCCTCGTCGTGCTCCACCACGATCACGCTGTTGCCCATGTCGCGCAGCATCTTCAGCGTGTCCAGCAGGCGGTCGTTGTCGCGCTGGTGCAGGCCGATGGAAGGCTCGTCCAGCACATACATCACCCCGGTCAGTCCCGAGCCGATCTGGCTGGCCAAGCGGATGCGCTGCGCCTCGCCGCCGGATAGCGTCTCGGCGGAGCGCTCCAGCGACAGGTAATCCAGTCCCACGTTGTTGAGGAAAGTCAGGCGGCTGGCGATCTCCAGCACGATCTTCTCCGCGATGGCCTGCTTGTGTCCGGCCAGCGTCAGCCCCTGGAAGAAAGCCAGTGCCTGCTTCAGCGGCAGCGCGCTGAGCTCGTGCAGGTTGCGATCCCCGATGCGCACGTTGCGTGCTTCCACGCGCAGGCGCGCGCCCTCGCATTCCGGGCAGGTGCAGGTGTTGAGATACTTGGCCAGCTCCTCGCGCACGGTGGGGGAGTCGGTCTCCTTGTAGCGGCGCTCCAGATTGGGGACGATGCCCTCGAAGCTATGCTCGCGCAGCACAGGCTTGCCGCGCTCGTTCATGTAGTTGAACGGTATTTCCTCGCGGCCACTGCCGTACAGGATCACTTGCTGGATCTTTTCCGGCAGGCTCTCGAACGACTGCTCCAGGTCGAAGTTGTAGTGCTTGGCCAGGCTGGCGAGCATCTGGTGGTAGAACTGGTTGCGCCGGTCCCAGCCCTTGATCGCACCGGAGCTCAGGCTGAGTGTTGGGAAGGCGACGACGCGCTTGGGATCGAAGAAGCTGATGCTGCCCAGCCCGTCGCACTTCGGACATGCGCCCATGGGGTTGTTGAACGAGAACAGACGTGGCTCGAGTTCCGGTAGCGAGTAGTTGCAGATCGGGCAGGCGAACTTGGCCGAGAACAGATGCTCCTTGCCCGAGTCCATCTCCACTGCCAGCGCACGCCCCTCGGCGTGGCGCAGCGCGGTCTCGAACGACTCCGCCAGCCGTTGCTTGGCCTCCGCGTTCACTTTGAGGCGATCCACCACGATCTCGATGGTGTGCTTCTTGTTCTTCTCCAGCTTCGGCAGCGCGTCGATCTCGTACACCGTGCCGTTGACGCGTAGCCGCGTGAAGCCCTGTGCGCGCAGTTCGTCGAACAGGTCGAGCTGCTCGCCCTTGCGTTCCACCACCAGCGGCGACAGGATCATGATGCGCGTGCCCTCCGGCAGCGACAGCACATGGTCCACCATCTGGCCGACAGATTGCGCCTCCAGCACTAGGTCGTGCTGCGGGCAATACGGATCGCCCGCGCGCGCAAACAGCAGGCGCAGGTAATCGTGGATCTCGGTGACCGTGCCCACGGTGGAGCGCGGGTTGTGAGAAGTGGCCTTTTGCTCGATGGCGATGGCGGGCGACAGTCCCTCGATCAGGTCCACGTCCGGCTTTTCCATCAACTGCAGGAATTGCCGCGCATAGGCGGAAAGCGATTCCACATAGCGCCGCTGCCCCTCGGCATAAAGGGTATCGAAAGCGAGCGACGACTTGCCCGAACCGGACAGGCCTGTAATGACCACCAGCTTGTTGCGCGGCAAGTCGAGGTTGACGTTCTTCAGGTTGTGGGTGCGCGCACCGCGGATTTTGATCTGGTCCATGCCTGGCTGCGAATAAGATAAACGACCGAGCAATATACGCGAATTCTCGGGCTTTCCCAATCCGGTGAATTGGGTAAAAACAGCAGCCTGCTGAACCTGTTGATTACTGCAGTCTGGACGACCTGCTAGAATGCGCGAGTTTTTTAGTCAAGTTAATCCATCTTCGATGCAATCTACACAAGTTTCCATGACCCCCGCCGAGCGCCGAGCCAGCTTTGGCCTGGCCGGTATTTACGGCCTGCGCATGCTGGGCCTGTTCATCATCCTGCCGGTGTTCGCCTTGTATGCCGAACATCTGCCCGGCGGCGAGAGCCATCTGTTGATGGGCGTTGCGCTCGGCGCTTACGGGCTGACGCAGGCGATCCTGCAGATTCCCGCCGGCTGGCTGTCCGACCGTTACGGGCGCAAGCCGGTGATCTACATCAGTCTGGTGTTGTTCGCGCTGGGCAGTTTTATTGCCGCCGCGGCGGACAACATCTATTGGGTCATCATCGGGCGCGTGGTGCAGGGCGCGGGGGCGCTGAACGCGGCGGTGATGGCGCTGACGGCCGACCTGACGCGCGAGGAGGTGCGCACGCGGGCGATGGCGACGATCGGCATGACCATCGGCATCACTTTCTCGCTGTCGCTGGTGCTGTCACCGCTGCTGCACGGCGTGATCGGCGTACCGGGGCTGTTCGCGCTGACCGGCGTGCTGGCGCTGGCCGCAATCGCGGTGGTGCGCTTCGCGATTCCCAATCCCGCGATCACCCGTTTCCACAGCGATACTGAAGCTGGCCACGGCCATTTCCGCGAGGTGCTGCGCAATCCCGATCTCCTGCGGCTGGATTTCGGCATCTTCGCGCTGCACGCCATCCTGATGTCGGTGTTCATGCAGGTGCCATTCATCCTGCAGGCCGACGGGCTGGCAGTGGCGCAGCATTGGCAGGTTTATCTGCCGGTGATGCTGGTCGCCTTCGTGCTGATGGTGCCGCCCATCGTCATCGCCGAGAAGAAGGCGAAGATGAAGCCGGTGTTCATGTCGGCGGTGGCATTGGCGCTGGCGGCGCAGGCGCTGCTGATGTTCGCGCAGCACAGCCTGTGGGGTGTGGCGATCGCGCTGCTGCTGTTCTTCACCGCGTTCAACGTGCTGGAAGCGACGCTGCCCTCGCTGATCAGCAAGATCGCGCCGCTGGCCGCGAAGGGTACGGCGATGGGCGTGTACAGCAGCGTGCAGTTCTTCGGCGCGTTCTTCGGCGCGGCGGTGGGCGGGGCGTTGATGCAATACGTCGGCGGCGATGCGGTGTTCCTGTTCAGCATGGCGCTGCTGGCGTTGTGGCTCGTCGCGGCCTCCGGCATGCGGCCTCCGGCGGCGGTTCGCACCAAGCTGTATCATTTGCCCGAACTGGACGAGGCGGCTGCGGTAGAATTGCGCCGGCACCTGTTGCAACTCGCCGGTGTGCGCGAGGCGATGGTGGTGGCGAGCGAAGGCATGGCCTGCCTCAAGGTGGACATGCAGGGCTTCGATGAAGCCGCGGTAGAACAATTGATAAAGGGAGCTTGATATGTCGGTGAACAAGGTGATTCTGGTGGGGCGTCTGGGCAAGGACCCGGAGACGCGTTACATGACCAACGGCGAGGCGGTGACCAACGCCACGCTGGCGACTTCCGAGAACTGGAAGGACAAGAGCGGCGAGAAGCAGGAAAAGACGGAATGGCACAACCTGGTGTTCTATCGCCGCTTGGCTGAAGTCGCGGGCGAATACCTGAAGAAGGGTTCGCAGGTCTACATCGAAGGCAAGATCCAGACCCGCAAGTGGCAGACCAAGGAAGGCCAGGACCGCTACACCACCGAGATCATCGTCAATGAGATGCAGATGCTGGGCGGCAAGTCCACCGGCGGCAGCAGCTTCGAAGTGGTGGAGAACCAGTCCGCACCGTCGCGTTCCGCCGCGCCTGCGAGATCCGCCCCTGCCGCAAAGAGCAGCTTCGACAACTTCGACGACGATATTCCGTTCTAGCAGCTACCTGTAGCTGTTTGGCAAAAGAAGAGGCCGGCTTACAGCCGGCCTCTTCTTTTGTGTGTGCTTCTTATCCGTAATAGCTATAGCCAAACAACTCGAGCCGTCCCGTGGCATCGGCAATGAGCGCTTCCGAGAAGAACTGGTAATTGTTCCGGCCCAGTTCCTTGGCCTTATACATGGCGATGTCGGCGTTTTTCACCATGCTTTCCGTAGTGTCGCCGTCGTTGGGATAGACGGCGATGCCAATGCTGCCGGAGAGCGATATCTTGCGGTTGCCGATTTTGATTTCTCGTGCGATGGCATCGAGGATTTTTTGCGCCACCAGTTCGATATGGATCACCGAACTGACGTCGGGCAATACAAAGAGGAATTCGTCGCCGCCGATACGGGCCACGGTGTCTTCCTCGCGCATGATGCCCAGGAATCTCTCGGCCATCGTCTTCAGGACATGGTCGCCGGCTTCATGCCCCAGCGATTCGTTGATGGCCTTGAATCCATCGAGGCCGCAAAACAGGAAGGCCACCTGATGCTTGTCGCGGTTCGCATGGCTCAGCACCAGCCCGGCACGGTCATAGAGCAAGGCAAGGTTCGGGAGGTCGGTGAGCGGATCGTGGAGTGCCGCAATGGTATTTTGCGATTTCCCCATCTCATCCACTTTTCGCGCATTGTCCAGAATCAGCGAAAGGGCGCTGGCGAAGCTCTGCAACAACTCCTGGTCTTCATCGCTGAATGGCGTGCCATCAAGCCTGTCGCAGAGGTAGATCCTGCCGTATACCCGTCCCAGATTCGAGATCGGCACGGCCAGCAGCGTTTTCATTTGCGGGTGGTTGGGAGGGAATCCTGCGCTTCTCGGGTCCTTCATCATGTTGTCCAGCCGCAGCACGGCATTTTCCCGAACGACTACGCCGAGCAGTCCGCGGCCTTCCGGCGGATGGCCGATCCGTTGGACTTCTTCTGCGCTCATTCCGGTGTGAACGAACTGGATCAGGTTGCCCTTTTCGTCTAGCAGACCGATCGCGCCATATTTCACCCGGATCAATTTCGTGAGCGCTTCGACGGCCGACTGCAGCAGGTCGGTTTCAGGTGTGTTCTTCGTCAGGGTGGCGAGCAGGGACCTGGTGATGTTCAGAAGCTCGGCGCGTTTATTGGAGTACCTCATGGGGGGCGTCATGCATGAGGTAAGCAGCGCTAATCGTACAAACCGCCGAATTCAGGGGGGAGTTCCGGATGGCTGGAATGCCGGTGCTCATGAATCCGGTTCTCGATAAATGCTCTGATGACATAAATGCCCTGAGGTTGGGCGGAAACGCTTGGCGTCGTCCGGTGGCGGGAAGCCGCATACTGTGGCTCGGTTTGAGCCACTTTGAGGAGTTCATGCCGGTCAGCGATAAGGTGCTCGATATGCTGGCGGATGCACATGGCGGCGTAGTTCGAGAAATCGGCATCCTTGCCTGGTTTGAAGTGCTCCAGCGCCTGGATGAGGCCATGGTTGCCTGCCTTGACCAGCTCAACATCTTCCACTCCGCGATCTGTGTATTGCCTGGCGATGCTGATCACCATGTGCAGGTGCTGGATGAGCGTTCTTTGCTCGATATCAAAATCGTCCTCCTCGGACTGGTTCGCCGAAGCCTGCCGCGGTTCATCGTTCGATGATGAAACCTGCTCGGCATCATTGAAATAGTGGAGGCGCCGCAACGAATAGGTTCCCGCCGAGACAGGCTTATGACCGTTTTCGCTTGGCTTTTCGCTTGGCTCCAGTCCGGGCAAGAATTCTTGTTCCGAGTGCGCAGTTCCAGTCATGGTGAACTCCTGTGGTTTTGATCGATGGCAACGGTTTCCGGGGAAGGTAATTCTGCAGCTATGGCAGCACCTGAAATATCGGTGATTCGCTTAATAATCGCTAAGCCAGTAGGGAAATTCCGCATCGGTGTTTGTCCTATGCCGCTGGTCGGACAAACTCTGTAAACTTCCGCGCAGTCGGCCATGGCAACCAGGAAAAACGGAGTGGTTTCGAGCGAGCATGAATACTCAAGCGATATTGGCTGGCAATGAGGCCGGCCGTACAAACCGGGACAGGAATATCGTTTGGTGGCCTTTGCTGATCTTTATCCTCTTCGCGCTCGCCATCACCATGGCTGGCATCAGCGCCTTCCAGCATTACCGGGATAGCATAAAAAGCGACAGGCAGAATGAACTCAGCGGCATCGCCGAGCTGAAGATCGGGCAGATCACCACCTGGATGACGGAGCGCAAGGGCGATGCCCAAGTCCTCAAGGGCGACCCTCTGTTCCTGGACGAAGCCGATCGCTGGTTGTTGCGGGGGAGTCCGGACGACGCGAGCAAGGCGAAACTGGCCGAGCGTCTGGCATCGATACAACGGACTTATGGGGGCAACGGCTATAGCGCGATCTCGTTGTTCGACGACAAGCTCAAGTTGCGCCTGTCCACCTCCGCGAATACAACCGCGCTGCAGGATAACGAAAAGGAACTGCTGCTGGAAAGCCTGCGCAGCGGAAAAATCCTTTTTTCCGACATGCATCGGGGATTGCCCGGCAGCGGGCACGATATCGCTATCGCTATCGCTATCGATATGGTGATGCCGTTGTATATCCACAAGAATGGAAAAGAGCGCAGCATCGGTGCGGTGCTGTTTCGTACCGATCCTTACAGCTTCTTGTTTCCGCTCATCCAGCATTGGCCGACTCCAAGCCCAAGCGCCGAAAGCCTGCTGGTGCGCCGCGAAGGTGGCGAAGTGGTGTTCCTGAATGAACTGCGCCACAACAAGGGGGCTGCGCTGTCCATGCGCCTGCCGCTCAGCCGGCCCAAACTGCCTGCAGCGATGGCGTTGATGGGTAGGGAAGGGCTGGTGGAGGGACTGGATTACCGGGGCGTGCCGGTGGTCGGAGTGTTGCAGAAGGTCACCGGCACTTCATGGGTGATGGTCAGCAAAATCGACAAGGCTGAGATTTACGCCCCCATCGACAAGTTGGCGGGATGGATAACGGCACTGATAGTGGTGCTGATCGGCGCCGGCGGCGGCGTGGCATTTACCTGGCGGGAGCGACAACGCCAGCACATCCTGAATCTGCAAAGGCAATATGCGAGCGAAGCGGAGAAACGCCTGCTGGGCGAGGCGCTGAAACAATCCGGGAGCGCCATCGCAGTGGGAGACAGGAACAATCGTTTCATCTACGTCAATCCGGCGTTCTCCAGGCTATTCGGCTACTCCTACGAAGATGCATTGGGCAAGCCCGTCAACGAATTGGTCGGTATTGAAGACTCAACTTCCATCCATCCATCCCAGGTCGTTTCCTTCACGAACCAGCATGGGATGTTCCAGACGGAAACGACCCGTCGGACGAAGGACGGGCGCATCATCCCGGTGTTGATATCACACAGCGCGGTGCGCGATGAAGAAGGCTGCATCGTGAATTACATTGCCAGCTTCACAGACCTCACACGGCACAAGCAGGCCGAAGATGAACTGGCCAAGCAGAAAGAATTCATCCGGCTGATCATTGACAGCGATCCCAACCTGATCTTTGCCAAGGATGCCGAGGGCCGTTTCCTGTTCGCCAACGAGGCGATGGCGAAAGGCCTTGGGCAGACCACAGAGAGTATCGTCGGGAAATCCAATCGGGATCTGGTCGATAGCCGGAAACTGGCGGCAACGTATGAACAGGCGAACCGGGAAGTGATCGAGACGGGACAGCAGCGCGTGGCAATCGAGGCGGCAGAGTTCACCGATGGCAGGAAACGCTGGTTCCGGACCATCAGAAAACCTTTGATACAGGACGATGGTTCAGTCAGCGTGCTGACTATCGCGACGGACATCACAGACATCAAGGAAGCGGAAATCTCGCTGCAAAAATTCAACCGGGTGCTCTTGATGTTGGGTGCCTATAACGCAACGCTGGTGCATATCGAAGAAGAGCAATTGTTGCTGACGGAGATATGCAAACTGATCGTAGAGACGGGCGGCTACTGCATGGCTTGGGTGGGATATGCCGAGCATGATCCGGCGTGCAGTGTGCGCCCGGTCGCTCGCTATGGTTTTGATGAGGGGTATGTGGATGGAGCGGACATCAGTTGGGCGGATACGGAACGTGGGCGTGGGCCCACCGGCAGCGCAATCAGGACTGGAATGACACAGTTCAACCAGGGGTTTCTGAACAATCCGCAACTGGCGCCATGGAGCGAGGCCGCAGCCGCTCGTGGCTACCAGTCCAGCATCGCCATCCCGCTTGTCTGCGAACGGCGTACTTGCGGCGTGCTTACGATTTACTCCACGGAAACCGATGCCTTCAATACCGATGAGGTGAAACTGCTGGAGGAACTTGGGGCCAACCTGTCTTTCGGGATCGTGACGCTGCGCGCCCGCGTAGAACGGGCTCAGGCCGTGGAGAGGCTGCGGCAAAGCGAGGAGCATTTCCGTTTCCTGACTGAACGGTCAACGGACATGGTTTACCTCATGTCCGTCCCAAGCGGACGCCACGAATATGTCAGTCCAGCCTCGATCCAGCTGTTCGGCTACACCCCGGAGGAGTTCTGCGATTCCCCGCTGCTGATACGCCGCGTCATCCATCCCGACTGGAGGGACTACTTCGAGACGCAATGGGAAAGACTGCTGGCTGGGGATGTATCGTCCAATTACGAATACCAGATCATCCACAAGTCCGGCGACACCCGCTGGATGAACCAGCGCAATTCGCCGATCCGGAGCGGCGATGGCAGCGGCACCTTGATCGCGATCCTCGGTGTGGTCACTGATGTGACCGAGCGCAAACTGGCTGAGGGAAACCGTATGCAGTTGAGTGAAGCGCTCAAACAGACGCAGGAAGCCGTTGCTTTGGCTGACCAGAACAACCGTTTTGTTTATGTCAATCCGGCCTATGAACGTCTCTTCGGCTACTCCGAGGAAGAGTTGGTGGGGAAGCATGTCAACGAAGTGATGGGCGGGCTGGATGCGACAGTGCAGCCGAGTCAGGCATTTGCCACCTCAAGCGAGCAGGGAGTGTTTCGAGGGGAGGTGATTCGCAAAACCAAGGATGGACGTATCGTTCCGGTGTTGCTGTCGGCCGCTTCCATCAAGAATGAATATGGGCAAATCACGGGCTATGTTGCCAATATGACCGATCTCTCCGAGCGTAAGCGGGCCGAGGAAGCGCTGCAAAAGCAGAAAGAGTTCATGTGGCATGTGCTCGATACCGATCCCAACCTGATCTTTGTCAAGAATGCCGAGGGCAAGTTTATCCTGGTCAATCAGGCGATGGCGGACGCCTGCGGCAGGACGGTGCAGGAGATGATCTGGAAGAGCAATGCCGAGATTTATCCCGACCACCCGCAGGAGGTCGCGGGTTTTCTGGCGGCGGATCGCGAGGTGATCCAGGATCGGCGTGAAGTGGTCCTGACCGAATCTGCGCAGTTGCCGGATGGGAGACAACGCTGGTATCTGACCATCAAGCGTCCGCTGATCGAGGACAACGGAGTAGTCAGCGTGCTGGGTATCGCGATGGATATCACGGAGCAAAGGCAATCGCAGATAAAACTGGCGGAATCCTACAAGGAACTGCAGCGGCTTTCCTCCCACCTGGAAAATGCCCTGGAAGATGAGCGGACGCGGATTGCGCGCGAGTTGCACGACGAGATGGGGGCGACGCTGGCCGCGATGAAGATGCGGGTAGCCTGGCTTGCCTCCAGGCTTCCCGCCCAGATGCCGCACCTGGTCGAAGAGGCGGGGCACATCTCCGAACTGGTGTCGGATGGCATTCAGACCGTGCGCCAGATCGTTCACAAGCTGAGGCCCAGTCCTCTGGAGGATGTCGGGCTGGCGGCGGCGATCGAGGATTATGTGAAGAAGTTCCGCCAGCACACCGGTATCGAATGCATGCTCGCCCTTCCCGGGCAGGTGCTCACGCTGGAGCAGGGGCAGGCCGCAACGTTGTTCCGCATCCTTCAGGAGTCGCTGAGTAACGTGGCCAAGCATGCGCAGGCAAGCCGGGTGGATATTATCCTGACAAAAAGAGGCAAGTCGCTGTTGCTGGTGGTGGAGGATAATGGCATCGGTTTCGAGTTGGGACGGAAGGAAAAATCCTTCGGTTTGCTCGGCATCCGGGAGCGTGCCCTCATGGCGGGGGGCAAGGCCAGGATCAGCAGCGAGCCGGGCAAGGGCTCGCGGATATCCATAAGCATTCCGGTTGCGCCTGGTGCGTTGAAGGCCGGATGATTCATTGCTGCAGCCGTCATTTATCGGGGGGAGTTGAACCGTGATTCGAGTGCTGATCGTTGATGACCATGCCATCGTGCGCCAGGGATTGCGCAGGATAATGGACGAGACCAAGGACATCCGTGTCGGCGGGGAGGCCACCAACGGCGTCGAGGCCCTGAAGAAGATCCGCAGCGAAAAGTGGGATATCGTACTGCTCGACATCTCGATGCCCGAGAAGAACGGCATTGACACACTGAAGCTGATCCTGGATGGCAACAGCGCGGCCAAGGTGCTGATGCTGAGCATGTATCCCGAAGATCAGCATGCCGTTCGCCTGCTGAAGGGGGGCGCTTCTGGTTACCTCACCAAGGATGCTGCACCGGAGCAACTCGTCGAAGCGATCCGCAAGGTGATGGCGGGCAAGAAGCACATCAGCCCTGTGCTTGCCGAGCTGCTGCTGCATGAGTGCGGGCGCGATTCTGCCAAGCCGCCGCACGAAATGCTGAGCGACCGCGAATACCAGGTACTGCGGCTGCTGGGCTCCGGCAAGAAGGTCTCCGAGGTTGCACGGATACTGGCGCTGAGCGTGAAGACCGTCAGCACCTACCGTGTGCACATCCTCGAAAAGATGAAGCTGAAGAACAACGCCGAACTGATGCTGTACGTGGTCGAGAACGGCTTGCGGGAACTATGACCCGGTGCGCTCCAGCACCGCGGCGAAGAAGCCGTCCGTGCCGTGCAGCTGCGGGCGCAACTCCAGATAGTCGCCCATCTCCAGCGCGATCTTTTGCTGGTGCAGTACGTCGCCGGCTGGCTTCAATGTGAAGTCGGGATGTTCGGCGAGGAAGGCTTCCACGATGCGTTGATTCTCTTCCGGCAGGATGCTGCAGGTCGCATACACCAGGCGTCCGCCCTTCTTCAGCAACCGGCTGGCCGAGGCGAGGATGGCAGCCTGCTTGCGCGTGAGTTCCTCGATGCTGCCGGGCGACTGGCGGAACTTCAGGTCGGGGTTGCGGCGCAGCGTGCCGAGGCCGCTGCACGGCGCGTCCACCAGCACGCGGTCGATCTTGCCCGCAAGCCGTTTCACCTTGAGATCATTCTCGTGTGCGATCAGCATCGGCTGGATGTTGCTCGCTCCGGAGCGCTTCAGGCGAGGCTTGAGGTTGGCGAGGCGCTTCTCCGAAACGTCCAGCGCGTACAAGCGGCCCTGCGAATTCATCTGTGCTGAGAGCATCAGCGTCTTGCCGCCGGCGCCCGCGCAGAAATCCACCACCATGTCGTTGCGTTTCGGCGCGAGCAGGAGACCGAGCAGCTGGCTGCCTTCATCCTGCACTTCGACCTTGCCTTCGGTGAACAGCGCGTCGCGGTTCAACGGGATCTTGTCCTTGAGGCGAATGCCGATGGGCGAGTAGGGCGTGGCGCTCGCTTCGATCTTCTTTTCGTGCAGTTGCTGCAGCACTTCGTCGCGCTTGGCGAGCAGGGTGTTGACACGGATATCCAGCGGCGCGCCCTGCTGCATGGCGCGGCCGATGGCGAGGATGTCCGCGTCGGAATACGAGGCGCGCATCTTTTCCACCAGCCAGTCCGGCAGTTCGGCCTGCACCGTCAATGGCAGTTCCTCCACCTTCACGCCCTTCACCGTCGCGAGCCATTCCTTCTCGCCGTGCTTCAGCACAGGCTCGATCTCGCGCAGGTTGTAGCCGCCGAAACGGACGAAGTAAGCCAGCGCCATGCGGCGCGGCGTGGCGACTTTGGCGGAAGAGGGCGCGGCATCGGACGCTGCCTCACCTTTGCTTTCGCAGGCGTGCTCCAGCAGCAGGCGATGGCGAAGCACGCCGAATACGGTCTCGGCGACCAAAGCGCGCTCATTCGAGCCGATGCGGTTGTCCTGGAAGAAATAGCGCAGGGTGGTATCGGCAGGGTGCGCCAGCGGCAGGATGGCGCGCAGGGCCTGGATGACGAGGTCTAGACGGTATTCGGTAATCAGCATGATGCGTTAGGGCTACTTGAATCGAGGCGCGCAGTTTAACAGGGTCGCGGGCTAGGCCGAAATATATAGGCATTCTGACATATATGCCGCTGCCAGTCGGGAGAGTAGAGTCCTTGTCCGGATGGCACGGAGTGCTGCGATTTGGATAGGATTTGTTGCGGGAGCGCATCATGACTTTGACATGGACAGAGCAGTTGAGCGTCGGGAATGCGATCATCGATTCCGAACACCGGAATTTGATCGGCTTGATCAATAGCGTCGAACATGCGCTCAGGTCGGGCAATGAGCATGCGTTGTCGCATGCATTCAAGCTGCTTACGGACTGCGTGCGGCTTCATTTCATGAATGAGGAAAAGATCGCACAGGCGGCCGAGCTCCCTTTCGAGCAACACAAGCAGTCTCACCAGTATCTGCAAAAGGAGCTTCAGTACATCAGGGACGAGCTGGAGGCCAAGAGCGGCATGTGGTCGGAGGGCGCGGTCGAGCATTTTACCCGCACGCTAGGAAACTGGATGATGGATCATCTTTCGGGCGAGGATAAACTTCTGAAGCCTGCATTGCTGACACTTCCCAGCGATTTCTCCGCGGCCTGAGCCTCGCGTTCATTCATCCGACACGCGGATGTCGGAAATCGCCATCTCCCCCGCGATCTGTCCGGTGCGGTCTATCTGGCGTACCTTGACCGGCAGCAGGCGATATTCCAGTCCCAGCCAGATATCCAGCCCTTCCTCGCCCTGAGCGTGCCGCTTGCGCAGCGGCAATGCGCGCAGCTTGCCCAGCGGCGTCGCGATCTCCTCTTCCGCGCCGATCTCCAGTTCGTAATATTCCAGCTTCTTGCCGTTGCTGATGCTGAACGGCATCGTTTGCCGGTTGGCCATAGGCATCTGAGAGAGCTGGTAGAGGAAGCTCGCAATGTCTTGAGCCTGTTCCGGCAGGGCTGCTTCGCCGCCGTGCGAAAAGTGCAGCTTGTGTGCCTCCCAGTCGAATTCAGCCCTCAGGCCCTGGTTGCCCTTGGACTGCTTCTTTTCTTCGTCGAAGGCGAGGGGATGCAGTCCCTGCGCATCGACCCGTCCCCGGCTGGTCTGGGTCAGCGTATAGCTCTTGAAGAAGCTGACGACCCCCGTAGTCTGCGACACCGTTTTGAGTGTGTATTGTCCTTCTTCGATGTCCAGACGGTGAACCGCCTCGCCCAGTTGCATGCCGCCGCTGCCCTGATAGACGGCGAAGGTCAGCTGCGCATGCTTTGGCAGCAGTGGCTTGGCCTGCTCCGTTGCTTCAGCGGCGGGTTGGGGCTCGGCGACGGCTTGCGGCTGTTCGCCTGTGGCTTCCGGGCTGGGTGTTTCCGGCAGGCTTTCCTGAACTGCCGGTGCGGTGCTCTCGACGGCTTTGGGCTTCGGCCGTGGCTTCTTTTTCGGCGCAGGTGCGGCCGCGATCTTGGGCAGCGGTTCGAGCTTGGCGGTGAGCGGCGGCAGTGGCACTTCGCTCTTCGGCAGCTCGACCAGTGGACCGAACAGCACGATGGCGTGGATCAGGAGCGACAGGCCGATGGCGAGTGCGATCCTTGCCGCTGGCTGTTGCGGCAGGCTGGGGAGATACCGCTTCAACCGGTTCAGGACAGGCCACTTCGACAAGCTCATTTGCGGCAAGGCGGACACGGTCAGCGGATCTGGAGTTTGCTCAGTACTTGGGTGAGTTGATCGCCGTTGGCTTCGGTGATGACCATCTTGCACGGCAGATTGTAACGCTGCGTGGCCAGCCAGATCTCGTTATGTCGCTCGCCGGACTTGGCCTGGTCGTCGAGATACAGCGTGGAGAATTCACCCGCTGGGGTCTTGAGCTTCTGGCCGCGCGAGACGGCGTAGTGGTAGTTGTTCAGCCTGATGCCGTTGGTCATCGGGAAGTCTACCACCGTGGCTGAGTTGGGCAGGAACATGAACTGGTACATCGCGCTCAGGCGGTCCTGAGTGCCCTCGGGGAGTGCGACCATGTCGCGCTGTTCCTGATGGATCTGCGTGAGCTCGCCTTTCTCCCAGTCGAATTCAGCGCTGCTGTCCTTGCTCGCATCCTGTTCTCTCCGGTGATCGAAGTGCAACGGCTTCAGGCCCTGCTTGCCGACCAGGCCGCGGCTGTTGACGAACACCTTTTCGGGCTTGAATACCGCGAAAATGCCGACCGGCTTGGTGATGCTGGATAGTGTGTAGTGGTCCTTGTCCCGCGTGTAGACCTCTTCGATCTCGCCGATCTTGATGCTGCCCTTGTAGATGTCGTAAGTGACCTGCACGCTATTCGGCGCGGCGGCATGTGCTGGAACGGCAATGCAAAGCACCAGCCATGCGAGGATATGCGAGAACCACTTCATGTTATTCCAGACCCGGTGAAATCAGAGAGTGAGCGGATTGCTTATGGCGATGCAATACGACCCGCCCGTTGGCATCCAGTTCAATCTGGTTTTCGCACAGCCAGCGTATGGCCTGAGGATAGATGCGGTGTTCTTCATTCAGCACGCGCGCAGCCAGGGTCTTCTCGGTGTCGTGGCTCAGCACGGGCACCGCGGCCTGGATGATGATCGGGCCGTGATCCAGGTCGGGCGTGACGAAATGCACCGTGCAGCCGTGGATCTTCACGCCGTCGTGCAGTGCCCGCGCGTGGGTGTCGAGGCCGCCATAGGCGGGCAGCAGCGAGGGATGGATATTGACCAGCTTGCCGTAGTAACGCTTGACGAATCCCTCGGTGAGGATGCGCATGAATCCGGCGAGGATCACATAATCGGGCTGGAATCCGTCGATGGTCTGCGCCAGCGCGGCGTCGAAGCTGGCGCGGTCCGAATAGTCGCGATGCGACACGACGGCGGTCTGGATGCCATGCTTGCGGGCGAATTCCAGCCCTTCGGCGTCCGTCTTGTTGCTGATCACCGCGGCGATGCGGCAGGGCAGCTTGGCCTTCAGCAGGGCCTGCATGTTGCTGCCGCGCCCCGAGATCAGGATGACGATGGACTTCATCAGGCGACTTGCGTCTGGTGCTCGTCGCCGTTGCGTGCGCGTATCTTGCCGATGACGCTGGCGGTCTCGCCGCTCGCCTTGAGTTGTGCCAGTGCCGCATCCGCGTCTGCTGCATCGACGATCACGACCATGCCGATGCCGCAGTTGAAGGTGCGGAACATCTCCTGCGCCTCGACGTTGCCGCCTACTCTTAGCCATTCGAAAAGTTTGGGCATCTGCCAGGTCTTGCTGTCGATGTCGGCAACCACGTTGGATGGCAGTACGCGCGGCACGTTCTCGGTGATGCCGCCGCCGGTGATGTGCGCCATGCCCTTGACGGTGATGCTCTGCATCAGGCTCAGCATCGGCTTCACGTACAGACGTGTCGGGGCCATGATGCAGTCGGCCAGTGTGCGCTCGCCGTCGAACTTGGCGTTCAGGTCAGGCTTGCTGCGCTCGATGATCTTGCGCACCAGCGAATAGCCATTGGAGTGCGCGCCGTTGGAGGCCAGGCCGATCACCACATCGCCAACCTTGATGTGCTCGCCGGTGATGATCTTGCTCTTTTCCACCACGCCGACTGCGAAGCCCGCGAGGTCGTATTCGCCTACCGGGTACATGCCGGGCATCTCGGCGGTCTCGCCGCCGATCAGCGCGCAGCCGGATTCTTCGCAACCCTTGGCGATGCCCTTGATGACATCGGTGGCCGCGGGCACGTCCAGCTTGCCGCAGGCGAAGTAGTCGAGGAAGAACAGCGGTTCAGCGCCCTGTACCAGGATGTCGTTGACGCTCATCGCGACGAGGTCGATGCCGACGGTGTCGTGGCGGTTCAGCTCGAACGCAAGCTTCAGCTTGGTGCCGACGCCGTCGGTGCCGGACACCAGCACGGGTTCCTTGTATTTCTTCGAGATCTCCACAAGACCGCCGAAGCCGCCGATGCCGGAAAGGACCTCGGGACGCATGGTGCGCTTGGCGTAGGGTTTGATGTTCTCGACCAGTTGGTCGCCCGCGTCGATATCGACGCCGGCATCGCGATAGGAGAGGGAATTGTTCTGGCTCAAGTTGAGTTCTCGCTTTCTAAAAGGTAAAGTGCAGCACGTTTTTGCCGCGAATTTTACCCGAAATGACCTTATCCCGCTTCGCCGCCGTGCAATGGCTGTCAGTGGCTGCCGTCGTTGCCGTGCTGCTGTACCTGCTGGGGCCCATCCTGACACCGTTCGTCGCTGCGGCGATCCTCGCCTACATCTGCAATCCGCTGGTGCAGCGGCTGTGCGGCTGGAAGGTTCCGCGCACGGGCGCGGTGGTGCTGGTGATGGGCGGGTTGCTGCTGCTGTTCATCCTGCTCCTGCTCATCATGCTGCCGCTGCTGGAAAAGGAAACCCGCCTGTTCCTGGCACGGTTGCCGGACTGGATCGAGGCGGCGCGCGTGAATCTGTTGCCGCAATTGCAGCAATGGTTCGGTGCCGAACTGCAATGGGACAGCCAAGCGGTAAAGAACGCCTTGCTGAGTCACTGGCAAAGCGCGGGCGGCGCCGCAGCCAAGCTACTGCCGATTATCGGCGGTAGCACCGGCGCGCTGGTCGCGCTGCTGGTCAATCTGCTGCTGATCCCCGTGGCGATGTTCTACCTGCTGCGCGACTGGAACGAGATGGTCGCTCATATTGATCAGGTAGTACCTCGCCAGTGGCATGCCAAGGTGCGCGAGATCGCCATGGAAGTGGATGCCATCCTCGCCGAATTCCTGCGCGGACAGATTTCCGTGATGCTGCTGATGAGCGTGTTCTATGTCGTGGGACTGTGGCTGGCCGGGTTGGAGTTCGCGTTGCCCATCGGCATCGTCGCGGGCATGCTGGTGTTCGTTCCCTATCTCGGCATGATCCTCGGCCTGCTGCTTGCGACGCTGGCGGCTGCGATGCAGTTCACCGCTTTCGGCAGCGTGCTGCTGGTGTGGGCGGTGTTCGGCGCGGGGCAGTTGATCGAAGGCATGGTCGTCACGCCTTGGCTGGTCGGCGATCGCATCGGCCTGCACCCGCTGGCGGTGATCTTCGCGCTGATGGCGTTCGGCCAGCTATTCGGCTTCTTCGGTGTGCTGCTGGCCTTGCCGCTCGCTGCGGTGCTGCTGGTCGCGCTGCGCCATGCGAAGGCCGCCTATCTCACCAGCGAGATGTACCAAAAAACATGAGTCAGCTGCTGCTCGACATTTCCCCCGAGAGTCAGCCGACGCTCGAAAATTTCGTCGCGGGACGCAATGCGGAGTTGATTGCCGCGCTGCGCCAGGCGCTTGCGGGCGGCGGCGAGCGGAGCATCTACCTGTGGGGCGAGGAGGGCAGCGGCAAGAGCCATCTGCTGCAAGCCTGCGTGGCTGCCGCACAGGGGGCGCAATGCGATGCAGTCTATACGAAAGGCAGCGTTCCCCAGCCGGCGGATATGGTGGCGGTGGACGACGTCGAACTGCTCGACGATGAGGCACAGATCGAGTTGTTCGATCTCTACAATCAGATGCGCGACAGCGGCGGCATGCTGCTGGTGAGCGGCAAGGCATCGCCGCTGCATCTCAATCTGCGCGACGACCTGCGCACTCGCCTGGGCTGGGGGCTGGTGTACCAACTGCACGGCCTGAGCGACGAAGAAAAGGCGCAGGCGCTGACGCAGCATGCGCAGTCGCGCGGCTTCGCGCTGCCGCCGGAAGTCACGCAGTACCTGTTGCGCCACGGACGGCGTGACCTGCCCAGCCTGATGGCGGTGCTCGATGCGCTGGACGAACATTCGCTGCGCCTGCACCGCGCGCCGTCGGTGCCGCTGCTCAAGGAAGTGATGCAAGCTCTGTAGGGGCGCGATGAATCGCGCCCCTACGTGATGGCACAAAATTTTCGAAATGAAACCGGAATTGAAATGAATCTTGCCTTATTCGACTTAGACAACACTCTGCTTAACGGTGACAGCGACTTTGAGTGGTCGCAATTCCTCATCGGCATCGGCGTGCTCGACCGCGAGCTGTTCGAGGCGAAGAACCTGCATTTCTACGAGCAGTACAAGCAGGGCACGCTGGACATCCACGAGTTCCTCGACTTCCAGTTGAAGCCGCTGTCGCGCCACTCGCGCAAGACGCTGGATGAATGGCACCAACAGTTCATGCGCGACAAGGTGATGCCGATGATCACGAAGCCTTCGCGTGAGCTGGTGGCGAAACATCAGGCGGCGGGCGACGTGTGCGTCATCATCACCGCGACCAACAGCTTCGTCACCGCGCCCATCGCGCACGAGTTCGGCATCGAACACCTGATTGCCACCGACCCGGAGCAAAAGGACGGCGAATTTACCGGTGGAGTTGCGGGCGTACCATCGTTCCGCGAGGGCAAGATCACGCGGCTGGAGAGCTGGCTCGCCGAACGCGGCTGGACGCTGGACGGTTTCGCCGACAGCACTTTCTACAGCGACTCGCTCAATGACCTGCCGCTGCTGCGCATGGTGAAGCATCCCGTCGCGGCGAATCCGGACGCCACCCTGCGCGCCCACGCCGAACAGCACGGCTGGCCCATCGTCAATCTGCGCGGATGACCGCACTCGCTCTCTACGGTACCAGCTGCTGCCACCTGTGCGAGCAGGCCGAGGCGATCCTGCATGAGGCGGGACTCGCCGCGGAACACATCGACATTGCCGAAGACGACGAACTGCTGGAGAGATACGGCATACGCATCCCGGTGCTGCGGCGCGCCGACAATGACGCGGAACTGGGCTGGCCGTTCGATGCGGAGGCGGTGGCAGACTTCCTGAAATAAATAATTTGCGGTGATTATTGCTTCGCCGCGGAATCGTCTGACTTGGATGGCCTTTCTGCTTTGTTGGCCTGAAATAGACCGGCAGCAATACCGCTAATAGCAAGCAATATGGTAATTCCCAAATGCAGCCAACGCTCAGGGGTATAGAGACCATCTGAGATGTCGCTGGCAATCATGGTGGCAGCTACGCCATACAGAAACCCAATAGCGATAGCCAATGCGATGCCCGTTTGGAATTTGAACCTTGGGGCGATGCTGGCACCTGCGACAATTAGCACAAATGGAGCAAAGAAAGCTCTGCCGAAGTATTCGAGTACATCTGGGGGAATCGCTGCCAAATAGTAGTAGATGCTGAGAGGACTGCCGCTGCCACTGTCGTCAGAACTTGTGCCGAAATGCTGAATGAGCATGACAACCCAATGGATCGGGAATAGCACAAGAACTACACAAAGCAGAGCGCCGGGTAGCACGGCGACCCACCTCAAAATGTAGTTTCGACGTTGTGGTTCCATTGCGGTCCCCTTATCGCGCTTGAACCGGCGTCTTCTCTCCCGATGCCAGGTCTGGCTCCCCGCACAGGCGCAGGATTTCCACGCGGGTCGCATCGCGCAGGCGAATGGCTGCGGCCCAGTCGTTGCCGTCCGGATGGATGGGGGCGCACAGCGTGACGGAGATCGCGCCACGTCTCGGGAACCAGTGGCCGGAGCGCAGCATGGAGCGCGTGCCGCGGATCACGACAGGCACGACGGGCACGCCCGCTTCTGAGGCCACCACGAAGGCGCCCATGCGGAAGGGCAGCAGGCCGGGCTTGCGGTCGAAGGTTCCTTCCGGGAAGAACACCGGGCTGTGGCCCGCGCGCAGCGAGGCCGCGACCAGCTGCACGTCCGCCGCCCCCCGTTGCGGATCGAAGCGCTCGACGAAGTCCGTGCCGATATGCCGCAGGAAGACGCGCGGAAGGAACTTGTTCAGCAGTTCCTTCTTTGCGACGAAGCCGTATTGCCTGCCCTCGATCGGCAGCGCCGCGACCATCACGATGCCGTCGAGATAGCTCGCGTGGTTGGCCGCGATCACACAGGGCATGGCGGGCAGGTTCTCCAGCCCGCCCACAGCGAGCGGCGTGCCCGTCAGGCGCGCATACAGTCGTGCCATGATGCCGCTCGCGTCCCAGCTCAAGGCGGGGCGCGGCAGCAGCGCGGCGGCCAGCCAGGTCAGCGGCGCCATCACCCAGAACAGCGACCACACGTATGCGGCGTAGAGCAGGTCTGCCGCGACGCGGATGCCGCGGCGCAACTCGGGCAGCAGTCCGGCCCACACGAGCCGTACCACCTGCCACCACACCGCGCGCTCGGGCGCCGCGCCTTTTTCATATAGTTCACGGCAGGCTGTGCGGCGGATCTTGCCGCTGGAGGTCTTGAGCACGCCATGCATGGGTGCCAGCACGATGTCGTCCGCGGGCATGCCCAGCATGTCCAGCGTCAGCGCGTTGATGCGGCCGCGCAGCTCTTCGCGTTTCTGCTTGTCGGTCTCTCGCGTCTCGGCCATCACCACCAGCCGTTCCGTGCCGGACACCGGGTCTTGGCTGCCGAACACCGCGACGCAACCCTTGCGCATACCGGCGAGGTTGCCCACAGCCTCTTCCAGTTCGTGGGGATAGATGTTGCGTCCGGCACGGATGACGATGTCCTTCGCTCGGCCGGTGAGATAGACGTCGCCCTCGGCGAAGTAGGCATAGTCGCCGGAATCGAGCCACTCTTCGTGGAACAGCAGCCGGTTCTGCTCGGGGTTGCGGAAGTAGCCGGAGGTGGTGGATGGCCCCTTGAATTCGAGCCGTCCTTCGACGCGCTCGCTCACTTCGCGGCCCGTGGCGTCGACGATCCGGATCTGGTGGCCAGGCAGGGGACGGCCGCAGGCGACGAAGCGCAGTGCATCCGTCTCTTCATCAGCCGCGGGTTCCGCGCGGCCCGAACGCGTGAAGCTGTCGCGCTTGATGCGGTCGACCAGCGGCCCGCGCAGAGGGGGAGGGAAGGCCAGACCCACCGAGCATTCCGCCAGCCCGTACACCGGGGCGAGCGCTTCACGGCGCAGGCCGTAGCGTTCAAAGCGCTGCGCGAAATTCGCGAGCGTGTCCGGGCTGACCGGCTCGGCGCCGTTGAAGGCCCAGCGCCAGCCTGACAGGTCGAGTCCCTCAAGAGCTTCGTCCGGGATCTTGCGCATGCAGAGTTCGTAGCCGAAGTTGGGCGAGGCCGAGAACGTGCCGCGATACTTGTGGATCGCCCATAGCCATCGCTCCGGCCGCGCGAGGAAGGTGAGCGGCGACATCACCACCAGCGTCATGGCGTAATACAGGCTGCCCAGCCATGCGCCGATCAGCCCCATGTCGTGGTACAGCGGCAGCCAGCTCACGAACACGTCGGTGGAGCCGACTTGTGCGGCCTGCCCCATGGCGCGGATATTGGCGAGCAGGTTGGCGTGGGTGAGGGCGACGCCCTTGGGATTGGCGGTGCTGCCCGAAGTGTATTGCAGCAGCGCGACCTGTCCCGGCTGGAGCGCATAGTCCAGCACCTGTTGCCCGGCGACGGTCAGCTCGTCCGCGGTGACCACGGCGTGCAGGGTTTCCACCTGAGCCTGGAGCAATCGCGCCACGGCCTTGGCTTCCGGCACGGTGATCAGCATCGCGGCGAGCGCGTTGGAGAGGATGCCGGCATGGCGGCGCAGATGGTCTTCGATCTGCGAGGGGCGGGCGGGAGGGTAGATGGGCACGGGCACGCCGCCCGCAAGCAGCACGCCGAAGAAGCAGCGGAAATAATCGCGGCCCGTGGGCAGCATGAGCGCCACCGATTGGCCGGGTTGTAGCCCGCGTTCGAGCAGGCCTGCGGCGATCTCTGCTGCGCTGTCGCGCAGTTCGGCGTAGGTGATGGGAGTTTCGTTTCCGGTTTCGTCCAGCAGGATGATGTGCGTGCGCTGAGGGTGGGCGCGCACGTGCCAGTCGAGCGCTTCGGTCAGCGTGAGCGCGGCAGAGGGTTCGGATTCCACTCGCTCAGGCATCTCGCGTCGTGGCATGGCTGCCGCTGCAGCAGTGGCGGGGGATGCGGCCAGCACCGATCGCAACAGGTCGCGCGGCGTCTCGGCGCTGGCCAGCAGATGCTCGGGCAGGCTGACGCCGAACGCGCGCTCGACGCGCATCAGCAGTTCCACGCGACCCAGGCTGTCCAGTCCCAGATCCTTCTCGAGGGAACTGTCCAGCGAGACCGGCATCTCTCCACCGGAGCGGGCGCGTGATTCGGCGGCGAAGCGGCGCACGGTCTCCAGCAGCACGTCGGATGTGCTGCTGCGGGTATCCGTTGCGGGAGTATCCTGTCGTTCGTTCAAGTCCGTTCTCCCTACGCGATGTTGCACAGGTGACCGACACAGAATTCAGGAGCGCAGCATATCACTTATGGCAAAACGGTGAGGTGTGGCATGGCCGTAGCAACGAACTGTCGAACTTACTGGCTTCCCCGCATCGCGAGGGGGCGGTGCCCGCTTTGTCTGGCGGGGGACGGACGATGAGGCGCGGCTGGGTTGCGCTCCTGTTGCCGGCATGCGCCGTCGCGCTTGCGTTGATGCTTCTGCCGCCAATCCCGCAGCCGCAGGAATACCACCATTTCGCGGATGCGCGCGTCTTCTTTGGCATGCCGAATTTCCTCGATGTGGTTTCCAACCTTGCGTTTCTCGTTGTCGCAGCGCTCGGATTGATCGCGCTGCATTCCGCTTCGTTTGCTGACAGCAAAGAGCGCTGGCCGTATGTGCTGTTCTTCATCGCGCTGGCCACCACCGCCTTCGGCTCGGCCTGGTACCACTTCGCGCCGGACGACGCGCGGCTGTTCTGGGACCGCCTGCCGATCAACATCTGCTTCGCCGCGCTGCTGTCCGCCGTGATCGCGGAGCGCATTAGCTTCAGGGCAGGGCTGGTGGCGTTGCCGCCATTGTTTGCAACGGGCGCGGGTACGGTTTGGTATTGGCTGTGGAGCGAGATGCGCGGTGCCGGGAACGTGCTGCCCTATTTCGCGTTCCAGCTCTATGTGCTGCTCGCGATCCTGCTGATGATGCATTTATTCCCGCCTCGCTACCGCCGCGGCGAGGACCTCTACCGCGTCGTCATGCTGTACGGCGCCGCGCTGGCCGCCGAGCTGCTCGACCGTCACATCTTTTCCCTCTGGCAGATCGTCAGCGGCCACACGCTGAAACACCTGCTGGCGGCCCTGGCTGCGTATCAGGTGGTGCGCATGCTGCGTTTGCGGAGGCTCATCTGACTTAGGGAGCACTGAATAAATCGTCATTCCCGCGCAATGGGGTAAGCAGGCAAGGCGTGAAGGGGGAACGACAACTTTGTTCAGCGTACCCTCAGGTGTCTTCCATGGCCGCTTTGTGTCCGCGCTTTGCATCCACACCCGCGAGGATCAGCAGCCCGATCAGGAAATAGCTGCCGGTGATGAGGATCGCCAGGCGGTGGTCGCCGTGCGTGAGCCAGCTCACCAGCCCGTAGGTCACCGGGCCGAGGATGGCGGAGAGCTTCACCGCGAGCCCCCACAGGCCGAAGAATTCCGCGCGGCGCGAGACGGGGGAGAACAGGCCCACCAGCGCACGGCCCGCCGACTGGCTCGCGCCCATGCACAGCCCCGCGATGTTGGCCGCCACCCAGAACAGCCCCGGCCCTTCCGCCGCCCATGCCAGCACCACCATCACCAGCCAGCCGAACAGCGTGAGCGCGATGGCGGGGATGTGGCCGATGCGGTCCTGCAGATGGCCGAAGGCGAAGGCTCCGACGGCGGCAGTGACGTTGACCACGAAGATCAGCATCAGCGTCTGCTGCGTGTCGAACTTCATCGCCTGCTGCGCGTAGATCGCCGCGAGCGTGATCACCGCCTGGATGCCAGCCTGGTAGAACACCGTGCAGACGAGGAAGCGCCACAGGTCGCGGTAGCGGGCCGCATGGCGGACCGTCTGCGCCAGCCGCGCGAAGGACTCCTGCACCATGTTCATCCCCGCGAGGTGAGGCTGGGGCTGCGCGCGCTCTTTGAGTATCAGGAAGGTGGGCACGCTCGCCAGGGCGAACAGCGCCGCCGTGATCAGCATGGTGACGGGCACGAAGTCTGCGGCGGTGTCGCCGCGCGTCTGCGCCCAGTTCACATAGGCGAGGCAGGCGCCGAGGCTGACCAGCCCGCCCACATAGCCCAGGCTCCAGCCCCAGCCTGAAACGCTGCCGATGGCGTCCTCGCGCGCCAGCTCCGGCAGGAACGCCGCGATCAGGTTCTCGCCGCTGCCGTAGAAGAAGTTGGAAAGCACGAGCAACGGAATCGCGATCCACAGGCCACCCGGCCCGGCGAAGGCGAGCGCGGCGGTGAACGCTACGCAGCCGACGGTGGTGAGCAGCAGCAGGCGTTTCTTTGCCGCATAGGCATCTGCATACGCCCCGATCAGTGGCGCAGTCAGCACGATCAGCGCGTAAGAGAGCGCGAGCGACAGCGTCCAGGCCAGCGTCGCCCACGGCGCATCCTCCGCCACCACCGCGACGAAATAGGCGTTGAAGATGGCGGTGATGACGATGGTGGTGTAGCCCGAGTTGGCGAAATCATACATCGCCCAGGCCCAGGCTTCGCGGACGGATACATCGGAGGCAAGGTATCGGGGCATGGCTTGCTCCTGTCGGGAGATGGGGGATTGTAGTCCCGCCAAGAGGGACTACCAACGAGGGGAAGTATGTAGGCTGGGGCTCAGTCTTTGGGGAATACGGATTCGCCCTCGTGCCATCTTGCCTCGGTGGTCTCGTCGGTCAGCGCCAGCAGGACGGCACTGTTCAGTTCATGAGACGATGAACGAAGCCCGATCTCGCGGTATGCCTTGGATGTTCCATGCATGAGGGCATTGACACCCAGGAGCATCCCCAGATTTTGCGGGATCTCGGGGGCGAAGCTTTGGCAGCGTTCCGAGGAAAGGGAGTGCGCCCTCCTGCATACGGCAGGGCGGACCTCGTAGATCGAGCAGAGCTGCTCCTCGAGGAAAGTGCAGTCACGGCGTGAGGGGGCGTCGTCGGCAGCGGCTGCGGCCACAAAGCCTTGCAGGCGTTCGATCAGGGCAGCGACTTGCGCGGGCGGGCGCTTCCTCACCTCGCGTGCGATGCGGAAGATCTCGGGTTCGCTCGCCTCGACGCGGACGCTGCAACAGCACGCGCAACCGGCTTTGCATTCCGTCTTTTGGCCATGATCTCCCGCCTGCTGTGTGATCTTGTCCACGGAGCGGTGAAGGTTCGCGACAAAGTCGACTGCGAACGACGCACCCCGGTTAGAGCTGAGGTGGTTGACCGCGCTCTGACGGACTCTCTCGATGGCGTCCAGCGTGGCTTTCCGTTCATCTTCGCTCAGCATTTGTCTACTCCCATGTGAATTACATGCGCCACACCAGCAGTGTGGACCGGTGCAGGTCGTCCACCTGCACGGTCTCGTGCGGCGATTGTTCCGGCACGGCGAAGGTGCTGCTGACGAACACGCTGCCGGGGCGCATTTCGGCGCGGGCCTTGTGCCACAGGCGTTCCATCGGCACGGGGGAGAGATAGGCGAACACCACATCGTATTGCGACAGGTCGCAGGCCCCCAGCTTGTCATCCCAGATACTGCCCCAATGCACTTTGCAGTTGCTATGGCCGCCGAGCCTGATGCGCAGCCAGCTCCACAGGAAGGGCAGGGGGGCGGATTCCACGCCGGTGTATTGGCCGTCCGGACGGACGCTTGCGAGGTGGGTTAGCACGCCTCCGAGGCCGGAGCCGAGGTCGACGAAACGTAAGTCTGCACCGGGTTTCTGCTGCGGCAGTAAATCCTCCAGCGCCTGCCACACCTTGTTGCTCGAAAGGTACAGCGGTACCTGGGTACGGAATGTGCTCCAGTACACCGCCAGCAGGACGAGGAAGGCCGCGAGAAAGAAGCCGGACGGGATGTCGAACGCGAGCATCAGCACCAGCGCGGGGACGAAGGCGAACTGGATCGTCAGCCACCAGCTCGCCAGCCCGGCGAAGTAACTGAAGGCTGCGGCATAGGCGCCGCACAGCAGGGCGAAGGTCAGTGCCGAGACTTGCTGGCCCGCAACGCGCAAGCTCAAGACGGCGAGCGCGAAGGCGGCGAATTGCAGCAACAGGGCGGTGACGGCGGGCGGGAGTTTTGTGAACAAGGCGTTGATATCAGGAAAGGAATGATTTAATCCGTTCGTGGTGATAACCAGCGACTTGGCCGTTGTTTTTTAACGGCCTAGTCGAATGGCTAGTAGTTTCATCAGGGCGAACGGATGACTCCACTCGCACTTATCGCACCAATCCGTCCTCGACTTCCATCCGCTTGGCGTGACCAACGAGCCGCTCTACCAATGTCAGGGCGAAATCCATCGCCGTGCCCGGCCCGCGCGAGGTGATGAGCTTGCCGTCTTCCACTACGGCCAGCGGCTCGCGCAGGACTTTCGGGAAGGGATCGAGCGAGCCGGGGAAGCTGGTGGCGTGCTTGCCGTCGAGCAGGCCGGCGGTGGCGAGTACCGAGGGGGCGGCGCAGATCGCGGTGACGTATTTGTCCGCCTCGTGCATTCGGCGCACCAGCTTGAGCACGCGCGCGTCGGTCTTGAGGTTGTTGGTTCCGGGCTGGCCGCCGGGCAGCACGACCATGTCGTAGTCATGGTCCAGCACATCGTCCAGCGTGGTGTCGGGCACCAGCACCGTGCCGCGGCTGCCGCGCAGCGGGCCTTCGTGCAATCCCGCGAAGACGACAGTCACGCCGCCGCGGCGCAGCAGGTTGATGACGGTGACGGCTTCGAGCTCTTCGCTGCCGTCGGCAAAAAGTATCAGTGCGGTTTTCATGCTTCCATTCCGAGTTGGTATGCCTGGATCAATGCGCTCTTGAGTTTCGGATGCTGCTCGAGGTTCTCGATGCCCATTTCGCGCAATGCGATGGCCTGCAGCGAGTCGAGCATCTGGCTGTCCCCCCGCTGCGCGGCAAAGCCTTCCAGATCGAACACGCCGTCATGCAGGAACTGCACGGCGAGGCCCTTGGGATTGTCGAACTCGATTTCCTCTACCTCCATCACCTCGTAGAGGTAGGAATAGGTACTGATGCCGTGCTCGACCGCGAGCACGTGATGCAGCGATGGCGGTTCGATGTACTTGTCCAGCATCCGGTCGAGGTCCAGCGTGGATGTCAGCGAGTAGGTCTCCCCTTTGAAACTGAATTCGATGTGGGCGTCGATGCTGTTGGCCGCTCCCTTCGTTGCGGCCGTGTCTTCATGCTCCATGCTTACATGCGTCCCAGGTCTTCGATCGCGTCCACCACCATCGCGGTCCCTATCGTGATCAGAAGGATGTCGCTCGCCACGCGCACATAGCGGTGTCCTGCGGGCGGCTCTCCGAGCTCCCTCGCGAGCCGGGGTGGCAGGTCGTAGAAAATTACGCCGCGCGGCAGCGGCCTGCCCATCGACCATTTTTTTGCCTGTCCGGGCGGCATGCAGCCGTTGTGTTTTTTGGCGAGGCCGGGTGGACAGCGGCCTTGTCGGAATTGCCCGGCGAAGTAGTCATGGGCGAGCGTGCGCTGATGGTCGTCGAAATGCCCGCTCCCATCGCGCCGTTTATCTCCCTTGTCGTGTCCCTGATCGCCTTCGCGTTGTTGTTCCTGCTTTCCCGATTTGCCTCCTCCAGCCCATTCCGGCTTGTCGGCAAGCGCGGGGCCGGCCGCAAGCATCCCGGCGAACAGAAGGGCCAGCATGTGGTTCATTTGCACGGTGATACGTTGCATGATCGGCCTCCGGATAGAAAGAGTTGTGGGCCCGCATTGTCGCCCAGGCGTATTGCAGCGGCAATGGGCAAAATACCTAAGCCGTCTTGTTCGGGGAAGTGTTAGAAGTTGCCGGCTACGCGCACGCCAACCATGCCCGGCGCAATCTCGGGCAGCAGCACCAGCTTGCCCGAACGCAGGGTCTGGTTGTGGGCGACGACGCTCTGGCCGACCAGTGTGCCGATCAGCGCGCCGGCCAGCACGTCCGAGGCGAAGTGGGCGTCGTGGTAAGTGCGGGCCAGACCGGCCAGCCCGGCGATGGAGTACGAAGTGCACTTGACCCAGGTTTCGTCATAGTGGGCAGCGACGACAGAGGCCACGGCGAAGGCCTGTGTGGTATGCCCAGACGGGAAGGATGCAGCGCCGCTGAACGGGCGGAAGTTGGTGTAACCCTGGTTCTGGTTGGGGCGGCTGCGGCCTGTGGCGAATTTCAGCACAGGGGTGACGATGCCGCTGGCGATGATGCTGGCGGCGAGACCGTCCTGTGCGACATTGAGGGCCTTGTCGTTTTCCATCAACGCGCCCGCGACGTAGAAGCCGCCCAGCACGCCCAGCGAATATTCCGCACCAAAGCGCTCTACGTCGCGCATGAAGCGGTTGTTGCCACGACGGCGGAGCATCTCCCTGCGTAGCGGGCGATCGACGATGGCGGCAGTACCGACCACGGCGAGGGTGGCGAGGCCGAAGTCCTGCCAGTCGTCTTTCTCCCAGCGCGCCGGGGCGGTGACGACATGCTTGACGTCGTCGAGCACCATCATGGGATAGGAGGGTGTCGCGTCGGCGGCGTGCGCCGTGCAGTTCAGGCTGCAGAGGAGGACAGCGGCGGGAATGGTAACGCGGCGAAGACTTGCAGCAACGTTCTCAAACATGGCCTGCCCTCCTGTGGGGTGGTTAGTCGCGGAAGTTCTGGTACTGCAGCGGGAAGTCGGTGATGGATTTCTTGATGAAGGCGATTGCGGCCTGCAGGTCGTCTCGGTTCTTGCCGGTTACGCGCACTGTGTCGCCCTGGATGCTGGCCTGCACTTTCATCTTGCTGTCCTTGATGAGCTTGACGATCTTCTTCGCTAGCTCGATCTCCACGCCCACCTTCACGGTGCAGCTGCGCTTGACCTTGTTGCCGCTGACCTTCTCGACCTTGTCGCTGATCTCCAGGCACTTGATGTCCACGCCGCGCTTGGTCAGCTTGCCGTTCAGGATGTCCTGCACCTGGTCGAGCTGGAATTCATTGTCGGCATGGACGGTCAGCACCAGTTCGGCCTGTTCGACGCGAGCGTCGCTACCCTTGAAGTCGAAGCGCGTGCTGACTTCCTTGTTGGTCTGCTCGACCGCGTTCTTGACTTCTGTCTTTTCTACTTCGGAAACGATGTCGAAAGATGGCATAACGAATCTCCTTACTGGGTTAACCGCAACGCACCGCGAAGCGGTGCGTTGCGGTTGATACTTACCGTCTCAGGTCAGTATCAACCAAAACTGCAAACGTAGTTCACCTCATCCTTTGCATGGATGTCGAAACTACCGTTCTCCGCAACCTTGAAGCTGGTGCCCGCGGTGTAGGTCTTGAACGCTGCTTCACCTGCGATCTTCACGTCGCAGGTGCCGCTGGTGATTTCCATCAGTTCTGGCGCGCCGACGTTGAAGGTAAGTTGGCTGCCCGGCAGGATGACGCCCACGGTCTTGCGCGAGCCGTCCGGGAAGAACACCGAGTGCGACACGCACTTGCCGTCGAAGAATACGTTGGCCTTTTTGCCCACGCTGACGTTATCGAATTTGTCCGACATGTTGATATTTCCTCTTATTTGCGATTCTTGAGATTGGCGGCGATGCGCATGCGCAGCGCGTTCAGCTTGATGAAGCCGCCCGCGTCCTTCTGGTCGTACGCGCCCTTGTCGTCCTCGAAAGTGGCGATGGTCGGGTCGAACAGCGAATCGGTCTTGGAGTCGCGGCCGACGACGATCACGTTGCCCTTGTACAGTTTGACGCGCACCCAGCCGTTGACGGTCTGTTGCGTGTGGTCGATCAGGGTCTGGATCGCGCGGCGTTCCGGGCTCCACCAGTAGCCGTTGTAGATCATGCTGGCGTAGCGCGGCATCAGGTCGTCCTTCAGGTGGGCGACTTCGCGATCCAGGGTGATGGATTCGATGGCACGGTGCGCCTTGAGGATGATGGTGCCGCCGGGGGTTTCGTAACAGCCGCGCGACTTCATGCCGACGTAGCGGTTCTCGACCAGGTCGAGGCGGCCGACGCCGTGCTTGCCGCCCAGCTCGTTCAGCTTGGTCAGGATCTGTGCGGGCGACATCTTCGTGCCGTTCAACCCGACGATGTCGCCGCGCTCGAATTCGATGTCCAGATATTCGGCAGCATCCGGTGCCTTCTCCGGCGACACGGTCCAGCGCCACATTGACTCTTCTGCCTCGGCGGCTGGGTCTTCCAGATGGCGGCCTTCATAGGAGATGTGCAGCAGGTTCGCGTCCATGGAGTAGGGGGAGCCGCCTTGCTTGTGCTTCATCTCGATGGGGATGCCGTGCTTCTCGGCATAGGCCAGCAGCTTCTCGCGGGAGAGCAGATCCCACTCGCGCCACGGCGCGATGATCTTGATGTTCGGGTTCAGCGCGTATGCGCCCAGCTCGAAGCGCACCTGGTCGTTGCCCTTGCCGGTCGCACCGTGCGAGATGGCCTGTGCGCCGGTCATGGTGGCGATCTCGATCAGGCGCTTTGCGATCAGCGGACGCGCGATCGAGGTGCCGAGCAGGTATTCGCCTTCGTAAACGGTGTTGGCGCGGAACATCGGGAACACGAAGTCGCGAACGAATTCCTCGCGCAGGTCATCGATGAAGATGCTTTCCGGCGCGATGCCGAACTTCAGTGCCTTCTGGCGTGCGGGTTCCAGCTCTTCGCCCTGGCCGAGGTCGGCGGTGAAGGTGACCACTTCGCATTGGTAGGTGTCCTGCAGCCACTTGAGGATGACCGAGGTGTCGAGTCCGCCGGAGTAGGCCAGGACGGCTTTTTTGATGTCGCTCATGATTGATACCCGTTAATTAAAGATCAGTTTGCTTGTTTTCTGTCGCGCTTGTCGCGCACCTTGTTGTCGAATCTCTCTTTGTCGACCACGAAGCGCTCGTGGGTGCCTTGTGCGATAACATCCACGCCGTCGTGCGCCGAGACGGCGAAGGTGACGCGTCGTCCTTCGACCGCAGTCACTTCCACCGTCGCCGTTACTTCCAGTCCCGGCGGGGTGGCCGCCTCGTGGCTGACATTGATGTGGGTGCCCAGCGATTGCTCCTGCGGCCAGTTCAGGTGGGGCTTGATGCACATGATGCATGCCCATTCCAGAAACCCGACCATGTAACCGGTGGCGAACACCTCCGGCATGGCTTGGAACTCGGGCGATTCCGGATACAGCGCGGGCACCGTCTTGGTCGGGGGAACCACGAACTTATGTTCGTAGCGTATGCCCGGCTTCAGGGAATCTTTCATGTGCATCTATTTTCAATAGCGGCCGATTTTGGCTTCGGCCACCGCTACGCGGTTCAACTTGCTGCGCAAGTTAGCCTTCGCCGAAACAGGCTGCACCCATCGAGTATCGCTTCGCTTAGCCGTTTATTTTTCCCAACAGTAAATATTCCATAAGGGCTTTTTGTACGTGCAGCCTGTTTTCCGCCTCGTCCCACACGACGCTTTGAGGGCCGTCGATGACCTCGGCGGAGACTTCCTCGCCGCGGTGCGCGGGCAGGCAGTGCATGAATACGGAGTCCTTGGCGGCGACGCGCATCATGTCGCCGTCCACTTGCCAGTCGGCGAAGGCCTTCAGGCGCTCCTCGTTCTCGGCCTCGTAGCCCATGCTGGTCCACACGTCGGTGGTCACCAGGTCGGCGCCGCGCGCGGCTTCCATCGGGTCGGCGAATTCTTCATAGTGGTCTTCGCCGAACAAGCCGGCACGTTCGGGTTCGACTTCATAGCCCGGCGGGGTCGAGACATGGACGTTGAAGTCCAGGATCTCGGCGGCCTGCAGCCAGGTGTTGCACATGTTGTTCGAGTCGCCGATCCACGCCACGGTCTTGCCTTTGATCGAGCCGCGATGCTCGATATAGGTGTAGATGTCGGCCAGCACCTGGCAGGGGTGGTATTCGTTGGTCAGACCGTTGATTACCGGCACGCGCGAGTTGGCCGCGAAGCGTTCGATGATGCTCTGTTCGAAGGTGCGGATCATCACGATGTCGCTCATGCGCGAGATCACCTGCCCGGCGTCTTCCACCGGCTCGCCGCGCCCCAGCTGGGAGTCGCGCGTGTTGAGGTAGATGGCCGAGCCGCCGAGCTGGTGCATGCCCGCCTCGAACGAGAGGCGGGTGCGCGTGCTGGCCTTCTCGAAGATCATCACTAGGGTGCGGTCTTCCAGCGGCCAGTATTTCTCATAGCGCTTGAAGCGTTCCTTGATGATGCGGGTGCGTTCGAACAGGTATTCGAACTCCTCACGGGTGAAGTCTTTGAACTGCAAAAAGTGTTTTACGTTTGCTGCCATGATTGCTTCCTATCAGGATTGCAGGAATTCTTTGATCAGCGGGCACAGGATGTTCAGCATCTGCTGTGCTTCATCTTGCGACATGATGAGCGGCGGCAACAGACGGATCACACTGTCGGCGGTGACATTGATCAGCAGGCCTTGCGCCAGCGCCTTGCCCACCAGTTCGCCGCAGGGTTTTTCCAGCTCGACGCCGATCATCAGCCCCTGTCCACGGATCGCCTTGACGCCGTCAACGCCGGCGAGTTGTGCGGTGAAGCCATCGCGAATGAACTTCCCAAGCTGCTCGGCATGCGCCAGCAGCTTGTCCTCTTCAAGAACATTCAGCGTGGTCAGGCCTGCGGTGCAGGCCAGCGGGTTGCCGCCGAAGGTGGAGCCGTGGTTGCCGGGCTTGAACAGCCCGGCAGCCTTGCCTGCGGTCAGGCACGCGCCGATGGGCACGCCCGAGCCTAGGCCCTTGGCCAGCGTCATCACGTCCGGCAGGATGCCGGTGTGCTGGTGGGCGAACCACTTGCCGGTGCGGCCGATGCCGCTCTGCACTTCGTCCAGCATCAGCAGCCAGCCATGCTGGTCGCAAATCTTGCGCAGGCCTTGCAGGTAAGCCGCATCGGGCGTGCGGATGCCGCCCTCGCCCTGGATCGGCTCAACCAGCACGGCGACCACGTCGAGGTTATGCGATGCGACCAGCTCGATGGCGGCGAGGTCGTTGTAGGGCACGCGCACGAAGCCCTTCACCAGCGGCTCGAAGCCGGCCTGCACCTTGCGGTTGCCGGTGGCGGAGAGGGTGGCCAGTGTCCGTCCGTGGAAGGATTTCTCCATCACGATGATGCTGGGCATCTCGATGCCCTTGTTGTGGCCGTACATGCGCGCCAGCTTGATCGCGGCCTCGTTCGCCTCGCAGCCGGAGTTGCTGAAGAACACTTCCTGCATGTTGGACAGGGTGCACAGCTTGTCGGCGAGCCATTCCTGCTCGCGCACCTGGTAGACATTGGAACAGTGGATCAGCTTGCTGACCTGCGCATGGAGCGCGGTGGTGAGGCGCGGATGCGCATGTCCCAGCGTGTTCACGGCGATGCCGGACAGCGCGTCCAGATAGCGCTTGCCCTCGGTATCCCAGAGCCACGCGCCTTCCCCGCGTTCGAACGCGACGGGTTGGCGGGCGTAAGTGTTCATTACATGCGACATACAGACCTCTAAAAAGAAGACGGCGGACTCGTCCGCCGTTCAGCCATAAACAGGAAGCGTATATTGAGCCAAACAGCCCTACAAAGCAAACAAGCCGACATTGCTGTCGGCTTGTGCGGTGAATCAAAGCATTCGTGGCTTATGCCACGGGGCGATTACGCCATTGCCTTGATGGCCGCAGACAGACGGCTCTTGTGTCGAGCAGCCTTGTTCTTGTGGATGATCTTCTTGTCGGCGATGCTGTCCACGGTGCTGACCGAAGATTGGTAAACGGCTTGAGCAGCGGCCTTGTCGCCGGCTTCGATAGCCTTGATCACCTTCTTGATCGCAGTGCGCAATTCCGAGCGCAGACTGCTGTTGTGAGCATTCTGTTTAACTGCCTGACGTGCACGCTTGCGGGCTTGTGCGCTATTTGCCATGACTACTCCTTGAAAATTCGGTACGACGAAAGGCGCGCATTCTAGTAGCTGGCGCAAGGTTTTGCAAATTCTTTTTTCAGGGACAGGCGGTTAAGTGGGGTGAGGTATGGCTAAAACAACTGGATACCGAAAGACAAATCTCCTGGGTATCCAGTTGCTGGGGCGCTAATCTATTGAGGTTACGGGGTTACCAGCGATTTGAACTCGGGATTTTTAACGAGTTTGCCAATCAGATTTTGAACGGCCGGCAGGTATGCTTCTGCGGTCTGTTTGCAAGCCGTGTCTGCGACAAAACCGCTGTTGAATTCGTAATGCTCGGAAATATAAGTAGATTTTCCGTTCGAGGAGCTTACCTTGAGTCCTATATCCCATGAGCCGCCGGTCAATCCGCGGGACGATGAAAATTCAAGTTGTTCAACCGTGCCACTAAGCGTGACTTTGGGGGTGCTATCGTTGAACTTGCCCGCTACCTTTAGTTCATCTGCAAGAGCTTTTTGGATATAGGCCTCAAAGCTTAGGCTATCAGGAGGAGCTATAGGGCCGGCAGCGCGGCAACTATTGTCGAATTTTGCAGGGCCTTTAAATGAGCCTACGTTGATGTTCCCCGCATCGATCGTTTTTAAGGCAACATTCGTATCCGCATTAATGCTATATCGCTGAGGCATATAGGTCGAACATGCGCTGAGAGAAATGGCTACAACTGCAACGTACACTTTCTTCACTTTATATTGCTCCCTTGTCGTAAATGTATAACGGCGGAAATCAGGCGGCATGGTTGCCTGCCCGGTTGATCAGCCAAGAGGCACACTACTTACTCTCAGCAAGTGGGTCAATATGCCGAAATATATAGGCAGTTTTAGCATCCGATAGGAGGGGCATGGCGGTGCTAGTGGCGATGGTATGATGCGCGGCGTTTACAGCGGACAGTCCACGACCAGCATGAATCTCCTCAAAGCCCTCGCCACCGTCAGCAGTCTGACCTTGCTTTCGCGCATCCTCGCGTTCGTGCGCGACGTGCTGATCGCGCGGATATTCGGGGCGGGGGCGGCGACGGACGCGTTCTTCGTGGCGTTCAAGCTGCCTAACTTGCTGCGCCGCCTGTTTGCCGAAGGGGCGTTCTCTCAGGCATTCGTGCCGATCTTCGGGGAATACAGGAACCGCAAGGGGCACGACGAGACCAAGTTGCTGGTCGATCACGTTACCACCATGCTGGCGCTGATCCTGTTCCTGGTCACGCTTGTAGGCATCGTCGCCGCGCCGATCCTCGTTTATATCAGTGCGCCGGGCTTCATCAAGGATGTGGAGAAGTTCGATCTGACCGTGCAGCTGTTGCGCATCACTTCGCCCTACATTTTCTTTATATCACTGGTCGCGGTTGCGGCGGGCATCCTCAATACCTATAACAAGTTCTGGGTGCCGGCGTTTGCACCGGTGTTGCTGAACCTGTGTTTCATCGGCGGGGCGCTGTGGCTGGCGCCGTATTTTGACCCACCCATCCTGGTGCTGGCCTGGGCGGTGTTCGTGGCCGGATTCGTGCAACTGGTATTCCAGATTCCGTTCCTGAAAAAGATCGGCATGCTGCCGAGCATCCGCTTCAGCCTCAAGGACGAGGGCATGTGGCGAGTCATCAGGCAGATGGGGCCGGCGGTGTTCGGCGTGTCCATCGCGCAGATCAGCCTCATCCTTAACACCATCTTCGCATCGTTCCTGGTGGCGGGCAGCGTGTCCTGGCTGTATTACGCCGACCGCCTGATGGAGTTCCCCACCGGGATGCTGGGCGTGGCGCTGGGCACCATCCTGTTGCCGTCGCTTTCCAAGCTGCACGCCAGCAACGACATGACCGAGTATTCGAAACTGCTGGACTGGGGGCTGCGCCTGACCTTCCTGCTGGCACTGCCCGCCGCGCTGGCGCTGGGCATGATCGCCGTGCC